>CAKTXP010000127.1 GCA_934631055.1 uncultured Clostridia bacterium | reverse complement strand
CGGACAAGCAGCACCTGCCGCTGATACGGCGTATACATGTCCACATATTTCGGTACTTCCGGACGCGGGCCGACAAAGCTCATCTGACCGAAAAGCACGTTGAGCAGCTGAGCCAGCTCGTCAAGCTTGGTCTTACGCAGAATCGCGCCGACGCGGGTAATGCGTCTGTCCCTGCCTACGGTGATGGCAAGCCCTTTTTTATCCGCGTCCGTGACCATCGAACGGAATTTGAAGATGCGAAACGTCTTTCCATTCCTCCCGACGCGTACCTGCCGATAGAACACCGGTCCCGCATCGTCGATGACGATTGCCAGCGCAATCAGAAGCAGCAGGGGCCAGAGTACCGCCAGCGCGCCGGCAGAAAGCACGATGTCCATCGCGCGCTTAGCGATAAGCTGCGGTCTCCGCCGCGCCAGCACATCGGCGATATCCATCGGTCGTTCATTCTTTTGCATGCTTATTTTCGCCTTTCGTCAAACTCGGTCGAACACATAGGTAAACAGGAAGCACATGACAAACGCCATCCGCCGCTTCATCAGTCCAAGCTTGATGCCCAGCTGTGCCGGAAAATTTCTCGGCTCGATCTCTTCAAACAGCGCGACGATATCCGGACGGTTCATATATGCGCGGGCGCGTCGAACACGTTCCCAGAACTCATACGGCGTTCCCGGATAGCAGAGATTGCGCACGGTCGTAATCGCCATCTTGCGGCGGCGGATGCGCATGCGCCGCACACATTCCGGATAATCAGCGAGCAGCTCGTCCAGCGCGTCATTGGATTTCTCATAGCTTTCCGGAATGTGGAAGCTGAAATGCTTGGTCACGCTTCCTTCATAGCAGCGATAGTGATAATACGCCTTGTCTACCGCGACCGCGCGCCCCGCGTCCAGCATGCAGCCGACGATAAACAGCAGATCCTCGGCATAGCGGATATCCTGCCGGAAGCGATGCGCGCCGACAGCTTCCCGCTTGAAGAGGTTGCGCGGCGTATACCCCGACAGCGGCAGGTCGTCGCTGTCCTTCGGCTGAGCGAGCATTGCGGGGATGAGCGCATGGCGGATAGACGCGCGGTTGAACGTCATCCCGTCGTCAAACCCGAGCGGCACGTCCTCGCTCTTCTCTCCCCTGTCCTTAAAGACCCGACAGAAGGAGACGTCCGCGTCCGCTTTCTGCGCCGCGTTGTACAGCGTTTCATACATCTCCGGCTCAACCCAGTCGTCGCCGTCGCAGAAGCCGATATAATCGCCCCGCGCCGCGTCGATACCCGCGTTGCGCGCCGCCGATACGCCCTGATTTTCTTCAAAGGCGATGACGCGGATGCGGCTGTCCATCTGTTCCGCGCGGCGCAGGATCGCCAGCGAGTTATCCGGACTGCCGTCGCAGACAAAGATAAGCTCGATATCCCTCAGCGTCTGCGCGCGCAGGGTCGAAATACACTTGGGCAGAAACGCCTCGTTCCCGTAGACCGGTATCACGATAGAAACTTTCGGATTCATGAAAAACTCCAAGTATGATGTTTTTGGGGCTTCGCCCCAAACCCCAGCAGGGAACGATGTTCCCTGCACCCTTACTACGCTGTCGCATTGCGACAGCTGAGGATAAATCTATTCAAACTGCCGCGAAGCGAAACGGAGAATCCAAGGAACTCAGTTCCTTGGCGAGGTTTGGGGCAGCGCCCCAACGTCCCCACTTCACTCCGCTCTCCAAAGCGGCGCCTGTACTAAGAAATAGACGCAGCCGATGACAGAGAACGGCGCATAGACCGACTCGAACATGCCGACCAGAATGAAGATCGTGCAGAAAGCCAGCGGCGTCGCCGCATACGGACTTGCCTTGCGATGCAGCCAGTAATACCGCAGCGCGCGAATAAACGCCAGCACCGTATAGGCGCAGAGCAGGATGCCCGCGATGAAGCCGTTGTTGTAGGTCACGCCGAGGAATGCGTTGTGCGCATTGAAATGGCGGTCGCCCGCGCCGTCTTGCGCCACCCATTCCTGAATGACGCTCGTCTCATGTCCGTTCCATGTCAGATTTTGCAGGATGGTCATCCAGATTCCCCAGCGGTCGCTCGTCAGGTCGTCCATGCTGACGTGCTTATCCTCCGGCTTGGGAACCGTGATGGGGTTGCCGTAAGTCTCGTGGTTGTACACCGCGAGTTCGTAGTCCTCAACCGCCGCTTCATAAATCTTGTCTTTCGTAATCTTCACGCCCGCGATGCCGCAAAGCACGATGAACACGCCCAGCAGCGCCAGCAGCCGACCCGGATGCTTTGCCGTGCCTGCAATGATCGCCGCCACGAGGATGACCACCACGCCGACGAACGCCAGCAGTCCCGAACGGGAGAGCGTCGCCAGCAGTGTAAACGCCGCCCACGCGCCCAGCAGCAGATACGCAGCAGCAGCCTTTTTATGCCCCTGCGTAAAGCTCGCATACGCCAGCATCAGCGCCGCCGTCGCCATTACGATGCAGCACATCGACAGGCAGTTCGCGTCGTAAAAAACGCCCTTATAGCCCGGATAGGCGAGCGTCACCGGGACAGTCAGATACGACCACGCCAGAAACGGCAGGACGGCAAACACCGCGCCGCGCAGGATGGAGCGGAACGTCGAATCGTCGTCCCGCGACGCAAACACAGAGAACACAATGGGATAGCAGATGAGCAGCGGCACGCTTTCCGGCAGCCAGTCCTGATAAAACAGACCGGAGACGACCATCATCCCATGCAGCGCAAACCAAAGCCCCGCCATGCCCTTGTGAAAGCGAACCTTCGCCTTGCCGGGCGTGCGCGCCGTCAGCGTCACGAACGCCAGCAGGATCATGCCGAAAAGCACGAAGATCATCCAGCGCATCGGGAATTTCCGCTGTGTGAACAGCGTGCAGTAGCCGACCAGCGCAAAGATCGCCGCGGTCAGCAGCCTTGCGTCGAATATCTCGTTGAAAATGCCCGTCACCCTGTCATACAGGTTGAGCATTCCCGTTCCGTCAATGCCTTGCTTGCGCATGTTCTTTCCTCCAATGCTCGATTGCCTCGCGGTAAACCTCCGCCGTCTGTTCCGCGTTGCGCGCCCATGTCAGCCCGCGCGCCGCCTGCATGCCCTTCTGCCTGAGCGCTTCATACCTTTCCGGATGGGCGAACACCTGCCGCATCACGCGCTCAGTCTCGTCGATACCGCCTGCGGGAACGAGGAAACCGTTTTCCCCGTCCGTGATGGTATCGGCGATACCCTCATCCTTTGCGCCAACGGCGATACATCCCGCCGCCATCGCTTCGATATAGACGATGCCGTATCCTTCGCCCCAGCTGGGCAGGACAAACAAATCGCTCTGCGCCATCCGCCGAAGCACTTCTTCATGCGGCAGACCGCCCGTCAGCGCGACCCGCTCCTGCAAGCCAAGCTGACCGATGCGCGCGCGAAGCTGCCCCTCCATCTCGCCGATGCCGACGATAGTCAGCGTCGCGTCCGGATATTCATCCGCCAGACGCGCGAACGCCTCCAGCGTCCTGTCCATACATTTTCTCGCCTTCAGCGTTCCGACGGAGATGACGCTGCGCGGCTTTTTCTTTTCATTCATCGGGACAAGCGACAAATCGACGCCGTTCTGTACGACGCGCGACAGTTTCCCCTCGCCCCTGTATGGAGCGACTCGCGACATCAGCAGGTTAGAGACCGCCATCAGCGCATCGACGTCCCGCGCAATGCGGATGTTGCGCTTCCACGGCTCTCTGCCGGGGATAAAGTAATGAAAGATATCCGTTCCATGCACGGTCAGCGCGACAGGAACGCCCAGCGCACGCGCCGTCAGCAGACCCGCGTGTCCGTCGCGTGGGAGCATATGCGCATGAACGATATCGAACGGTTTCTCCCGATGAAGCTTTTGAGCGATTGGAAGCGCCGCACGATAGAGCAGCCAGCCGCCTATCGCCTTTTCGCCCGCGTTGCCCAGCGTCAGACAGCGCGGAAAATACACGGGGATACCGTCAACGACATCTTTTTGCGGCGTCTTTTTATCCGTTTCAGCAAGCGCCGGACGGAATTTTTCCATCAGCGGCATCACGCCGACGCAGGAGATGACCGTCACGTCGTGTCCCTGCGCGCGCAGGGCTTTTGCCTGCTCATGGACATAGAAGCAATACGGCGAATTATCCGCCTGTCGATGGATCATCATCAAGACCCGCACGTCCGACACCTCCTTTCAAATGGATAGGGAAACGCAAGGGGCTCTGCCCCTTGACCCCGGCAGGGACCCTTGTTCCCTGCACCCTTTTTTCGCTTCGCGCCGGTTTAAATCTTCTAAACATACGACACATACGACGCGCATGCGCGTCGTTTATCAAAAATGATTCAAGCCGCCGCGAAGCGGAAGTGGAAGGTCAAGGGAACTCAGTTCCCTTGTGAGGTTTGGGGCAAAGCCCCAATCGTTCCCCCATACAGCTCCACCCACTTTTTCGCGATGCGTTCCCACGCATACCCCTGCGTGCGCTCGACGCAGCGCGCTGACCTCGCAGCGTAATCTTCCAAAATGCGGCAAAGCGCATCCGCCTGCGCATTCACATCACCACAGGGAACGGAAAAGCCGACGTCTCCCTCCGGAAACTGTCCGTCAAATCCCTGCCCCTTTGTGTAAAGCACCGGAACGCCCTGGCTCATCGCCTCCAGATAGACCATGCCGAACGTCTCCGCCGAGGACGGCACGAGCAGCACATCGCAGTCTGCATAAAACCGCTTCATCGCGTCCATGCCCGATATACGCCCCAGATAGCTGTCCTCCGGCTTCATCGCCGCGCGCACAGCTTCCCTGAGCGGTCCGTCGCCGCAGACCACAGCAGTAAACCGCCCCTGCTGCTTCTCGTTCGCGCGGTGCACCGCCGCAACAGCGTCCAGCGGGCGTTTGCGCGGATTGAGCAGTCCGGCAAAGCCCACGCGCACAGGCTCATGCGGCGCGGTCTTGGGCTTGCCGTCCAGCCAAGCCGGATCGATGCCGTTGGGGATGATCTCCATCTTCCGCTCCAGCTCGTTCCGCGCCGCGCCCTTGACCCAGCCCAGCACGGTCTCTTTCGCCGCACTGCTCAGGCAGACCACCTTTTCTGCATCCCTGAGGATACGCCGCGCCATCGGGCGCAGATGCGGCTCATACTTCCATATCGCCGCAATATCGCTGTATCGGAGCGTTACCATATACGGCAGACCCGTCTTTTTCGCCAGCCCGCGCGCAATGGAGCCGTCCGTAAACAGCGTATGCGCGTGAATCAACGTCACGCCGGACAGATCTGCTTCGCGCTCAATGACCGGAACCGTCCTCTGCGCCTTGCGGAAAAAGAAGAGCATGTCGGTCGCCTTGACCGTCATCCGATAGATCGTCGGAACGCCCTTCGGTTCGTTCTTGTGCATGTCCTTCGCGCGCCGCTCCGGAACGAATACGACCTGTTCCAGTCCCGCTCGGTCGAGCGATTCAAACAGCTGCGGGAATACCGTCGAGCCGGCAAGATTGCAGCAGATGTGCAGAATCTTCACGATCTGCCACCCGCCTTTTTCTCTTTTTCTTTGCGGATAAAGCCCGGCAGCGCGATGATGCCGCTCAGCGAGCCGAATCCATAGGCAAAGTGGAACGCCGGATAGAGGATGACCTCAACTGGCAGGAACTTCCATCCCTTTTCCCTGGCAATCGTATAAGAATAGAAAAAATCCAGCAGCAGATATGCGCCCCATTCCAGCGCCAGCAGCCCGCCGAAGAGCATACTCCGTGTAATGAGCGTCAGCAGCACGAGCAGAATGGTCGAAAGTACGAACGCCAGCGGCACAAAATGGCGCACGCCCATCGAGCCGGGGACAAGGGTCATCGTGATGACATTCCATTTGCCGTTCATGAAGCCCATCTTCATGATGCCGCGCATCGTATCGCGGCAGTAATACTGCACGCGGATATTGTGGTTGAGATAGATTTTGCCGCCGTTTTTGCGGATGCGGAAATTCAGCTCGTTGTCCTGATTGCGGGTCATGCGCTCATCGAATCCGCCGATGCGGTCAAACAGTTCGCGCTTGAAACAGCCAAACGGCACGGTATCGACATAGCCGTCCTCCGTCGTCAGGCGATAGGTCGCGTTGCCTACGCCCAGCGGCGTCTTGAGCATCTCGGCGATCGCCTCGCCCATGAAGCCGCGCCCATGCGTCTCAAAGACGCCGCCCGCGTTGTCGCAGTCCTTCGTCAGCAGCGTTTCGACCGACAGGCGGATATAATCCGGCGGATACTCCGCGTGCGCGTCCAGACGAACGATGACCGGCGCATGGCTTGCCGCGATGCCGATGTTCATCGCATACGGCACCGTGCGGTTGGGATTATCCAGCACGACAATCTGCGGATGCGCCTTCTGCATGCCATGCAAAAGCTCGACCGTGCGATCTTCCGAACGGCCGTCCACAAAAATAACTTCCATCTTTTCCGCCGGATAATCCTGCGAAAAAATAGAGTCCACGCAGGCGGTAATAAAGCGCTCCTCGTTGCGCACAGGCAAAATGACTGAAATGAAAGGCAGCTGCATGCGTATCTCCCAACTTCCTGACCATAAATCACAGTGAATCGCTTTATTATACCACAAAACACTCCATAAAGAAAGACAGGAAAGGCGGGCATCGGCATCTGCGTTCTAAAAAAGCAGGCTGAGCCCGCCTGCATTTCCGCCACAGTCCGTAAAGATTCAAAGCTTTACGCACGCGAGCAGGCTTTATGCAATTTCCTATAAGGTAAAAAACATGAAATTCAGGGGTTGACAATCTTCCTCTTTCCATGCTATAATCCTGTTTGTTCTCAGATATGGTCGCATGGCTCAGTCGGTAGAGCACATCGTTCACATCGATGGGGTCACAGGTTCGAGTCCTGTTGCGACCACCA
>CAKTXP010000126.1 GCA_934631055.1 uncultured Clostridia bacterium | reverse complement strand
CTTTTTAATCAGGAGGTTGATGAAAATGAAAAAATGGCTTGCTTTTGCGCTGGCGCTGATGCTGGCAATTCCGGCGATGGCTTTCGCCGATGGAAAGGACGCGGATATCACCGCGCAGGGAACGGCGACCGTGACCGCTGAGCCGGATATGGTGACCGTGACGGCAAACGCCAGCGTCTCCGCCAAGACGGTCGGCGAGGCGCAGGAAGCGATGAATAAGATCATCGCGAGCGTGACCGATAAGCTTATCCAGCTCGGCGTCGCGCAGGACGATATCGTTACCAGCAATTACAGCTATTACCCGACGTATAACTATGACGCCGATACTCCGACCGTCAGCGGCTATCAGGCGAATCATACGCTTTCTATCACCTGCCGCGATGTCGATATGCTCGACAGCGTTGTCGGCGTGGTCACGGACAGCGGCATGAGCGAGATCTACAACGTATCCTATGACGTGTCCAACCGTTCTGAGCTGTACAAGCAGGCGCTTGCGCTGGCAATCGACGCGGCGGCGAAGAAGGCGGACGTGATGGCGGGCGCGGCAGGCATGACCGTCTCCGGACTGGAGAGCATCAGCGAGAACGGCGGCTATGACGCAGGTTACGCCGTCAACAGCGTGGCGGACAGCGGCGCGGTCAGCATGCGCGCGGAATCTGCCGAAACGGGCATCCGCTCCGGAAGCATCAGCGTGACGGCAAGCGTCACGGCGGTGTATGAGGCGGAAGCAAAGTAAGGGGGGACGTTGGGGCTTTGATCCGGGAAACTCGTATAGAAACGCAAGCGTTTCTTACGATTTCCGATTTCTGCCACGCTGAATCCCGCCCAGCGGGCGCGTGGCTCCAATCCCCAAACCCCACAAGGGAACTGAGTTCCCTTGACCCTTCACTACGCTATCGCAAAGCGATAGCTGATGTATTTCGGAAACCTGAATTCCTCGGATAGCCCATTGTAACTCTGCTATAATTGAGCAAAGAACAAATTTTGCGTAAAAAAAACGGACGCGCAATGCGCGCCCCTACAATCGAATAACACCGCTGAATAACTAGAATTAAGCTCATTTACTGTCCATATAAAAAACTGCGAGCGCTCCTCAAAGCCGCATCGCAGTTTTTCCATATGATGTATGAGGATTCCTTAACCTTTCCGTCTGCTCGGAAAAGCGATGACCTTGCCGCCGCTTTCGTTTACGGCTTTTGGCTCTGTCTCGTCCCTGAGCGTGGGAATATCGGTCAGCAGACCTTCGCGGATACAGGCGTTGACCAGCCGAACGGCATAGCTCATCGCGGCTTCGGGCGGATAGCCGAGCGTATCCGCCAGCGTCAACAGCTCTTCATAGGTTTCCTGTCGGATATCCATGGTGATCGTTGGGCGCATAGACAGCCCTCCCTGTACGGTTGTCGAGTCCGTCACACGGCGCTGGCTTCGTCCGTGCGCAGGACCAGCATGTCAGAAACCTTGTCCCTTCTGGAAACGCAGACGCGAATATCGCCGCCGACGTCAAATCCTGCCGCCGAAAGCGCACCGCATACCGTATTATATGCCAGTTCCGGTAAATTATTGTCAGTAGAAAGATGAGAAAGAAAGACGGCTTTCGTGCCCCGCGCCGCCAATTCGCACAGCGCGTGCGCACAGTCTTCATTGTTGAGGTGTCCGTTGCGGCTGAGGATGCGGCGCTTGAGTTTGACCGGATACGGTCCGCGCTGAACCATCTCGACGTCGTGGTTCGCTTCCAGCACCAGCGCCTGACAGCCGGAGACGGCGTTCATCCATTCGTCGCTGATATGCCCGATATCCGTCGCGACGCCGCACTTCAACCCCTGCGCGTTCAGGGAAAAGCCGACCGGATCGTTGGCGTCGTGCGGGATATGGAACGGGCTGATATCCACGCCGCCGATGTAAAAATTCTCTCCGGTGACGAATGTGCGCACACAGCGCTGGGGGATGCCGCTCTCTTTTTGCAGGATGCCGTCCCAAGTGCCTTCGTTGGCATAGACCGGCAGACCATAGCGGCGGCAGAGTACGCCCAGCCCGCGAATATGATCGACATGTTCGTGGGTGACGAGGATCGCGTCGATATCGCGGATATCCACGCCGATCTCGCGAAGATTGGCTTCTACGCGCGTCGCGCTCACGCCGGCATCCACCAGAATGCGCACGCCGCCGCAGGCGATATAAACGCTGTTTCCCGACGAACCGGAAAACAGCGGGCAAAGTGTCAATTGCATGACTTTACAAATTCCTCTCTATCCGTTACAATCCATATCAGTATTATAGCGCAACCCTCGCGCCGCGTAAAGGAGAAAGCCATGAACAATTACCGCCTCTGGGGCAGGATCATCAATCATCACCGCATCGAGAAGAGCGAGACCGTGGATATTATCGACGGGGATATCGAGTCCGCGTTTTTGGAGCTTTGCCGCCGATTTGACGTACAGCGCCCATTGCAGCTGCCCAAGCACAACCGCGAATTTGAAAAATTCGGGCGCACATTTTACAGCAAAGAGCATTTTACCGAGCCGATCGCCTTTCAAAAGCTGGAGATCGAGCTGCTGACTCCGGATGGAGAGAAGAAGAGCGGCGGGCCGCGGACGCCGCTGATGGACGCATGACGACGCCGGTCACGGGGCGCTTTGCGCCTACGCCGAGCGGACGGCTGCATCTGGGCAATCTGCTCTGCGCGCTGCTGGCGTATCTGTCCGCGCGGCATGCGGGCGGGCGCTTCCTGCTGAGAATCGAAGATTTGGATGCGCCGCGATGCCCGAAGCGCCTGTGCGACGCGGCGATTCAGGATTTAAGCTGGCTGGGCATCACATGGGACGAGCCGCCGCTTTTTCAAAGCGAGCGCGGGGAGATCTATCAGCGGTATTTTCGGGAACTTGAGCGGAAGGGATTGCTCTACCCCTGCTTCTGCACGCGCGCGCAGCTTCATGCCGCCTCCGCGCCGAATCGCGGGGACGAGAATCCCGTCTACGCGGGGATCTGTGCGCATCTGTCGCCGGAGGACATCGCCGAGCGCATCAGGACGCGCCGACCGGCAATACGCCTGCGCGTGCCGGATGAAACGATAGCCGTTCAGGACTGCCATTATGGGCAGTACAGCGAGTACATGCCGCGTGACTGCGGGGATTTTATCATCCGCCGTTCGGACGGGCTTTTCGGCTATCAGCTGGCGGTGGTTGTCGATGACGCGCTCAGCGGAGTGAACGAGATCGTCCGCGGGCATGACATCCTTTCATCCACGCCTCGGCAGATCTACATTCAGCGCCTATTGGGATTCGATACGCCGTCGTACATCCATATCCCGCTGCTGGAGGACGCGGACGGACGGCGGCTTGCCAAGCGCGACAGGGATATGGACTTGACCAGCCTTTCAAAACGCTTTTCGCGCGAGGACATTCTGGGCATGCTGGCATACAGCGCGGGGATTCTGGAAGAAGAACGCCCCGCGGCGATGGACGAGCTGATTAGTCGATTTGACTGGAAAAACGTGAAAAAAGAGGATATCCGTTTGGGGAAAACGGTTGGGGCTTGGGCGGCAGCCCAACGTAACTTTTAATCCATGAAAAATTGAATAAAAACCGCCCTTTCCGCGCAGACTGCTTGTCGGAAAGGAGTGGATAACATGGATCGTCTTTCTTTGCTGCTGGTGATTATCGGCGCAATCAACTGGGGGCTGGTGGGACTGTTTCAATTCGACCTGATCGCCTTCCTCTTCGGCGGTCAGGCGGCGCTGGTTTCCCGCGTGCTGTATACCATCGTCGGCGCGGCGGGATTGTGGAGCATCTCCATGCTCTTCACCGGGCATGAACGCGCGCCCAGCCATGCGGCGGCGGACGCTTAACCCCTGAGCTTAAAAGCAAAATGAAATGCCCCGTGCGGAAAGACGAACGATTTTTCCGGACGGGGTAAAATTTTACTCAAATAACAAACGATTGCCCCTGTCCGAACAGTTTCCGATGGTGTATAATAGGAACACATGCTGTTATAGATGGGAGGAAGTGCCTTGAGCGCGATTGGGGAACAGATATCCGCGATCCTGTGGAACATATTCAACAGGCCGCGCCTGATCGACCTGATTGATATCCTGCTGCTGACCATCATCATATACGAATTGCTCGTACATGTCCGTCAGACCCGCGTATCCCAGATGTTAAAGGGCATCCTGATCCTGCTCGCCGCGACGTGGCTGAGCGATATATTGGGCATGCGCACGATTCATGCGCTGCTGTCCTGGATGATCAACGCGGGGCCTGTCCTGCTGATCGTGCTGTTCCAATCGGAGATACGGCGCATTCTGGAAGAGCTGGGCAATAACTCCATGTTTGACGGCTCGGCAAGGCTGACGCAGGAAGGCAATACCGAACTGATCATCGACGAGATGATCCTTGCGCTGGAGCATATGGCGCGCCGCAAGGTGGGCGCGCTTATTGTCATGGAAAATAAGATTCATCTGAACGACGTCATTGCGACCGGCACGCGGGTGGACGGCATCATCTCTCAGCCGCTCATTGAGAATATCTTCGAGCCGAATACGCCGCTGCATGACGGCGCGGTCGTCGTCCGCGGGGATCGCGTGGTCGCGGCGGCGTGCCTTCTGCGCCTGTCGGATACGACGGGCGTGGGACGCGACCTGGGCACGCGCCATCGCGCGGGTCTGGGTGTGAGCGAGATCTCCGATGCGACGGTGTTCATCGTCTCGGAAGAAACGGGCATCATCTCCATGGCGGAGGGCGGCAGGCTCGTGCGCCATCTGGACGAGGCGTCCCTGAGACAGATCCTGCACGGACTGTACGACACGGATCAGGAAAGGGATCTGCGCGCGTCGCTGCTCCATTTCAAACAAAGGAGGAAGGGCGCTCATGATGAACAGCAGACCGACAAGAAGGCCTGAGAACCGAGGTCCATTCCTCAAGCTGCGCAAGATGGTCGCCCGAATCATCAACAGCAAACCGTTTTTCATCGTGGTGTCGCTGCTGGCGGCGGTCATCTGCTGGAGCGCGCTGGTCGCGTCGGACGGCACGCTGACGCGACAGAAGGTCTTTGCCAATGTGGCGGTCAGCGTCACGGGCGACGCGACGCTCAAAAGCCGCGGCTATATCGTCATGGACGATATTTCCGAACTCGTTCCGGCGGTCAAGATGACGGTCGAGGTGACGCAGGCAAACTATAACCGCGTCAGCGGCACATCCTATAATCCGCATTTCGATTTGGCGCAGGTCACGGGCGAGGGCGAGAACGAACTGACCATCGCCTATTCTTCCCAGCTTTACGGGCCGGTCGTCTCCTGCGACCCGTCCACCATCACGGTGAACGTTGAACGCTATATCACCCGCCGCGTGCCGGTCGTGCTGGAAATGACCGGCGTCATGCCCGAAGGGCTGTATCTGGACAGCTACAAGACCGACCCGACGACCCTGTCCGTCTCCGGTCCGCAGTCGCTGGTCTCCAGCGTCGCGCGCGTGGTCGCGCGGCTCGACCAGTCCACATTGAGCGAGAAGCGGATGAACGACAAGACGGCGCTGGATATCGAGCTTCAGGATTCAAGCGGAAACGCCATCGTTTCCGATAAGCTGGAAGTGACGAATCAGTCGGTTATCACAAACGCGGTAACGGTCGAAACGGAACTGGTGCCGATGAAGCATGTCCCGCTGAACGCGGAAGCGTTTGTTACGGGCGAACCGGCGGAAGGCTATGAGCTGACCGGCGTCGAGTTGGCGGAGGAGGAAGTTCCCGTCGCCGCGCGGCAGGAAGTGCTGGACGCGCTCACGGAATTGACGACCGATTCTCCGCTGGATATCACCGGCGCGACGGCGGATGTCAGCGGCTATGTCCGCCTGCGCCGCCAGACGGGCGTTGAAAACACGCTGCCGACGGAGATCGGCGTGACGGCGCACATCAGAGAAAAGCAGATCGAGCGGACGATCCGCCAGATCCCGATTCAAATCGAAGGCTTGACGGATGACAAGACCGCGACCGCTGGTCAGGGCAGGACGACCGCCCAGCTGACGGGAGGATACGGCTTTATCAGCGCGCTCTCTACGGAGGATATCCGGTTGTTCGTCGATGTTTCCGGGCTGGAGGCTGGCACATACAGCCTGCCGGTACAGGTTCATATCGACAACGCGTCGGAATTCACCTGCGCGCTTGCGTCGCCGCAGATCTCGGTGGTCATTCGGAACAAGTAAGTTTGGCATCTCGACTTTTCCGGTCGTCCATCGCGACCGGATTTTTGTTTAAACGGGGGATGGGGACGATTGGGGCGCTGATCCGGGAAACTCGTATAGAAACGCAAGCGTTTCTTACGATTTCCGATTTCCGTCACGCTGAATCCCGCACAGCGGGCGCGTGACTCCAATCCCCAAGCCCCGGCAGGGAACGTTGTTCCCTGCACCCTTTCTTCGCTTCGCGGCGGTTTGAATCATTTTATCGAACGATGCGCATGCGCATCGTATGCCTATGCTGATTTAAACCGGCGCGAAGCGAAGAGGAAGGTCAAGGGAACTCAGTTCCCTTGTGGGGTTTGGGGCAAAGCCCCAAGGTTTCCCCAATCGTTTTCCCCCAACCATACCTTGATGATTTGGAGGCTGTATGGGAACACTCGCAGATTCGCTGTTTAACGTACTGATGAGCTGGGTGCGCGCGCTGGTCAATTCGATCTGGGCGCTGTTTACCACGGACCATATGACGCTGCTGGAATTTTTGGGTAAAAACTGGGTCATGCTCGTGGTCGTCATGCTCGCGGCGGGACTGGTCATCGACTGGTTGGTCTGGCTCGTCCGCTGGCAGCCTTATCATCTCTGGGCGCGCCGCGTGCGCCGTTTCCTGCATCTGCCTTCCCCGGAAGAAGAGGAGGAAGAGGAGCGGAAGCAGCGCAAAAAAGCGAAGCGCCAGCCGAG
>CAKTXP010000125.1 GCA_934631055.1 uncultured Clostridia bacterium | reverse complement strand
GGCTCTACCGGCTGCTCCGGTTCGACCGGCTCTACCGGCTGCTCCGGTTCGACCGGCTCTACCGGCTGCTCCGGTTCAACCGGCTGTTCCGGCTCCACCGGCGCGGGCGTTTCAAAGCCAAACTGGCTGAGGATCATATCGGCTTCCTCTTCGGTCGCCGGAGCGGAATAATCCGCGCGCATGAACGTCAGTACGGAATTCGGGTCAATCGGGTTGACGACCGATACCGGATAATCCAGCGCGCTGTCCAGACCCGTTCCGGAAAGGGGCATCTCGCTGTATACCTCGCCCGCGTCCGTCACCAGCCTGAGCTGTGCGCCCGAAAGCGCGGCGCGCTCTTCGTCGCTGAGCTGCGTATCGTCGAGCCAGTAGACCGTGCTGCCCAGCGTCGTGGTCACAGGCGTGACGAACAGGCTGAGCTGGCTTCCGTCCTCCAGCGTCACGACGATCTCAACCGACAGCCACGCGCCTTCGGGCGTGGTCAGCTCCTGCGCCTGCGCCATCGGCGCGGTCAGCAGCATGGCGCTGAGCGCGAAAGCCGTCATCCTGCGGATGAATCGCTTCATCATGTTTTGTATCCTCCTTTTCAGGTGAACCAAGGGCTTGCGCGTCCCCTGCGGCATGCGCGCCCATGAATCTCTTTTTTCTGTTTCTCATTGTAAAGCGGGAAACGCCGCCTGTCAACTCCGCCGCCCTTTTTGGCAGAGATTCGCAGCGCTCTCCTGCGTATAAGACGAAGCAAAGGCAGGGATTTATCCCATCCAAAGAGAAATTATCCGTATTCAACCGCATCAGCGAAAGGAGTTTTTTTCATGAATATGAAACCGATGGACGACAGCGCCCTGCGCGAAGTCCCCGTAAAAAAAGAAAGCATCTACGACGGGCATATCCTGCATGTCGAAAAATGGACGGTCACCTGCCCCAACGGGCGTCAGGCGCCGCGCGAACTCGTTCTGCATAAGGGCGCGGCGGCAGTCGTTCCGGTCTATCCCAACGGGGATACGCTGCTGGTCCGCCAATACCGCGTCGCCGCCGACCGCATGACGCTGGAGATCCCCGCGGGCAAGCTGGACAGCGAAAACGAGGACCCGCTCGACTGTGCCGTCCGCGAATTGAAGGAAGAGACCGGTCTTTCCGCCGAACATATGACCCATCTCACCACGATCCTGACCACGCCGGGCTTCTGTACGGAAAAAATCGCCATCTATCTGGCGCAGGGGCTTTCTCAGGGTGAAACACATCCGGACGAGGACGAATTCTTAGGGCTCTGCCGCCTGCCGCTGGAAGAAGCGTTCAATCAGGTCATGCGCGGCGAGATTCGCGACAGCAAGACTATCTGCGGGCTGATGATGGCGCGCGAAGCCATCCTGCGCCAAAAGGAAGCGACGCCGTGCGACCGCTGAATACCGGCTGGCGTATTTTTTGCGACGACCTGCCCGCGCGCCTGCTCGAAGGAGAAACCGACACAACGTTTCATCTGCCTGGCGCGGACACGCTGGCGGATTTTTGCGACCTGCTTGGCAAGGACGCTTCTTTCGACGTGTCCGAACCTCCGCCGACCGGCGCGCCGTTTCCTCTTCCCGCCATGATTCCGGAGGACGTGCGCGGCGCGGCGGAGCTGCGGCTTGAGCTGGATTTTGGCAGGCTGAACGCGCAGGACGCGGAACTGACCTTTGAGCTGATTCGGGGCAGAGGGCGCGTATTTATCGACGATACGCCCACCGCCGCATTCCAAAATCCCAAGGACGGCATGCTCCGCGTTCCGCTCTTCCGCGCGCTCCATCTCGGTCGAAAACAGACGATCCGCCTGTGCTTTGACGCGTCCCGGCCCGCAGGCGTACTGGGCGGCGTCTGCCTGCATGCCGTTTCTCATGCCCGCCTGCGGGATACGCTCCTGATTCCGGATGGGCAGACGCAGACCGTCCGCCTGCATACGACTGTCTGCGCCATGGACGCGGGCGATTATCTGCTTCGCGTGCTGACCGCCTGTGACAAGGACACACAGCCCATTCACGATTATTCGCTCTCCCTCCCCGCCGGTAAACAGCAGTCCGTCGAGATGGCGTTTCCCTTCCCCTCGCCGCGTTTTCAGCCCGGCGTGCCTTACGCCGGCTGTGCCATCCGGCTGACGCTCTTTAAACGCGCGGCGCATCGCGGCGCATTTATTCCCGGTTCGCTCTGCGATGAGCAAACGTTTTCCTGCGGCTATTCCGGCAGAGCGGCGGATTACGATCTCCCTCTCCTGCCCGGCGAATGCGCCGATCCCGACGCGCTGCTCAGGCGGCTTTCGCCGATGTGCCTATGTGGGTTTCGGCTGGACGCGCCCGCATCCGATTTTTTCTATCGGAAAATGACGCTCGCAGGCATCGGCATCTTTCATCCCGTCGCCACGGACGCCATGCGCGAGCGGCTTTCCCGTCACGCATGCGTATCCTTCGGCCATGCGCCGCTTCCACGCATGCGCAATCTGCCCATTCTGGACGCGTGGCAGCTCTGCGGGCTGACAGCCTGCCCGAGAACGCCGCCCATGGATGCTTCCCCATCTGAATTACTTTTGGATGCCGCAGGCAGAGCGCTCGACCCGCAAAGTCCGGATATCGCCGCCGTTCTGCTCTGGCTCCGCGCTGTCCGCATCCGGCTCAGCGCGGAAGCCGCGCGGCAGGGGCGTTTTTCGGGTTCGCTCTGTGCACCCGGCGTCTGGCAGGACGCGGACGTCTACGCCGCGATGCAGACCGCGTTCGCGCCAACGCACGTCAGCGCGCTTCCGCTCCGCGGCGCATGGTTTGCCAGATCCCGGTTCAGCGCGTCGATTCACGCCTTCGTCGAACCTGAAAAAAGCGCAGACGATTTAATCGTCCGCGCCTATCTGGAGGATGAAAACGGAAAAAAGCTGGCGACGCTCAAGCGTCCCTGTCCGCCCGGCGGCGGGGAAATCGGTCTGCTGGAATGTGCGCTTCCAAACGCCGCCTGCGTATTGACACTCTTTTCCAGCCTTTCCCATGGAAATCAGGTCATCGAGCAGAGCCAGATTCCGGTTTACGTCGGCGAGAAAGGCATGCTTGAAGCCGCGTTTTGACGGCTCGCGCCGTATGCCCAATCAGCAGCGGAAGCGTGACCCCGCAGAGCAGATACAGCACGCTCCACTCCGCGCGCCCATCCGGCGCATAGAGATAGTTGGAACGCGTGCGGAAGATATGCACGCTGAAATCCGCCGCGCCAAGCCCCAGGATATGAACGATGAGGAAGAAGCAGTTCAGCGCGAAAAAGCCCATGTAGTGGTGCATCATCACGTCGAATGTGTTGCGGCTGATCGCCAATGCAAGGCGGCTTTTGCCGATATACGGCGCAAGCAGGCGGGAAATGCGCAGATAAAACGCGATCGCCAGCGCCGCGCCCGCGTAAACGCCGAACGCATCGCAGACAAAGTAGGAACAATCCGAAAGCAGGTACGCCAGATTCTCATACCGCGTACACAGCAGCGCGCGCAGGATGACGACGCCGATGAGATACGGTACGGTGGGCAGATGGTCGCGCCGCTCCAAAACGCGGCGGTAGAGCGTACCGCCCGCAAAGCCCGGCAGAAGGATCATCGGTCTTAACATCCAGATGGGCAGGATGTCCTGCCTGCCTGTATAACAGAGCTGAACTGCCACGCATCCGGGAATCAGGCAAAGCAAAAAGGTCATCCATTCGTTTTCATGCCATAAGCTCGACAGCCTGCGGACAAGCGCATAAAACACCTGCGCGCAGAAAAACGGGAAGATGAACCACGAACCGAGATTCCAGACGAAATGCTCGCCGTCTGCCAGCGGCGCAAGCAGCAGCGTATACGCCGAAAGCGGCTCGCCCAGCTCAAAACCACCGAGCCTGCGCAGAAGCGCCGCGCCGACGCCGTAGACCAGATTCCAGAAATATAAAGGGATCATCAGCTTTTTCGCCCTGTGCAGCAGATCGGAAAGCGGCCTGCCGTAGAGTTTGAAGAAATAACCCGAACCGAATGCGAACATCATCAGATGAAAGGAATAGTAGCGGAAAAGCCCGTTCATTTCAAACATGTGTCCCATCGACATATGACCATCGACAACAAAGACGATGGCAAGCAGATAAAAGACGCGCATGGTATAGTTTTCAGCTTTGCTGGACACGGATGTTTTCCCCCTGTCAATATGATGGAATCGCCGGTTTAAACCGTGAATCCGGTTATCCCTTCATCCGCATTATATCATGTTTTCTCATACAACTCAAACCCCGCCTGTCTTTTCATCCGACAGGCGGGGTTCTCTTATCTTTTATTCCTGAATCATCCTGACGGTATGCGTATCATACCGCGTTTTTTCCCATGTGCTGTACGCCCGCAGGGTATAGCTCTGCGCCCATTCGCTCAGCGCAAGCGTTCCCTCCTGCTGCCATGTGACCGCCGTGTCCCAATCGCCGCCGTCGGTCGGTCCGCTTGAGCCTGCGCCGGATGGACCATCCTTGAGCCGCTGTTCCCAGTATTCCGCCGCGCCGCTGTTCGGGTCGATGATTTCAAAATCCAGTCCGCCGTCCAGCGCAGCAAATTTTTCCCTGTTTGTCACCGTATAGTCGATTGTATAGTAGATTTCCAGCGGCTTGATCATCATCGTCACTTTGTCGATGCGCACGCCGACTTCCTCGTAATCGACCGGCTCCGTGCTGACCCATGTGTCCTCCGACGCATCCTCCTGCGCCGAGGATGTGACCACGAACGAGAGCTTCATCTCCGCGCATGGTTCGCTTTCCAGCCGCATGCTTCCGTCTTCCTCACGATACCGCTTCGCACGGATGTTCAATTCGACCGTCCGCTTCGGCTCATCCGTATCATAGGTCTGCTCGATATAGCAGGTCAATATGCCGTCCTCGCCCAGCACCATGTCGTAGCCGCTTCTGCTGACGCCCATGCTGCCCTGATCTTCCTTCGTATATACGTCCATGTTATACATCGCTTCATAGCCGTCCTGTCGGTAGACATCCAGAATGGAGCGCGTATCCGTTTCGTCTTCCTCATCGCCCGCCATATGGATCAGGCTCTGCCATCTGTCCGTCGGCAGGTAATCCAGACCGAGCAGAATCGCCTTCTGGTTTTCCATCGCAACATCGACCGTCAGCCGCAATGTCCGTCCGTCATAGAATTCTTCCCTGACATCTGTGGACAGCCCCGCGGTCTTTCCCGCCGCATCCGCCGGATGCACATAATCGGCGGCGTTATCCGGCAGTTCGGCGTTGGGATATCTTCCGATGAAATCGAGCATGCCCGCCCGATTCGCCGCCGCCAGAGCCACAGCCGTCAGCATCACGCACACCAGCGCAGCCGCCAAAACAAACGATGCCTTTTTCTTCACCCTTACGGTTTTGGGTTTTCCGCTCTCGCGCATGGCACGCAGCGCCCTTGCACGCAGCATAGGCGAAACCCGCACATCTTCCTCAGCCGTTTTTAATCCCTGTCTGATTTCCTGCCCTTTCATGCGTCGTTTCCCCCTTCCACTTCATCCCTGAGCAGTGCTTTCGCACGCCGCAGTCTGCTCGATACGGAATTCAGCGGCATATGCAGCGCCTCGGCGATTTCCCGAATGCGCATGCCCTGTTCATAATACAGCACCATGACCTCGCGGTATTTCCCCGGCAGGCTCAGCACGGCGGCGGCAATCTCCCGCGCATGCTCATCCTCCTGCTGCTCCAATTCCGGCATGACATCCAGCGGTACGCTCTTCTTTCTCATCCTGAACCAGCCGCTTCGCAGCATGTCCCGGCAGGTGTTGACGGCGATATGGAACAGCCACGTCTTGATCCCGCTTTCTCCTCGGAAGCTTTCCAGCGCGCGCCACGCCTTGACCATCGTCTCCTGAAAAGCGTCCTCGGCAAGCTGTCTGTCGCCCATATAAAACAGGCACAGCCGGAGCAGCTCGTCGCCGTATTCGTCGATCAGCCTTTCCGCCGTCCAGCCCTGTACAGTATCTGTCAAAGAGATCCCCCGCTTTCTGCCGACAGGCGCGTCCGCCCGACGGCAATTTTAATGGCTTTCGTATTTCACCTGTATAGACGGGCGCAGGGGGCGATTTTTGTTCACGTCTTTTGTTTTTATGCTCAGTGCGTTACAGCTCTATTTCCCTCTCTTCGCCCAGAGACACATTTCCGCCCATGACGACGCGAACTGCCTTCCCCATGCGCATCGTCACGCGCGCCTCAAGCCTTCCGCCCGGCTCGTCAAACGCAAAGCCATGTTCCCCGTCCGCCAGATTTTGGGCGAGATGCCACGCCAGCGCGACCGTTCCGGAACCGCAGCTGCTCTCCCATACCCGCGTCCCCGTCGCGGCGACATACACCAGCGGCGTCATCTGCGTTCCCTGAACGAACAGCACTCCCTGCGCATCCTGGGCGGGCATGGCGTTCAAGACTTCCTCCGCCAGCTTTGGCGACGGCGCACAATTAAGCATCAGCGCATGGTCGATTCCTTCCATATGGACTACGGGAACGGCGCGCCCCATGACCTGAATCGCTTCCGCCCCCATGGGGATCGGCATCTGCGCATAAGCCTTGCCGCGCGCCGCGTCGACCTCGACCTCGACCGGTTTCGATGCGCCGCTGATGGAGATGTTCAGCGCGCGCTCTCGGTTTCCTCTCTGCCGCTCTACCCAGTAAGCGAACGCTCGCGCCGCATTTCCGCAGAACTCCCCGCCCATCATATCCAGACGTGGAAGCGCTGCATCCGCCGCATGCGCGCCGATAAAGCCGACCTGCTCAAATCCTTCCGGACAGCGCGCCATCATCCGCGCGGCAACAGCGGCGCGTTCCTCCGGTTTGACCTGGGTCAGCGTCAGCGCCGTCAGATTACCGGCAGGGTCAGCGGAAATGTAGCGGATTCGCATGGGAAAGACCTTCTTTCATCGCTTTAATGTTGTAAAGCATTATAGCGCACATGCAGGTCAAGCGCAAGAA
>CAKTXP010000124.1 GCA_934631055.1 uncultured Clostridia bacterium | reverse complement strand
TGGCGAGAGCCGGTGTCGGACACATCGCCGTCATCGACGACGACGTGGTCAGTGTGACGAACATCAACCGGCAGGCGGTCGCGATGGATTCGACCATCGGACAGCCGAAGGTCGAGGTCATCGCCGCGCAGGTTCGGGATATCAACCCCGCCTGCGAGGTGACGCCGATGCGCATGTTCTATACGCCGGAAACGGCGGAAACGCTCGACCTTGCGCAGTTTGACGCAGTCGCGGACTGCATCGACACGGTGAAAGCCAAGGTCGAATTGGTAACGCGCGCGCAGGCTGCCGGTATTTACGCCATCAGCGCGATGGGCGCGGGCAACAAGCTCGACCCGACGCGTTTCCAGGTCGCCGATATCGCCAAGACCAGCGTCTGCCCGCTCTGCCGCGTGATGCGCATCCAGCTCAAAAAGCGGGGCATCGCGCATCACCGCGTCGTTTTTTCGACCGAGGAACCGCTGAAGATCGTCGCCGACGAGAGCAACGGACGCCATGCGCCCGGAAGCGTCAGCTTCGTTCCGCCGGTCGTCGGGCTCATCATGGCGGGCGAGATCATCAAGAACATGGTGAAGGGGGAAGCATGATGTCAGGCGGAAACGCCGCCGCTGCGCGCGAGGAAGTCGAACTCTCTTTCAAGCGATATATCCTTGAAAGGACGGAGGACTTCGAGCGCGAACCGATGGCAGATCTGTATCGCGTGAATCTGCTTGGGCAGATGCTCGACCGATACGACGCGCTGAGAGACAAGGGGATGAATGCGGAAGCGGCTTTGCAGCAGACGCAGGATGATTTTTCGGATATTCCCAGAAGGATGCGCCGCGAGGGATTTGAAGAGCTGAACGCGCCGACGAGCAGCGGACGATGGGATCAGATGACGGAACAGGAAGCTGCCGACTATGTTAAGCAGAGCAGCGAATACCAGAATCGGGTCGCGATTGGCTCGGCGCTGTGCAGCGCGTGCGTCGCGCCGTTGATGGCGTTTACAGGTCTGATGACGCTGATCGGCGATTCGCTGATGGACGTCGGCGGAACGCTGGGGCTGGTCGGCATGTTCGCGATGATCGGCTTGGGCGTCTACTGCCTGACGACGGCGAAAAAGCCGAAGAATCGGGCGAAGATACGCAGCCATGAGTTTTCCATCAGCCCGCGCCTGCGCAAAAAGCTGCTGATGCTCAAGGAAGCGGCGGACGAAAAGACGCGCCGCAGGCGCGGCAAGGGTATTGCGCTTTTGGCAACCTGCGTCGTGCCGATCTTTATCGGCGCGGCGCTGGACGGTGTGCTGAATCTGAATAGCAGCGATCCGTTTGCTATCCTCGGCGTCGCCGCAATGTTCCTGATGATCGGTTTGGGCGTATACGAAGTCACCGCTGCGCCCGGTGAAAAGAAGCCCCTGAACGAGCTTCTGAAAGACGAATAAGGGACGTTTTGGGGCTCTGTTCCAAACCCCGGCAGGGAACTAAGCCCTGCACCCCTGCTTCATTTTGCTTCGCAAAATGGGTAGGATAATGAACTTTGAAGTTTTCTTTATCGCGCAGCGATAAAGAATCGGGAAGCGCAGGAACCTCAGGTTCCTGCCGGATCCGGGCAGCGCCCGGCGTAACCCCGTTCCCCGTAACCCGTATTCCCGCGCCTGCGCGTGTACAGCGCTCTGCGTAGAAAGGAAAAGATTTATGCCGTCACCCGTAACGTTTGACCTTGTTAAAAAGGACGCGAAGACCCATGCCCGCCGCGGCGTTGTTCATACGCCGCACGGCGATATCCAGACCCCAATCTTTATGCCCGTCGGCACTCAGGCGACCGTCAAGGGTATGACCCCGCGCGAGCTTGACGAAGTCGGTTCGCAGATTATCCTCTCCAATACCTATCACCTGCATATCCGCCCCGGCGAGGATCTCATCAAAGAGGCAGGCGGGCTGCACAAGTTCATGAGCTGGAACAAGCCGATCCTGACGGATTCCGGCGGATTCCAGGTCTTTTCACTCGCCAGCCTGCGCAAGATCAAGGAAGAGGGCGTCCATTTCCGCAGCCATTTGGATGGCAGCAAGATGTTCATCGGTCCGGAGACCAGCATGGATATTCAGGAAGCGCTGGGCAGCGATATCGCGATGGCGTTTGACGTCTGTTCGCCGTATCCCTGCGACCATAAGACAGCGCAGGAAGCCATGCTCCGCACGCACCGCTGGGCGCAGCGCTGCAAGGAGCATCATACCCGCGAGGATCAGGCGGTCTTCGGCATCGTGCAGGGCGCGTTCTATGAAGACCTGCGCATCGAGAGCGCGAAGGTGCTTGCCGACATGGATTTTCCGGGCTACGGCATCGGCGGTCTGTCCGTCGGAGAGCCGAAGCCGATCATGTATGACATGCTCGACGCACTGATGCCGTATATGCCGACGAACAAGCCCCGCTATCTGATGGGTGTCGGCAGTCCGGATTGTCTGGTGGAAGGCGTGTATCGCGGCGTGGACATGTTCGACTGCGTATTGGCGACGCGCATTGCGCGCAACGGAACCTGCTTCACCGATCAGGGACGTCTGGTCATCCGCAACGCGCAGTATGCGCACGACTTTGGCCCGCTGGAAGAGGGATGCGACTGCTATGCCTGCCGCAATTTCTCCCGCGCGTACATCCGTCATCTCATCAAGGCGGGCGAGATCACAGGCGGACGGCTGGCGACGATTCACAATCTACGCTACCTGCTCCGGCTGATGGAGCGCATCCGCAAGGCGATCGACGAGGATCGCTTCGAGGAATTCCGCCGCGACTTCTTCAGCCACTACGACACGAGCCGCAACTTCTAAGGGAACGGCGGAGACGGGGAGGACGCTGGGCTGCCGCCCAGACCTGCTTGGGGACCTTGTCCCCAAACCCCTTCTTCGCTTCGCGGCGGCTTAAATATTCGTTACCTTCAGCTATCGCTTCGCGATAGCGTAGTAAGGGTCAAGGGAACATCGTTCCCTTGTGGGGTTTGGGGATTGGAGCCATGCGCCCGCTGTGCGGGATTCAGCATGGCGGAAATCGGAAATCGCAAGGAGCCGTAGGCGACTATGCGAGTTTCCCGGATCAAAGCCCCAAGCGTTCCCTTCGTTCCCTCCCATTCTCCCCTAAGAAATTTTCTGCGTATGTTGCAGGATGGCGTAAAACAGGCTATAATAATGAAGTTATCCCGCACCGAATTTTGAAAGGATGTGCTTTTCCCATGAATTACAACCTGCTGAATCTGCTCGCTGACGCGGCGGATACCGCGGCTGCGACGGCCGATGCTGCCGCGACGACCGAAATGAGCGCCGGCGCGACCTTTATCTACTACGCCGTGCAGTTCGTGCCGATGATCCTCATTTTCGTCGTGTTCTACTTTGTCCTCATCCGCCCGCAGCGCAAGAAGGACAAGGAAGCTAAGGCGATGCTCGACAACCTCAAGGTCGGCGACCGCATCTGCACCATCGGCGGCATCTACGGCACCATCGTCAAGATCAAGGACGACGTGCTGACCGTTGAAGTCGGCGAGCAGAAGACCCAGATGGTCTTTGCGCGCTGGGCGATCCGCAACGTGGAGCAGCTCTCCGTGACCAACGACTCCGAGCAGCTCATCTAATCACGCATGAATTAAACCGCTCTGTCATAGGGTTGACCATGGCAGAGCGGTTTTTTGTATGAAAGGGTGAACGGCATGGAAAATATGGCGTCCTCAAAGGGGTTGGGGTCTTTTAAGCGCACGTCGCGCAGGAGCGGCAGGCGGAGCGATAAGAGCGCGCTCTGGGCGGTCGTGCGCGGCGTGCTGGTCGCGGCGGCAATCACCATCATCGGCGTGGCGCTCTTCGCGCTCATCCTCAACTGGTGGAACGCGAGCGACAGAGCCATCACAGCCATCAATCAGGTGGTCAAGTTCGTATCCATCCTCGCTGGCGTGACGACCGCCATGCGCGCGGGAGAAAGCGGCGGGGCGCTTCGCGGCGCATGCGTCGGCGTGCTGTATATGGCGCTGGGCATCGCCTGCTATGCGCTGATGATGGGGCAGAATCCGCAGTGGACGGCGTATCTGGCGGATCTGGGCATGGGCGTCGCGGCAGGCGGTCTGTTCGGTATGATTTTGACGACGAGGAAGAACGGGTAAAGAGAACGCCATCCTTCTCCGAAATCGGGAAGGGTGGCGTTTTCATAGGCGTTTACTTTTTCCACATGGTTTTGCGGTAGTTATAGCGCGTTTTCCAGTAGCGCGATTCGCGGCGGATGGTGCTCAGGATATCCCCGCCGAGGAACAGTACGACGTTCAAAAGGCACAGCGCGATGGTCACGCGCGTGGACGCGGTGCCGACGATGAAATAATAGAGATACAGCGCGGCGTCCGCGACCGCCAGATACTTCATCTTAATCGGCAAAATCATGAACAGCAGCACCTGCTCGTCGGGATACAGCGCGGCATAGGCGAAGAACAGCGACAGATTGAGGAACGTGTTATTCGCATAACCGGTAATCAGCGCGGCGATGATCGAACCGAGCATGCCGACCAGATAATACAGATTGAACTTGACCTTGCCCCACTGGTTTTCCAGCCCAACGCCGATCATATAATAAAAATACAGCGCGAACAGGATGAAGATGGGCGAGCTGGACGGCGGCACGAATACAAACGTCACCAGCCGCCAGATCTGCCCGCGCATCAGCCCCGTGCGGGTCAGCGTGATAAGGGAATAGAGCTGATAGCCCACCGTTGGCCAGATATACATCAGCGCAAAGACGATGCCCTGACCGATGACGATGTACTTCATCAGGCTGCTGATGGCGTATCGACGCAGCTTGCGCTCCAAATCGAAATTGATGCGGTTGTCTTTCAAGCGGCAAACCTCCTTTTAAGGCTAGTATACCATAATTCCCGCATGGGGAAAACAGGGACAGGGCGTTTTTTGCGCTGACCCGCCGAAATTTACAAAAAAGCGGTTCCGTTTTTTTCGCAAAAACAGGAAATTTCTCTTGCGCAAACGCCACTGACCGTGTTATAATCTCCTTTGTATGAAACGGGCGCTCCGCTGCTGACAAAGTCGCGTCACGCATGAACGCCTATGATGAAAGGAGAAACCACTCATGAGCGAAATCATCCGTGCGATCGAGAGCGAGCAGCTCAAGAAAGATCTTCCCAAGTTCAACGTGGGCGATACCCTGCGTGTTATGGTGAAGGTCGTTGAAGGCGACCGCGAGCGTCTCCAGGCGTTCGAGGGCATCTGCATCGCTAAGCGCAACGGCAGCATCCGTGAGACCTTCACCCTCCGCCGTGTTTCCTACGGCATCGGCGTGGAGCGTACTTTCCCGCTGCATTCCCCGCGTCTTGATAAGATTACGGTACTCCGCCGCGGCAAGGTCCGTCGTGCGAAGCTGTACTATCTGCGTAATCTGTCCGGCAAGGCCGCCAAGATTAAGGAGAAGTAATTGTGCTGTTAAGACCGCCGGGCGTTATGTCCGACGGTCTTTTTGTATTTTGAAATACCGCGCTGTATGGTAAAGCCGGCGCAAAGCAAAGAAAGGGCGCAGGGAACGATGTCCCCTGCCGGGTTTTGGGGCAGCGCCCCAAGGAGGTTCCATGAACGAAGATATGATGCTCCGCGCTGACGAGAAAAAAATCAACTGGTATCCGGGTCATATGGCAAGGGCGAAGCGCGCGCTCGCCGATCAGCTCAGCCGGGTGGATGTCGTTGTCGAGCTTTGCGATGCGCGCATCCCCAGAGCCAGTCGAAATCCGGATCTGGATGCGCTCATCAAGGGCAAGCGCCGCCTGCTCGTGCTGGGCAAGGCGGATCTCGCGCAGGAGAACCAGACCCGCGCATGGCTCGCTTATTTCCGCGCGCAGGGCATTGACTGCATGAGTTTTGACAGCATCCGCGGCAAAGCGAAGGATATCATCGCGCGCATCGAGAAAGCCAGCGCGGAAGCCGTCGCCAAAATGGCGGCGCGCGGCGTCAAAAAGACCGTCCGCGTGATGATCGTCGGCGTGCCGAACGTCGGTAAATCCACGTTTACCAACCGCATCAACGGCGCGTCCATCGCGCGCACGGGCGACCGCCCCGGTGTGACCCGCAGCAACCAGTGGGTGCGCATTACGCCGTATCTGGAGCTGCTGGATACGCCCGGTCTGCTCTGGCCCAACCTCAGCGACCAGCAGGACGCCCGCGCGCTGGCGTTCGTCGGCACGATCAACGACAACATCATGGATCAGCAGATGCTCGCTATCCGCCTGATGGAAAGCCTGATGGATGAGCATGCCGACGCGCTGACGACGCGTTTCAAGCTCAAGGACAATACCCTGCGCGGCGTGCCGCTGCTGGAGGAAGCCTGCCGCGGGCGCGGATGGCTGCTCCCCGGCGGCGTATGCGATACCGACCGCGGCGCATCCGTCATTCTGGATGAGTTCAGGGCGGGCAAGCTTGGGCGAATCACGCTGCAAAAAGCGCCGATGAAGCCCGTGCCAAAGGGAGAGACGGTCGAGCCGAACGCGAAATCCCCTGATTCTCCCTCTGGGAGCGCTGTCACGAAGTGACGGGGAGGGGAAAGCGATGAAGAAAGACTGGAATGCGCGGCTGGAAGAGATTACCCGCACGGATAAGGAGATCTGGCAGACGGGCAGGATGTTCGCGGGCATGGACGAAGCCGGACGCGGTCCGCTCTGCGGACCGGTTGCCGCCGCCTGCGTCGTGATGCCGCCGGAACCGCTGCTGCTCTATGTGGACGACAGCAAAAAACTGACCGAGAAGCGGCGCGAAGAGCTGTATGACAAGATTATGGAGACGGCGGTTTATGCGCAGGTCATTTTGGCGTCTCCGGAGGAGATCGACCGAATCAACATCCTGAACGCGACAAAGAACGCGATGGCATTGGCGGCGAAGGATGCGCCATGCGAGCTGTTTTTGGTCGATGCCATCGACAGGCTGAACGTAAAGGGAGAGGTACGCGGATTGGTACACGGCGACGCGCTCTGTTATTCCATCGCGGCTGCTTCCATTTTGGCGAAGGTGACAAGGGATCGGCTCATGCGGGAGCTGGACAAGCAGTATCCGGAATACGGGCTCGCCAAAAACAAGGGATACGGCACGGCGGAACACATTGCCGCGCTGAAAAAATACGGTCCGACGCCGATCCACCGCCGCTCGTTCATCGGAAAGTTTATCGAGGG
>CAKTXP010000123.1 GCA_934631055.1 uncultured Clostridia bacterium | reverse complement strand
CACCTCTCCATATTTCCGGCTGTGCATGAACAAAAAAAGTACAGCTTCATTTTGATCTTTTGAAACGTATTCGACTGCTGCAACATTAGAACAGGATGGGAGCTGCAAACGATATAGATCGCCATTTTGAACGACATCACGCCATGTTTTATACCGCGCAATCTCTTCCGAAAACAGCTCCATCTCTTCATCGCTCAGTTTGGAGATATCCGCGCCGATGCCCAGCGTGCCGCACATCGCCGCATGGAACTTATAGTGCCAATCGTCCCGACCGCATTTATGCCCGTCTTTAGGCGTATCCGTCACCCAGCAGCTCATCATCATCGGCGCATACATCAGCGTATATCCTTCCTGAATGAACAGCCGGTCGAACGGATCCGTATTGTCGCTGACCCAGAACTGAGCCGTTCGCGCTGCCATGCCCAAGTCTACGCGCGCCCCGCCGCCGCTGCATGCTTCGATATCCACATCAGGAAATTCTGTTCCCAGCGTATCCAATATCCGATAGAGCGCCAGAACATGCTTTTCTCTCTCAAATGGCGTCAGGCTCTCGCAGACGTCGGTCATCGCGCGGTTCATGTCCCATTTCAGATAGCTGATTTGATAGTTATTCAGCAGCCCGCGCAGCATATCGAGCGCAAATGCTTCGACTTCCGGTTTGCTGAAATCAAGCAGATACTGATTCCTCTGCGTCATCGGTTCGCAGTCCGCCAATCTGTGAATCCAATCCGGATGCGCACGGTACAGGTCGCTGTCCGGATTGACGGATTCCGGCTCGACCCACAGTCCGAAATCCATGCCCAGTTTATGAACATGGTCGATCAGCTCTTCCAATCCGTTTGGAAATTTTTCCGGATTGACTGTCCAGTCGCCCAGTCCCGCCTTGTCGGAATTGCGCGCGCCAAACCAGCCGTCGTCCACCACAAAAAGCTCCACGCCCATCTTTGCCGCGCGTTCCGCCAGAATCATCTGTTCTTCCGCGCGCACATCAAACAGCGTCGCTTCCCACGAATTATAAAGCACGCGCCGCGGCTTTCTCCCTGCTTTGAGATGCCAGCGCTCAAAATCGTGCATCTTTCTGCTCAGCGCTCCGATTCCCCCTCCGCTCATGCACAGGAACATCGGCGGCGTCTCAAAATTTTCGCCAGACTGCATCGGGAAAATAAAGTCCGCATCGTTCATCCCCGCCGTGATACGTTGGTTGCCAAATACCGTAGACGATGCCGTAATCTGCCAGCATCCGCTCCACCCGAGCGCGACACCATAGGCTTCTCCCGTCCCCTCGTCCTCGCCATTAGCCGCGATAAGGAATGGATTCATATGCGGGCCGGACATGCCGTGTACGGATTGCAGCCGTAACTCGCCTTCCTCCAGCTTTGCCGTGCGCCGCCTGAACTCTCCCGCCCACGCGCCAACGACATAATGCGCCGTCCACGGCTTTGTTTCATGCGGCAAGAGGCATGCCCCACTGTCCAGACGAGTCAGCCTGACCGATTCCTTCGCCGTTATCTTCGCGCTTTTCTGAATGACGTCGCAGGCTTCAAACACACGGTAAACCAGACAAACTTCCAGCCTGCCCGCTTCATCTTCCAGTACAATCTCCGCCTGCTGCTCCCGCACGTCCACATGCTTTGTATGCAGATTCAGAGGAACATCCGCTTTCAGCGATACACTTTCAAACGTTCTTCCGTCGAACACGGGATATTCCAGCCGTTCCCGCCACAACTCCATGTCAAAAGAGCTGTGGTCGCGTATCGGCTCAAACATATCTGCGTCTTCCGGCGCAATCTTCGCGCCCCAGTACAGGCAGATCGGCGCGGGATATTTCAGTCCGATCCAGTATGAGGTCTGTTCCGTTTCCAAGATGAGCAGTTTCTGTTCCTTCAGATAGCAGATCATATTTTTCCTCCTTCGTCTATTTCCAAAGCGGCAGGATGTTCATTAGCATCCATTATCCATTTCTTCTCCACTTCGCTGTATTTTTCCTCTTTCATTTCCGCCACAGTCTGTAAAGATTCAAAGCTCTACGCACGCGAGCAAACTTTATGCCATTTCCTATAAAGTAAAAAAAGATGCGAGTTGGCAATACCTTCTCACATCTTTTTCTATTTTTTCTCGTGCTTAACCTGACAGCCCGTCTTCTTTATCGATTTGTCGGCTTCCGGACGGCATCCCCTCTTATTCCTGCGAATCGTTCTTCTTTTTCAGCGCATACGACAGGCAGCCCAGCGCCAGCGGCATCAGGTAAACGATTGGGAAACCATATCGATCCTGATTCTGGATGCAGGGACCAAAAATCAAAGAAACCATCGTAATTGTCTGAGGCATGAGGATCTTTCCCATGCCGCGCAGCTTTCTGCCTCCGGCAATCGCGCATGCGCCAAGCAGTACGATGCAGTAAAAGCCCATCGTGTTCAGCTGCATCACAAACGGGAAACCAAAGAGAAGCCGATGAAGCTGATCCTCCAGCCGGTCAAACCTGCTGAGCTTTTCGCTTCGGGATACGCCAAGCGTCCGCGCTTCTTCCCCGCTCAATCCCGTTCCGGTAAAGATTGCCAGATTATACGTCTGCGGATCAAACAGCAGCGTATTCTGAACCAGCGTAGCCGCCAGACAACAATCCGGATGACGCGCTGCCAGTTTCAGCCATACGCCCAGATAACGCATGACGTCCTGCGCTGTCGCATCCGCCCGATAGGTAAATTTGACCGGATCAGATATCATCGGGTCATATTTATAGATGATGGCGTTATAATCGATAACTTTGTCGATGATCGCGCGCTCTTCTTCCGTAACCTCGTCGCCATATTCCACAACGAAGCGCGCCGTCTGTTGAATCGGCAGGGACAGTGCCTCACGCGGACTCGCCGGAACGGATTTCACACGCATACTCATCACGCCATCAAACCCTGCGCCCAGCAGAATGGGAATCAGCACAGCTGCCGCGACAAAACCCATCTTGTCCCTTCGATTCTTGATTGCCCAGAGAAAAAGCGCAAGCCCCATAGGAACCCAGATCAGCAATCCATTGTTCCGTATTTTCAGCAGGAACACCCCTGCGGCTGCCATGCGCGCCATAAATCCCAACGTTTTCAAGTACCCCGCATCTTCCAGAAAAATACAGCGCGCCATTTCGCACAGCAAAAGCAGCATGGCGTAAGAATACGGCACGTCTTTCAGGATGACCGTGATGTTGTCGCAATAGACCGGCATCAATGCACACAGCCCCAACGCCGTCAGCCTGGACCAGCGCGGCGCGCGCATCCGCTTCATCAACATCTGACTGTATCCGATGACCAGTGCCGCCAGCAACGCCTGAATAAAAATATACGCAAATATGCCGATATTGCCGTTGCCAACCGCCCATCCCAGATGCACGGCGAGCGCGATCAGCGCCGTACCGAATGTTGGATGGTTCGCGTCCCATGCCTGCCAGCCCATCGCCTGACGGAACTGGCTTTCCGTATCCGAATTCATCGACCCCGGATAGCTGATTGCCATCTGCGGCAGCCAGCAAAGCAGCACAACAGCCGCACAAAACGCCAGCGTATGCGACCGGTACAAGCGCAAAAGCCGACTATCGCCTGCCGCGCCTATATCCAGCCGTCCATCCAGACCGGCTTCCAGCAGTCGGAACAGCAGCGTAAACAAGCATGCCATGCCCAGCGCCAAAACGACTGTTTTCATCATCTGTCCGCTGGTCAGAAAAGGCTGGTTGACATCGCCCGTGTTGGCGACGCTGACCGCCGCAACCTGCCATGCGCCCAGAAACAACGCCGCGATACGCATGCCCCTCGAAGGCGCAGACAGATGTTTCCTTCCCCAGCGTAGAGCGATGAATGTCACTGCCGCAGCAGCGCTCACGCCAAGCGTATACGGCTGAAAGGACGCGAACCAGTTACTGTAATTATCCCAGCTTCTCAGTTCCATATCCATAAAAAGCGCCAGCGCGATCAATCCCGCGCGCAGGATATCCGCCAGCCCTTCCAGCTTGGGATTGCATTTTTTCATCTTCTGCACCTCGTTGAATGGGTATAGGCTGAAGTTTCATTATTGAAATGTCTCTTTGCCCACCGGCGTCGGCGTCTGGTCATAGAATACCCGCCGGACTGTCGGCGTCTGATTCAGAATGCGTTCAACCGTGCGCTCGACCAAATCGTAGGGCAGGCGCGCAGGCACGAGCATCGCGCCGGATACGTTGACTGCCCGCAGGATGATCGTGCAGCTGCCCATCGGCATCACCGAATCCGCCAGGATCGGGAAATACTTGTAGAGTTTCTTATTCAGTCCGACCTCGCGGATCTCTTCGGCGAAGATCGCATCCGCCGCGCGCAGCGCGCAAAGCCTCTCTTCCGTGACTTCGCCAATGATACGTGCGCCCAAGCCCATCATCGGGAACGGTTTGCGCTGAACGATTGCTGCATCCAGCCCCAGCGTTTCCGCAATCGAGCGGACTTCCTTTCTGAAAAGGAACGCCAGCGGCTCGACAACCGTCATTCCGCATCCGCGCCACGCCGCATCATTTGCGCCGCCCAAAAGATCGCTGTAATTGGTTCCCATGACCAGCGTCTTTTTGCCTTCCATCGCTTCCGCCTGGCGGATGATCTCGTCATGCAGGCATTCAAAGACCACTCGGCGCTTTTGGTTCATGGTCTGCTTGCCCTTCAGCGCTTCCAAAATCGTCTGAGAATGATCGACGATTTTGAGCGGAATGCCAAGGTTTTCAAATACCTCCTGCACACTGACGCTTTCGCCTTCGCGCATCAAGCCGGTCTCCACATAGATTGCCGTCATGCGCTCGCCGAATGCCTGATGGGCAAGCACCGCCGCGACGGTCGAATCCACGCCGCCGCTGACGCCGCATACCGCATACCCGCCTTCGATAGACGCATCCGAAAGCTTTTGGCGTGCCTGCGCCAGCGCCGCATCCATCGTGAACCATGGCGTACAGCCGCAGATATCGCGCGCAAAGTTCTTGAGGATGGTCGAGCTGTCCGGATCGTTCCGTTCCAGCTCAAACTGCACGCCGTAGAGCTTACGTCGGCTGTCCTCAAAGGCGATGGTGCAGCCGCCCGCGCTCGCCGTCACCTGCACATCGACTGGCAGCATCAGCGTCAGCGTCTCCTCAAGATAACGTTCTCCGCCCTCCACGTCGGCAAAGAGCTGCGTATGCTCATACTGAATCGCGGCTTTCTTCCCGCTGATGGCAACGCCTGCGCATGCGCCGCCCATCGCGGCAATTAGCATGTGCGCAGCATGCCCCAGCGCCAGCATGGGAATGCCCAGCGAAAGGATCTGCGCATCCAGCACGCCTTTCGCGTTTTGCGTTTCGCCGCATAGGATGATGCCTTTCGGCGCGATCTCGCGGATCTGCTCCGCCGTCGTCATTCCGCTGATGATCTTGCTGAACACCTGCTCGCCGCGCAGCCTTTTTGCCGCTTCCGCGGCAAATTCATCTGAATAGTTGAGGATGAGGATCATGTCGTTCATGCTTCGTTCCCTCCCACAGGGGTGCGCATCATCTGTCCGCATATTCCAAAAGAAGCTGCTCCGCATTTCGGCGAAACAGCTTCTTTGGTAACAAAGGGGATTAGATCAGCTCGAGAATGACCATCTCGGCGGCGTCGCCGCGGCGCGGGCCCTTCTTGAGAATGCGGGTGTAACCGCCGGCGCAGTTCTTCTCGGCGTTGCGAGCCTTGTACTTCGGCGCGATCTCGCGGAAGAGCTTCTCGACGCACGGATACTTCGCGTCCTTGGTACGCTCCGCATAAGCCTTCTTGGACTCGTCATCCAGCTTCGGCTCCTTCACGTCGTACAGATAAGCCATGATCTGACGGCGGGCATGCAGCTTGCTCGGGGCGTCGTTCTGCACGGTGACGGTGACAGACTGTCCCTTATCGTTGTTGAAAGTCTTCTCGACAGAGACGTTGTTGTCGCATTCGCGAATCGCGAGCGTGATCAGATGCTCGGCGGCGCTGCGAACTTCCTTGGCGCGGGCGAGAGTCGTCTCGATACGGCCATACCAAATGAGGTTGGTCACCTGATTGCGCAGAAGCGCCTTGCGCTGAGCGGCCGTACGGCCAAGTTTACGCTGATAAGCCATTTTGTTTATCCTCCTATTACAGCCCGCCTCCTGCAAATACAGTTCTTCACGCGGCACGCAAGAAGCCTGCTCCACTTGACATGGATCAGGCTCTGCCCGCCGCGCCCATATTTCCCTTAGGCGCGACCTTGATAGCCCTTTCGGGCAGGTATTTATCTGTAAGCCGGATGTTCCGGATTACTCGTCGTTGGCACGCAGGGCAAGACCCAGAGCGGCGAGCTTCTGCTCGACCTCTTCCAAGGACTTTTTGCCCAGATTGCGAACCTTCATCATGTCTTCCTGATTGCGCTGCACAAGCTCGGCAACGGTGTTGATACCGGCGCGCTTGAGGCAGTTGTAAGCACGGACGGACAGATCGAGCTCCTCGATCGTCATCTCCAGCACTTTCTCGCGGTGATCGTCTTCCTTCTCGTTGAAGCCGATGGTCACCACCTGATCGGTCAGATCCATGAACAGCTTGAGGTGTCCGTTGAGGATCTTCGCGGCGGTGCTGATGGCTTCATCCGGCTGGATGCTTCCGTCGGTCCAGACTTCGAGGGTCAGTCGATCGTAATCGGTCTCCTGACCAACGCGGGTGTTTTCGACGGTGTAGTTCACCTTGCGGATAGGCGTAAAGATGGAATCCGTCGGGATGACCCCGATGGGCGTATTGGGATTTTTGTTGTTCGCTGCGCTCACATAGCCGCGACCCTTTTCGAGGGTCAGGTGCATAATGAGGTCGGCATCCTCGTTGAGGGTGGCGATGTGCAGATCGCGGTTGATGACTTCGATCTGATCGTCCACCGCGAGGGCAGCCGCAGTCAGCTCACAGGGACCCTTGACGTTGATAGACACCGTCTTGGGCCCGTCGCAATACAGCTTGGCGGAAAGCTCTTTCAGGTTGAGGATGATCTCTGCAACGTCCTCTTTCACGCCGGGAACGGCGGAAAACTCATGCTGGATGCCCTCAATGCGGATGCTGGAAACGGCAACGCCCGGCAGAGAGCTGAGCAGCACGCGGCGCAGGGAATTTCCCAGCGTCTGGCCAAAGCCATGCTCAAGCGGCTCTACGACAAACTTGCCGTAGCTGTCGCC
>CAKTXP010000122.1 GCA_934631055.1 uncultured Clostridia bacterium | reverse complement strand
GAGAAGAATTCATCGCACACCGAGTCTGCGAACTCTTCGCACGGCGGGACTTCGCAGTAACCGTAGCTCGGCACAAGGATCTCGACCTTCGCCAGCACCTTCAGCACAACGGTCACGCAGATCTCCAGTTCAAACACGTTATTGCGCAAATATGTACCGGATACGCAGATGGCGGACACCATCGCTTCGATGTTATATGGAACGATAGATTCATCCGGAATCGAAAGCAGCACGTCGCGATCGACCGTCACCATACCGCGCCCGATGTATTCCCGGCAGGTCGAATCCGTGAACAGGATGTCGATCGGCACATCTACCTGACAGCGGACGCGTCCGAAGCACGGTCTGTCGCACAGGCGCTCAACCGACAGATTGCGGATAACGCCCTCCGTCGTCGTCGAGCGGCAGCTCTCGAACGTGATAGGCATATTGGGCTGTGTGTTGGTATTCTCCGTCGTCTGTTCGCCCGAGCAGCCGCAGCCCGGTACAAGACCGTAGCTGAGCAGCGTGACCTTCTGTTCGCTCATCTGTTCCTGCATCAGACAGCTGTCATACACCCGCTGGACCTGAATGCAGATTTTCTCATTCAGACCGCTCAATACCTCGCTACCGCTCACATTGCACGGACAATGGGTCGAGCCTGAGTTTTTGTATGAATAGAAACTCATTGCACACGCCTCCTTGGGCAGGTTTCATGAGGGGGATTCCTCACGATTTCACGATATGCCTGCCCGGGCGGCGTGTGCAAAGTTCAGATTACGCGTTTTTCTTTTTGCCTTTTTTGCGCTGCTCGTCGCTCTTCTGGATGCGCTTGAGCTGTTCAAACGTCAGCTTGTAATGACTGGATGCCGCGCTCGGGTTATTGCGCAGGGCATGTTCCGCGCGGAGCAGCCTGCGTTCGCGTGCCTGACGGAGTTCTTCGCTCTGGCGGTCGTATTTTGCCTTCGCCTCGGCGATCTCGTTTCTCAGCGCGCTGACATCCGGCAGATAGCTGGCGGCGTCCACAAGGATCTTCTCAAAGTTGGCAAAGCGCTCCTTCGCGCCGTCCTCCAAACTCATCCGCTTCTCTTCCATCATCTCGCGCACATGGTCGCGCGCGGCAGTAATCTTTCCAACGCTGGCGGTAAGCTCCTCCTGCTTGCTGTCCACATGGGCAGCGAAATCGCGGATCATGCCGCTGACATGCTCGCTGATGCTGTCCAGTCCGCCGTGCAACGACTGAAGCTCCTTCGCATAGCGTTCCATAGATTCCAGCAGGGCGCGCAGATCGAGCGCGCGGCGAACGGCGAACGCCGTATCCAGCAGCGCAAAGCAGACCAGCACGACCGCCGCGATATCCGCCATATCCAGCGGGATCATGTACACAAACGGCTTGATCAGTGGATTGACCACGCTGACGATCAGCACGGAGAATACCGCCCACGTCGCCGCAGACAGCGCACAGATATAGCCGTGCAGATTCAGCGGGCGTTTGGAATAATCCCAGTAACGGACATGGAACAGCGACTCCATCGCAAAGCCCGTCACATATTCAAGCAGCGACGCCGAGACCGTTCCGACCAGCGCGACCAGAGCGACATTGCTCTTTACCGGCACGCAGGTCAACAGGATGCTGACCGCGCCGAAGCCGTAGATCGGCAGGATCGGACCAAACAGAAATCCGCGGTTGACGAATCGCCTTTCCTTTACGATATAAAGGAATACCTCCCAGCAATACCCGCAGAAGCTGTAAAAGAAAAACAGCAGGATCCATTGGCTGACGCTGTATTCCTCCAGCAGCAGCGCTTTGATCTGATCGAACAATTCTTTCCCTCCCAAGCGTTTTCGCTGGAATAATTATACAAAATGAAGCAATGGGTTGTCAATGCAGCCCGCCGCGATTGCGCGTCAAATCCTCGCCATGCTCTCCCATTTGCCCTTTTCAAAGCGCCAGAGATAGACGACCGCGCGGAACAGCCAGTCGATGAGCATCGCAAACCAGACGCCCAGCGCGCCATAGCCCATCTTCACGCCGACGACATAGCTCAGCGCGATACGGAAGCAGACCATCGACCCGATGGACAGCACCATCGTGAATTTGACGTCGTTGGCGGCGCGCAGCGCGTTGGGCAGGGACAGCGCCATAGGCCAGAGCAGCATGGCAAAGCCGTCATGGATAAAGATAAGCTGAGTCGCCAGCTCGCGGGAAGCATCCGACAGCGTATACAGGTTCAAAATCAGCGGAAGCGCCGCCAGCAGGATAACGTTCACCACGACCATCATCGCATATTCGATTTTGAGCAGCTTGCGGGTATAATAGCGCACCTGGTCGTTGTCGTGCGCGCCGACACAGCGCCCGACGACCGTCAAGATCGCGAGGTTCATCGCCGCGCCCGCCAGCACGCCCACGCCGTCCAGATTGTTCGCGACGGCATTCGCCGCGATCTGCACCGTGCCGAATGTGGAGATCATGCTGACGACGACGATGCGTCCCAGCTCAAAGATGCCGTTCTCGATGCCGCTCGGGATACCGATATAGAGAATCTGTCCAACGAGTTTGGTATCGACCTTCATCATTTCATCCGCGCGGACATAGAGCTGACGATGCCGGTTCAGACTCAGTGCGAACATAACGACCGCCGCCATCACGCGGGAAAGCAGCGTCGATATCGCCGCGCCCGCAACGCCCCAGCCCATGCCGAAGATGAGGATGGAGTTTCCGACCAGATTCATCACGTTCATGCCAAGCGAGACCAGCGTCGGCGTTCTGGAATCATTCATCGCGCGAAAAAGCGCGGAACTGGAATTGAACGACGCGAGGAACGGGAAGCTAAGCGCGGATATCGTCAAATAGGTCAACGCGGCGTCCATAACGTCCGCGTCAATCTGACCGAACAGCAGCGAAAGCAGCGGTTTTCTGGCGACGAGCGACAGCACCGTGAACAGCAGCGCGCAGAACGCCGTCACGACCATCAGCTGGCTGGAGGCTTCGCACGCCTTATCCCGCTCGCGGTGACCCAGATACTGCGACGCGATGACCGCGCCGCCGGTCGCGATTGCTGCAAATACGGCGTTAATGAGCATATTGATCATATCTACCAGCGAAACGCCGGAGATTGCTGCCTCGCCGACCGAGGAGATCATCATCGTATCCGCCATGCCGACCGTGCGCACAAGCACCTGGTCGATGACCAGCGGGATGATGAGCTTTTTCAGGTCGTCGTTGGAAAAAAGCAGCGTCCTTCCGCTGTCCAGTATTTTTCTCTCAAGCTGCTTCTCGTTCATGTTTATCTCTCCTGTGCATACAAAACCGTCACATAAAAAACACGCCAACCATCAGGAAAGCGTGTTTTTATTATAGTATATCCGCCTGCTCCTACGCAAGCTGAGAATTGACCATATTTCGTATGATTTTTTATGATACGCTGACTTCAAACGCGATCTTCTGTCCAAAGACATAGCAGGTCACGCGAAGCGTCCTCGCCGTGTCCGGCTGGCTCGTGCGGTTGAGCAGGGTCAGCTGGATATCCCCCATGCTGCCCGCGGCAAGCGCATGCCTGCTGTCATCCGGCAGGATAAGCACATCGTTTTCCGCGGCGTCCGTCAATTCCAGCGAAATCCATTCCGCGGGAAAGAATCCCCTGTTTTGCAGCCGGACGGTATAGGTCAGGAACGTACAATCCTCCGCGCGCAGGTCGCCGACCTCTCCGCAGACCTTCCCGCCGAACGTGTTATTCTCCATCTGACTGACAAGCGAATCGAACGTATCCTCGACAGCCGTCGCCGGCGTTGCGGCGACGCTCGTCTGAACGACCTGCGGGCTGAGCGTATTCAGCCCGTAAAGCACAGCGCCCGCGCCCACGACGGTCGCCAGCAGGACGACGACTGCGAGTATCCTCATGAACTTGCTCACTTTATTCCCCCTGTTGGCTGCCGCCTTCCAGAATCGCGCTCATCTGGTCGATCATATCCGAATCCTTCATGCGGAATTTGATGACCACGCGGCGGGACGCATCCAGATTCACCGTTCCATCCTCATTGTACACCGGATCGGCGTCCGCGCGCCCGTTCGCCGTTAGAATGGATTTGAAAGTCTCCTTGTCCCCATCGCTCAGCCCGCTCATCTCGTCGCTCAGGCAATATGTCGCGACAGCCAGCGCACGCTGCTGAGAGAGCGCAAGGTTGTTGAGGTATGCGCCCGTGGTATCAGTATGTCCCTCGATGATGATTTCACCCACATAATCGCGATATTCTTCGCTGAGCAGCGTGTGGATATAAATCGGTATGCAGGAATTGAGCGTCCACTTGCCCGCTTCCTTGATCTCATTCTTGCCCGTGTCAAACAGGACGGAGCTTTCAAACGTGATGGCGCCGGTCTTTTGGTCGACCGTGACGCGCTGACCGACGTTGCTCAGGTTGTCGCGCAGATCCTCAATGATCTGGCTCCGCAGACCGACCAGCTTGTCGATCTGCGCCTGCTGCGCCGCCAGAAGCGCCGCCTGTTCCTCGATCTTGCTCTGCTGCAAGGAAAGGCTCTCCTGCGCGCTGGTGAGCGCCGTCTTGTTTTCGTCCAGCTCTTCCTGCTGCTTTTGCAGGGCGAGCGTCGTCGCGGCGAGCAGCGCTTCCTTATCTTTCAGCTCCGCTTCCTGGTCGATGAGCAGGCTCTGCTGGGTGGAAAGCTGCGCTTCCTTGGTTTGCAGCTCGACGGTCTTTTTCTGCTGCAGATCCACCAGCTGATAGACCGCCGCGAACAGGATGAGCGCGAAAACGAAGAGCATGCCCGCCATCATATCCGAATAGGAAGTCCAGTAGCTGCCGTCGCTCCTGCGCCTGCTCCGCTTATTCCCCGGTCGCATGGCTTACTCCTTTCCGTTTTTCAGGCTGTCCGCCGTCTGTCCGAGCTTCTCCATCGACTTCTGAAGCCGGACGAGCGCGGTCACAAACTGATCCACCTGCTCGGCATAGCGGTCTCGGCTCTGGCTGAGCAGCTGCGGCATGCTCTGCGTCATCTCGCGCATGGAATCCAGCGTTTCGTTGAGCTGGCGGATGGAGGACGAAATGCTCTCGTCAAACAGCGCGGTCGTGCGGGCGAGGTTCTCCTGCGTCTGGCGCGTAAACTGCTCGTATGCGCCGGAAAGGGTCTGCGATCCGTCGTGCATTTCGGCGACGACGCGATCCATCTCCTTAGCGGTGATACGGGTCTGCTCCTGAGCGCTGGCGAGGAATCGATCCGTCCACGCGGTATACTGCTGGGAATTCGCCGTCAGCGCCGCCTGATACTCCTGCAGTTTGGAAAGATACATCGCCTGCTGTCCGCTGGTCTTGCTCATCGCCTCCAGCAGCTCGATCGTCTTGCGGTTCGTATCGTCCACCTGCGCACGGGAAGCGTCCATATCTGCGACATATGCGCGGAAATGCTCCAGCACGCCCTGAGAAAGCTGGTGCATGTTAACGACGTCCTGCGTCATCTGCCCGATGGCTTCCGTCGCGGCGCGAAGCTCCTGCTGGGTCTTTTGCTGCTCTTCTCCGGTCGCGGCAAGCACCTGCCGCAGATGGTCGAATTCACTGCCCAGCGCGACGTTCATCCGCTGCACAAAGACCTGCGCAATACGGTCTACGCCCTCGACCTGCGCCTGCGTTGCCGCGAGGATGAAGTTATCCATCGAGCGCTGCACGGGCAGCATGGCACGCATGATGCTCTGCTCCATCTGCACCGCCATTTTCTGGCTCATGTCCTCGACCGCCTGACGGATATACGCGGTCTGCTCCTGCTGGAGAGCGAGCATCGCCGTGTCCTCAGAGACCGGCTTGGGCATCGCGTACAGCCCGAATACCTCGCAGAAGCGGTCGATTGCTTTCTGGCATTTGCCCGTTGCGCGGTTGTTCAGCAGGTTAAACAGCAGCGAACCGCATACGCCGACGATAGAGGTCAAAAACGCCGTACTCATGCCGCGGATGAGCTGATCCATCGCCGTCAACACGACTTCCGTATCCGCGCCGCTCAGGCTCAGACCGGAAAGACCCATGACCAGACCGAGGAACGTTCCCAGAATGCCCAGCGAGGTCATCACGCCCGGCGCAAGGTCGGCAAAGCCCGTGTTCCCCAGCGCATAGATCACGCTGTCCTCATTGATATACTGCGAAACGTCGCAGGTCTCCCCGTGCGCGTCGCGCATCTCCGCGTTTTGCAGGAAATCCGCCCATGTTCCGGAAAGCTCGTCGCCCAGGAAATGAATATCGTTCCATGATTTCTTTTCCTTGTTCTGCTTGCTTTCCGTGACGATGGTGCGCGCCGCGCGGCGCAGCTTGCCCGCAACGCGGTTGAGCGGCAGGGTGCAGCGCAGAAGCGCCGTGATCACAATGATGATGATTGCCGCATAAATAACCATGTCCGCCGAGAAAAATGTTTTTAAAATCGAAAGTGCATCCATCATGAATCGTCCTCCATATGATCTGGCACGAATAATGCTGTATCCATTGTAACCGATTTCCCGCGTTCTGTAAAGCGACGGGAAAACTTCTCATGCCATCCATTCAAATCGTGTGGCACGGCATAGGAAATATACGAAATGAAACAATTTTTTTATAACCATTTGCCAAATTCCAGAAATATTGTGATTTCATTAGAGTTTTTCCTTGCCAAATCAGAAAAAAGCGGGTAAAATAATGGTCGTTTGCGATTTATGTTAAAAGCGAATGCTCTTTTAAACGAACGAAAAAAACTTTAAATCAGGAGCCGCCCTATGAGTAAAAAACGCACGCTTGACCCCCAAATGATTGATTCCGTCGCACAGAACATGTTTCATGCCCTGCCGCTGATCAAAAAGCGTCTGCTGCATATGGACATGATCCAGAAGGAACATGGAACGCCCCTCTCCCATGTTCAGGTTCTCGCCATGCTTCAGGATGCGGGTACGATGTCCGTTTCCGAGATTTCGCGGCGTCTGGGCATTGCCAAGCCCAACATCACGCCGCTGGTCGATCGCCTGTATGAAGCGGGCTATGTCGATCGTCAGCATGACGAAAACGACCGCCGCGTGGTGAACATCGTTCTCCTCCCCGCCGGTTCCCAGAAGCTGGCGGCGATCCGCGCAACCATCGCCCGCCAGATTCAGACGCAGGCGGAGGATCTTTCCGTCTCCGAATTCCGCGAGCTGCACGACTCGCTGGAAAGCGTCGTCCGCATCCTCTCCTCTCTGTAAATCC
>CAKTXP010000121.1 GCA_934631055.1 uncultured Clostridia bacterium | reverse complement strand
GCGTTTGAATATATTGACCATTCCTTGATAAGGAGGAACAGGAACATGAAGAAGATTCTCTGTGTACTGCTGGCGCTGCTTTCTCTGAGCGCCTGCGCGCTGGCGGAAACCACAAACGCGACTGACGAGGCCGTACTCAATATCTTCACTTGGGAAGGCTACATCGACTACGAGACCGTCATCAAGCCGTTCGAGCAGGAGACGGGCATCAAAGTCAACTACGCGACCTTCTCCAGCAACGAAGAGATGTACGAGAAGCTCTCCGCGGTGAACGGCGGCGACTACGACATCGTTCTGGCGAGCGACTATATGCTCAACACCACGCGTGAAGCGGGTCTGATGCAGCCATTCGACACGTCCATCGTCGATAACTACGCCAACCTGAACGAGGGCTTCACCCATCAGTTCTTTGATCCGGACAACCAGTATGTCGTTCCGTATGTCAGCGGCATCCCGCTGATCGTCTACGATCCGTCCGTTGTGGATATCGACATCAAGGGCTTCAACGACCTCTGGGATCCGTCCCTTGAGGACAGCATCGGTCTCATCGACGACGCGCGCGTGACCATCGGCATGGTGCTGCTCTCCATGCACCAGAGCATGAACACCACCGACGACGCCGTCCTTGCGGAAGCCGCCGAAAAGCTCGATTCTCTGCGTTCCAACATCCATGTTCTGGAATATGAGAACCTGCACAACTATCTGGTCTCCGGCGATATCTCCGTCGCCTACACCTTCACCCCGTTCGTTGCGCTCGCGCTGGATGCCAATCCGGATCTGAAGGTCGTCTGGCCGGAAGAGGGTCTGGGCTTCGGCATCGACGGCTGCTTCATTCCGGTGAACGCGCCGCACGCCAAGAACGCGAACGTATTCCTCCAGTATCTGCTGCGTCCGGAAGTCGCGGCGACCTGCGCCGAGTGGCAGTACTACTGCTGCCCGAACGAAGCCGCCAAGGCGTATCTGTCCGAGGCATACCTGAGCAATCCGGTCTTCAACGGCATCTTTGACCGCCTGAGCGATGCGGAATATGTCCGCAACCTGTCCAGCGAGGATGAGCAGAAATTCCAGGACATCTGGACGAAGTTCAAGCTGAGCATGCAGTAAGCGGGCTGAGCCCGCACTCACTTCCGCCGAAGGATGTTGACAGCAAACCTTGCAAAAATGAGTTCCTAAAGCGGAAAATCCAAGAGCTTTATGTTCTTGATGGGCTTTTGGGGGGGTAAAACCCAAAGCTTTTTTCGGCGGGGCAGCGAAAGCTGCCCCGTCTTGAAAAATCCGTCCGGTTTCGGGCGGGTTTTTCAAGACGGATTCACCGCCATATATTCGAGTTCATAGGATAAGGATGGGGGATTCATCATGTCAAAACTCTTCATTTCCGGCGGGACGGTCATCGACCCCGAAACGCTCCGCCGATTCCGCGCCGACGTACTCTGCGACGGCGAAAAGATTGAAGCTATTTTCCCGGGCGGCTGTACCGCGCCCTGTGGTGCGCAGACGCTCGACGCGGCAGGCTGTTTCGTCTGCCCCGGTTTCATCGACCCGCACGGGCATATCGACGGCTGCAAGCGCACCGGCACGCTCTCTCTTCTGCAAGGTATCACGACGACTGTCGGCGGCAACTGCGGCTTTTCTCCTGTGGATACGGCGGCATTCCTGCGCGCTCAAACAGAATTTCCCATTCATCAGGCGGAACTGGTCGGGCTGTGCGCGCTGCGTGAAGCGGCGGGCGTGACCAACCCTTTTGCCCCCGCTACACGCGCGCAGGCGAAACGCATGGGCGACCTCTGCAAAAAAGCGTTATGCGGCGGCGCGGCAGGCGTTTCCCTCGGTCCCGGCTATGCGCCCGGCACGACGCTTGAAGAGATGGAGACTCTGTGCGCCTGCGCCCGCGCGCACGGCAGACCCGTCGCCATCGACACGCGCATGTACTCCATGACCGATCTCCATTCCTTGCAGGAAGCCATCGAGCTTGCGGAGGTCACCGGATGCCGGATGATTATTTCGCACTTCGTCTATCAATACGGCGTGGGCGTGGAATACGAAGCGCTGGAAATGCTGGAGCTTGCGCGCGACCGCGGCGTGGATATGCGGCTGGACAGCGGCATGTACAAGGACTGGTGTTCCTATATCGGTTCGGCGCTCTTTGAGCCGGTGACCATGCGCGATAACAGCATCGAGCTGCGCCACCTGCGCGTCATCACCGGCGAACACATCGGCAAGGTTCCCGATCAGGCGCTCTACGAGCATCTGCGCGCCGAGCATCCAAATGACGCGGTCGTCGTCAATACAGGCGACGAAAACGCCATCTACACCATTCAGCGCTATCCGCTGACAATGGTCTCAACCGACACAGGCAGCTACGCGCCGGGCGAAGGGCATCCGCAGATCGCGGGCAGTTTTCCGCGCTATCTGCGCAAGATGGTCGTCGAGCGGGGCGAACTCAGCTGGGAACAAGCGATTTACCATACCACGCTCCTGCCGGCGGAAACCTTCGGTCTTTCGCATAAGGGACGCATCCGCAGCGGCATGGACGCCGACCTTCTTGTCTTTAATCCCGAAACCGTTCGGGATTGCGCGGACTTCCCCGGGCTGGGATATCCGGACGCCGCGCCGGAGGGCATCCGCTTCGTCATCGTCGGCGGAAAGATTGCCGCGCGCGACGGCAAAGCGACCGGCGTCATGGCAGGCAAAACACTCCAGCAGTTTGACGCTATCTGCCCAACGCACGCGAAGCAGGCGGGGTAAAGGAGAAACGCTTGGGGGCTCTGATCCGGGAAACTCGTATAGAAACGCAAGCGTTTCTTACGATTTCCGATTTCCGTCACGCTGAATCCCGCACAGCGGGCGCGTGACTCCAATCCCCAAGCCCCGGCAGGGAACCTTGTTCCCTGCACCCTTTCTTTGCTTCGCAGCAGCTTAAATCGTCTTTAACGGACGACGCGCATGCGCGTCGTATATCTAAAATGATTAAAACCAACGCGAAGCGAAGAGGGGGACTGGTCCCCAGACAGGGCTTGGGGCGGTAGCCCCAACAGTACCTTCTGCTCTGCTTTCGTTTGCTCCATGATATAAAAACTCGGCTCTCCCGTTGCGGGAGAGCCGAGTTTTGTATGGATTCAAATGAAATTACTTCGCGATGTAAGCCGCCGCGTTCTGCGCCGCAATGCGGCCAAAGACCACGATGTCGGCAACCGCGTTGCCGCCCAGACGGTTCGCGCCATGCACGCCGCCGGTGACTTCGCCAGCCGCATACAGACCCGGGATCGCCTCGCCCGCTTCGGTAAGCACTTCAGCGTTCGTGTTGATCTTCAGACCGCCCATCGTGTGATGGATGCCCGGAGAAACCTTGATGGCGTAGTACGGAGCGGTATCCAGCGCGGACGCGAAGGACAGGCGGCCAAACTCGTCATCCTTCTGGTCGGCAACCGCCTTGTTCCAAGTCTCCATCGTCGCGGTGAGGGTCGCCGGATCGATGCCGAGCTTCTCAGCCAGCTCCTCGTAGCTGTCCGCCTGCACAGCGTAGCCCTTGGTGAAGTAGCCGTTGTAGGTGGAAGAAGCGTCCATCATCTTCTGGTCGAGGATGGTGTAAGCGTAGCCGCCCTCCTGAGCCAGCTCAGCGGCGGAAACGTTGTCGCGGGTCTCCAGCTCGTTGACGAAACGCTTGCCTTCCTGGTTGACCAGGATCGCGCCGTCGCCGCGGATGCCTTCGGTAATCAGAGCCGTGGTGGTTTCGGTGTAAACGGACGGATGGATCTGAATCTGGTTCATATCCACGGTCGCCGCGCCGACAGCCGTCGCCATGTCGATGCCGTCGCCGGTGATGGTCGGGGCATTGGTGGTCACGAAGCCCGCAAGCTCCGGCTTCAATTCCGCAACGCGGTCGAGGTCAGCGCCGAAGCCGCCGCTGGCAAGGATAACCGCCTTGGCACGGATGGTGTATTCGCCGTTCTCGTTCTTCACCTTCACGCCGACAGCCTTGCCGTCTTCCATGACCAGCTCGGTCGCAGCGGTGTTCACACGCAGGTCGATCTTGCTTTCCGCGTCCACATCAGCGGTCAGCACCTTGACCAGATACGCGCCTACCGGCGTGGTCTTGCCATCTTCGGTGGTAGCGCGATGGATACGCTTGACGCTCGCGCCGCCGAAGGAACCGACGTTGGTCAGGTTCGCGTTCTTGGTCGCCAGCCAGTCAATCGCCTCGGCGGAGTTGCCCGTCAGGGTCATGACCAGATCCAGGTTGTTCAGGCACTTGCCGCCGACCATGGTATCCAGCGCGAACAGCTCGACGGAGTCAAAGTAACCGGTCGGGTTCGCCTTGTATTCCTCAAACTGCGCCTCGACGGTCGCAATCAGGTCGGCAATCTGATCGCCATACTTTTCCTTCGCGGTCGCGATCGTCTTTTCGACCGCCTGCGTCGTCGCGTCGGACCATTCGTTCTTATCCTGATAGACGGTCTTAGCGGCGTTCATGCCGCCGGTCGCGCGGCTGGTGTTGCCGCCGGTGGAACCGGCTTTCTCCACGATGATGACGCTGTTCACGCCAGAATCGACAGCCTGAAGCGCGGCAGTCATGCCCGCGCCGCCTGCGCCGACGATCACCACGTCGCACTCGGCGTCGGCAACGGTGGTATCCTCCGCCTCAGCCAGACCCGCGGCGACCATCGCCTTCTTCGCCGCTTCCTTGACGGCGTTGGTCGTCACGGTCGCGCCGGAAATGTTGTCAATATCCGCGCCCTGCGCTTCGACGATTGCCGCCGCGTAGGTGCCTTCAGCGCACGGCTCATAGCCGATGCCCTTCGTCTCGTTCTCGCCCACGACTTCCGCCGCGGTGATCTTGCCGTCCTCAACAGTCAGGGTGACGGAAACGTCGCCGCCCATGCCCTGCGCGGTACCGGTGTAGGTTTCAGCCGACGCGCCGGCGGCAAGACCCGTCGCCAGCATCATGGACAGAAGAACCGATGCAAATTTCTTCATGAAGCATAACCTCCATTTCTTTTTCGCACGCGTATTGTATCACCTCGCGCGCTCCTTGTCAATTCCTTGACATGGTTTTCGTTTTTCCGGCGGCATTTTCGCAGGATTTTCGTTCATTCCGTCTCCTTTTGTTCTCATTTATTCCAAATTTTTCCTTTAAACACAGCAAAAAAGCGGCTGGAGAGAGGGCTGCTCCGCCGCTTTGATTTTAAAAGAGGATTGATAAATCGTATCTTTTTTCCGGCTTTTGCGCGCTGCTATCCGCATCGCGCATAGCAGCCATGTTGAATCTGTATGGCGTCTTTTACTTCTTGGAACCGGTGCCGACGGTATTGCGCTGCGCCTGCGGCTCGACCGCGCCGCCGATAACCCCATCCGCCACGACGATGACCGGCTGCTCGTTGTCGACGATTTGAATAAACGTCTTGCCGACCTTCATGGGCAGCTCCTCGCCGTTTTCATCGAAGAACACCATGCGGCTGTTCAGCTTCTTGGTTGCCGAACAATCGCGCGCCCATGTGCCGCGGATATATTTGCCATTCTGGAAGATCTCGGCGACACCCTGACCGTTCAGCCGGATGACCGGACGGGACGGATTGCCGCTGGACCACGAAACGTCCGTGCGAAGGACGATGACGTTGGCGTAGGCGCATACCTCACCGTTGTTTCCGTCGATATACGGCGCGCCGTTGCGATAGCGCTCAAACAAACCGGTGGAAGCGTTGTATTCGTAAGCCGTGCGATATGCGTCGTTGGTCACCTTGTAATTGATGACGATGCCGTTCACGTCCTCGCCGCGCTCAAGCCCCGTCTGCGAGAAGAGGAACGGATGCGGCGTCGGATTCTCGCTATAATCCGCATAGACGGCGCTCAGGTTCAGCCGGACGTTGTGCGGTCCGACATGACCGCCGTCGCTCGTGCGCTGGAACCATTCGGTGTTCTTGCTCATGCCGTCCAGATAGGGATATTTGAGCTTTTTAACGCTGCTGTTGGCTTCAACCCAATCCTTCATGTTGTTCTTATCCCGACCGCCCTGATAGCCGTAGAAGCAGAATACGCCGCCCCACATCTCGCGGAGAGAACACATCGGTACGCGTCCGGAACGGACAGGGCCTGCGCCCTCGGCGGGATAATCGCCCATGAACAATGCCACCTGACGCGTAGAGCCGTCCGCCTGAATCGGCATTTCGTAGGTAATATCTGCCGCGCTGACGCCCCAGTTCGGCAGAGCCGCGGGATGCGTGTCGATCGTGACCAGCGTCGGACGGTAATCGCCGCTGAACGCTTCTCCGGTGATGGGATTTACGCCGTCCTGAACGGCGTTCTCCTTGGGCATCTTAACGGAAAGCTTTTCCGAGCCATAGGACTTCGGCGCGCCAAGCTGCTGCGCGTAACCGCTCGCCGCAATGCCCGCGTCGTCCAGCGTAAATTCCTTTGCCGCGCCCGCCGCTGCCGGGAAAGCCATCAGCGCGCAGAGCGCCACAGCGGACGTCATCTTCAAAAAGTGATTCATATTCTCTTTTCCTCCCTTAAATGAAGTGGTTTCAGACCGCATGTTTTCCTCTGTAACGTCGTGCCGCGCGGTTTAGAGGGGGCAAACCGCCGGCAAAGTTCTTTGCAAGAACCTTTCTGTATGATTAGACGATAAAAAAACGATAAATGTTACACCTCGTTCATAAAATTGTCGATATTTGTAATTTTTACAAATCGCATGCCAAGCGGTAAAAAATCCGCCGCTTTCTGCGTCTAATTCAGTAGAAAGAGATTCAATAGAGAGAGATTCTCTAAAAACACGGATTAAAACCGCTGCGAAGCGAAAATGGGAGTCTGAGGGACAAGTCCCTCAGGCGGGGTTTGGGGCGGTACCCCCCAACGTAACCCATTGCGCAGCACATTGATCGGGAGTCAGGAAGCGAAGCGTTACCTGACTCTGAGCAAGCCAGTTTATATCGGGAAGAATCCCCTTGTACAATATAAGACTCAAAAGGAGGAATACGATGCTTTCGCTTGCAGCGCTCAGCATAAACCGCATTTTCGGAACCGTACAGAAAAAGCCCAGGGAGACCCGCCGCGAGATTTCCGGCAATCAGACGGCAACCCTGCGCGCCCTATCCGACCTGGGCGAAAGCGTCGCTTCCAGCGTTCACGCCATTTATTCGCCGATTCGTCTATATCTCTGCGTCGCGATGGAGCCCAAACCGGACGCCCTGAGCCGCCAGCGCGAAGCGGATCGAAAGACCGCCGCCGGACATTTTGAGGTGGACGCGAATTGGAGCGCCGCAGAAGTCAATGCGCGCTGGGCGCGCCACGCCGTTTTGACCGA
>CAKTXP010000120.1 GCA_934631055.1 uncultured Clostridia bacterium | reverse complement strand
GGCTGGAACGAATACGACACCTGCTCCCGCTGTAGCTACACCACCTACTCAGAGCTTCCCGCGCTGAATCACGACCTGGTGCATCACGACGCGAAAGCTCCGACCTGCCTTGACATCGGCTGGAATGAATACGACACTTGCTCCCGCTGTGACTATGCCACCTATTATGCAGAGTTTTCCGCCTTGGGTCACGATTATCGCGATATCCTCGTGAAGCCCACCTGCGAAACGGATGGCTATACCCTTTTCGCTTGCAGCCGCTGCAACGACAGCTACACCGAAAAGCCGACGGGCAGTCTGGGGCACTGGTTCGGCGAATGGTCGCCCAAGGGAAACGGCTCTCATATCGCCCGCTGCCTGCGGAGGGACTGCAATCACACGAGAAAGACCGACTGCCGAAAGCTCAAATTCCAGATAGCGGAAAACGAAAGCCTGACAGTCTGTCCGGTGTGCGGGCAGACGGAAAACGGCAAGCGGCTGGAGATGATTGAAGGTGCGGCGGCGGCAGCTGTGACCGGCAAGTTCCCTGCGGGCGAGGTAACCGCGCGGACGAACGGTGACTATCTGATTCTGACCTTTGAATACGCGGGCAAACCGACACAGCCCACGGGTCAGGTGAAGATTACGCTGCCTGTCGAGCTGCCGGAAGGCAGACAGCTTGAACGCATCGCTCCGGACGGCACTAAGGCAGAGCTGCCCTATGAAATCAACGGCGGGGAAATTTCCTTTGTTCTGGATTTCACGGAAAGCGAAATTCCCGCGATGCTGATTCGGCTGATTCCCCAAACTTCCTCCCTCTGAAAACGAGACGACATTCGTTGAACCGACAGTAAGCATAGGCTGTCAAGCTCATTAACCAGATTTTTCAAGAATTAACCCAAGCATTTAAACTCCGAAGATTTCCAAAGGGCGATGCGCCAAACGGTCGCCGCAAACGTTCGTAAAGCCCTTTGGTGATTCAAAAAATGCTTAGATACGATTTCCTGAAATGTCTGGTTTAAGCCTGACAGCCTTTTTGTCTATAAAAGTGGGCTGAGCCCACCTGCATTTCCGCCACAGTCCGTAAAGATTCAAAGCCTTACGCACGCGAGCAGGCTTTATGCAATTTCCTATAAGGTGAAAACAGGCGGGCATCATGGCCCGCCTGTCTGTTATATCAGTACAATTCTTGCTTCCCACGGACGAAGCGTTTCTGCCGCGCCGATTTCATCATAGTTGCACAGCAAAACCTCGCCCGTCTTTCTCGCGCTCTCATCCAGAACGGCTTCCTCGCCGGAGAAGTTGCAGGCAACCAGCATCCTCTGCTTCCCGTCGTCTCGGATATAAGCAAAGACCTGCTCGTCCTCGGGCATCAGCAGCTCAAACCTGCCGTCGATCACCACGTCGTATTCCTGCCGAATCCGAATCAGCTTCTGATAAAAGCTGAAAACGGAATCCGGGTCGCCGACCTGCGCCTGCGCGTTGATGACCATGTGATTCGGATTGACCGGCATCCACGGCTCGCCCTTCGTGAAGCCCGCGTTCTTCTCCGCCGTCCACTGCATCGGCGTGCGCGCATTGTCGCGCCCCTTGCGGCGGATGCACGCCATCATCTGCTCGGGCGTCATCTCGTGCTTTTCCTCGACCAGCTCGTGATAAGCGTTGATAGATTCCACATCCAGGCTCTCATCAATGCTCTTCATCGGGTAATTGGTCATGCCCAGCTCTTCGCCCTGATAGATGTACGGCGTGCCCTGCATCATGTGCAGGCAGGCGCCCAGCATTTTGGCGCTGCGCACGCGGCTGGCTTCGTCGCTGTCGCATCCGAAACGGGACACGATGCGCGGCTGGTCGTGGTTATTCCAATACAGGCTGTTCCACGCCTTGCCGTACAGTCCGGTTTCCCATTTGTCAAAAACGCGCTTGAGCTTGGGCAGGTGCAGCGGATCCGTACACCACTTGTACTTCGGCGCTTCGTCCACGCTCACATGCTGGAACTGGAAGATCATGCTCAGCTCGCTTCCGTCCAGATTCGCATAATCCGCCGCGGATTCAACCGTTGCGCTGCTCGTTTCGCCAACGGTCATCGTGTCATAACGGCTCAGCACCTCGCGGTTCATCTCCCGCAGATACAGATGCTCCTTCGGCCCGGTCGAAACATTGCGGTGCGGCCCGCCGTCGCTGGCGAGGGCTTCCTCCGGTTTGGCAATCATGTCGATGACATCCATGCGGAAGCCGTCGATTCCCTTATCCAGCCACCAGCGCATCATATCATATACGCCTTGGCGCACCTGCTCATTGTGCCAGTTGAGGTCTGCCTGTTCTTTGGCAAACATGTGCAGATAATACTCGCCGGTCGCCTCGTCCTTCTCCCATGCGCTTCCGGAAAAGATGCTGCGTTCGCCATTCGGCACGCCGCCCTCAAACGGCGGACGCCAGACATAGAAATCGCGCTTGGGGTTATCCTTGCCGGCTCTGGATTCCTTGAACCACGCATGCTCTGTGGACGTGTGGTTGACCACCAGATCCATGACGATGCGGATGCCCCGCGCATGCGCCTGACGGAGCAGCTCGTCAAAGTCCTCCATCGTGCCGAATTCCGGAGCGATGGCGCGGTAATCGCTGATGTCGTATCCGCCGTCCACGCCGGAATTCTTGTAAATGGGGTTGAGCCAGATGACATTCGCGCCCAGCTCATGAATGTAATCGAGCTTTTCCGTCACGCCGCGCAGATCGCCGATGCCATCGCCGTTGGCGTCCATAAAGCTCTTGGGATAAACCTGATAAACAACCGCACGCTTGAACCAATCACTCATCGCTGACCCTCACATTCTCTCGTCCGAACATTTCAAACACCTTGTTCAAATTGTTTTCCGCCTGCTGCTTAGCTTCCTTTTGGGCAGCCAGAACAGCCTTGTCCGACTCCTGAACCGTTCCCTCGATAGCGGCGCGGAACGTGCAGGGATAGCCCGCCGCCGCCGTCAGGTACGCCGCGACTTCTTCATTCTTTTCCTTGATGGAGAACATCTTGACGTATGCCGCGCCCGTCGCCTTGGGATAGACGACGGTAAACAAGCCATTTTCTCCGGAAACCAGCCTGCCGAAGCGCAGCATGCCGTAAATCTGCGGCTTCTGCTTTGCCTGACGCAGGGCTTCCTGCCAGATGCGTTCCGCCGCAGGGTCCGCCCCCTGCGGCGCGCTCTGCGCAATGGACGCGGGGGCGGGTTCCTCCGGCGCAGGCTCTGCGGCGGCTTTCGCTCTGTTCTTTGCCGGCGCCGCGGCGACAACGCCCTCGCGCAGCTTGCGTTCCAGCTCATCCACGCGGGCAATCAGCGCTTCCACCTGAACCGTTTCCTCCGGCGTGCAGGCGCGGAGCGCGGCGGTCTCCAGCGCGAACCTCGGCTGTGCCGCCCATTTCATATCCGTCTCGCTGGCTAAAAACAGGTCGAGCATGCGCATCAGCCGCGTATGCGATGTGCGCTTCGCCTGCCGGATGTACTCCGCCGCATCCTCCTGCGTGACCTCCAGCAGCTGTGCGAGCTGCTCCTCAGAGCAGATATCCGCCAGCATCAGCGCCCGCAGATGCGCGCTCACGTCGCGGACGAATACCTGAACCTCGCGCCCCTTGCGCATCATCTCGTCGATCATCCCCAGCGCGCCGGACGCGTCCGAGGAAATCAGCTTGTCCGCAAAGTCAAAGAGAAAGCCCTTGTCCGCCGCGCCCAGCACGCGGAGAACGAGTGCCTCCGTCAAGCCGCCGTCCTCTTCCTGCGCATAGGAAAGGCACATGTCCATGATGGACCACGCATCGCGCATGCCGCCCTCCGCCGCGCGGGCAATGCGTGCCAGCGCCGCATCCTCGGCGCAGATCGCGCCCTCCTGCAATGCCACGCGCAGGCGCTCCACAATCTGATGCGCGGGGATGCGCCCAAAGTCAAACCGCTGGCATCGGGAGAGGATGGTTGCCGGGAGCTTCTGCGGCTCGGTTGTCGCCAGAATGAAGACGACGTAGGCAGGCGGCTCCTCCAACGTCTTGAGCAGCGCGTTGAACGCGCCCTGCGAGAGCATGTGAACCTCGTCAATGATGTACACGCGGTAGCGCCCGGTCTGCGGCGGATACTTCACCTTTTCGCGCAGGTCGCGGATTTCATCGACGCCGTTGTTGCTCGCCGCGTCGATTTCCAAAATATCCAGACTGTTCTCGTCCGCAAGCGCCCTGCATGTCGGGCAGACCCCGCAGGGGTCGCCGTTCTCCGGATGCTCACAGTTGACCGCGCGCGCCAGCACCTTTGCCGTCGAGGTCTTGCCCGTGCCGCGCGTGCCGCAGAACAGATACGCATGGGCGATACGCCCGCTCATGATCTGGCTGCGGAGCGTCTTGATGACCGCCTCCTGACCGACAAAATCCTCGAACCGCGCCGGACGATAGCGTCGGTACAGCGCCTGATATCCCATGATATTCCTCCCAGAAATGACCTTTTCGCTAAAACTTAGCATATCACAAAAACAATAACTTTACAACCACCCGCCGCGGGTGTACAATAGCATCCGCATTTTGCCTTTCCGCCGCCGCTTGACCCGCTTTATCATTCTGCATCTGCTCTTTTGCAGCTTCAGACCTTCCCTTTTAAGGAAAGGAGGATCGCGTGGACGGCGGAAGGGCACACCCCATGTTACGGAGGATACTTTCATGGCTGTTTCCGGAATCATTTTCCAGATGGTCACCCTGTTCATCATGATGTTCGCGGGCTATGTTTCCGCCCGCGCGGGGCTCATCACCCCGGATTTCCGCCGCGGGCTCTCTTCCCTCGTTCTGAGTACCGCTTTCCCCTGCTGCATCGTGGCGTCCGTGCTGCAAAGCGGCGGCGCGCCCGGCGATATGGTCGTCGCGCTCGGCGTAAGCGTCGCGTTCTTCGCGCTGATGATCGCGCTGGCGGCTGTCCTCGTGCGCGTCGTTCCGACGCCTAAGGAGGAGCGCAACCTCGACCAGCTGCTGCTTGTGTTCACTAATCTGGCGTTCATGGGCATCCCGATCATTCAGGCGCTCTACGGCGTGGAAGGCGTCGCGATGCTCTCGATGTTCCTGCTCGTGTTCAACTTCCTTGTGTTCACCTACGGCGTCATGCTGCTGGATAGCAACGGAAGCATCAATTTCAAGCAGCTGCTCAATCCGGGCGTCGTCTCTGCGCTCATCGCGCTGCTCTTCGGGCTGACCGGCTGGCGGCTGCCCGCGCCGGTGGAAAGCGCGCTCTCCTCCATCGGCTCTATCAACACCCCGATGGCAATGATCATCATCGGCGCGTCCCTTGCGCACAGCGATATCCGCGCCGCGTTCTCCAAGCCGCGCCTGTACCGCGTCACGCTGCTCCGCCTGATCGTCATGCCGCTGGTCTTTATCGCGCTGTCGCTGGTCGTTCCCATCAGCCACATGCTGGCGGGCATCTGCGTCATCGTCGCCGCCATGCCGATTGCAGGCAATTGCAGCATGCTTTCCGATATCTATACGCCGGAGGACATGACCTCTTCCCACGCCGTCATCGTCACCACCCTGTTCAGCGGCATCACCCTGCCGCTGCTGGTCATGGTGATGAGCATGGTCGGGCTGGGATAAACCCTTCTCTTTTCGGGACTGCCAGACTAATAAACCTGATATTTCAAGAAAATCTAAGACTTTGCGCCCGAAGGTTTCCAAAGGGCGATGCGCCAAACGGGCGCCGTAAACGTTCGGAAAGCCCTTTGGTGGGGCGATGGGGCAAAGCCCCATATCCTGATTGCTTAGATAATTGACTCTTGAAATGTTCGTTTTTAGCCTGACAGCCCCGTTGTTTTTTACTCTTTCATGCCTTTCCAAAACCTGCTATAATACCCCTATCAAGCAAATCAAAAGGAGAGCGATTCCCATGCGCGCATACGAACGACTGCTCAAGTATGTTTCCGTCTATACCACGTCCGATCCGGACTCGACGACCGTCCCCACCTCCATGCGCCAATACGATCTGGCGCATCAGCTCGTAGAAGAGATGAAAGCGCTCGGTCTTGAAAACGTCCACGTCGATGAAAACTGCGTCGTCTACGGCTGGCTTTCCGCGACGACGGGCTGCGAGGATCAGCCCGCGCTCGGCTTCATCGCCCATATGGATACCGCGCCGGACTGCTCCGGCGAAAACGTGAAGCCGCAGATCATCGAAAACTATGACGGCGGCGATGTGCTGCTCGCGGGCAGCGGCGAAAAACTCAGCCCCGCCGCATTCCCGACGCTCAAAAAGCTGGCGGGCATGACCCTTATCACCACCGACGGCACGACCCTGCTCGGCGCGGACGACAAAGCCGGCGTCGCAGAGATCATGACCGCGCTGGAATCCATCGTCGCTGAAAAGAAGCCGCACGGCAAGCTCTGCATCGCCTTCACGCCGGATGAGGAAGTCGGCGCGGGCGTCGATCATTTCGACGTCGAGAAATTCGGCGCAGCGTATGCCTATACCGTGGACGGCGGCGAAGAGGGCGAGATTGCCTACGAAACGTTCAACGCCTGCTCGGCAGAGGTCACCGTCGACGGTCTGAGCGTGCATCCGGGTTCCTCCAAGGATACGATGATCAACGCCGCGCTGGTCGCGATGGAGTTCAACGCGCTGCTCCCCGCGGCGGATATCCCGCGCCTGACCGAAGGCTACGAAGGCTTCTTCCATCTGTGCGACATGAGCGGCGACGTCGAACACGCGAAGCTGCATTATATCGTCCGTGACCACGACCGCGCGACGTTCGAGGTTCGCAAAAAGACGCTCGAGCATGCCGCCAAGACCCTCAACGAAAAGTACGCCCGCGAGGTCATTCATCTGACCATCAAGGACAGCTACTATAATATGGCGGAGAAGATCGCGCCGCATATGGAACTCATCGAGAACGCCAAGCGCGCCTGCGAAAAGGCGGGCATGAAGCCGTTCACCGAAGCCGTCCGCGGCGGAACGGATGGCTGCCGTCTCTCCTTTATGGGGCTGCCGACGCCGAACCTCTGCACTGGCGGATTCGCTTTCCACGGTCCGTATGAGCATATCGCCGTGGAGAGCATGGATCGCTGCGCGAAGATGGTCGAATACCTCATGCTGGGCGAGTGAAAAACTTCTTTAAACCGCCGCGAAGCGGAGAAGGGAGTCTGAGGGACATTGTCCCTCAGGCAGGGTTTGGGGCGGCAGCCCCATCGTCCCCCATGCGCAGCATCCAAAAACGGGAGTCAGGGAGCGAAGCGTTCCCTGACTCTGAATCAGCCTGTTTTACCTGCGTTTGCCAAGTAAACCCCCTCCCTTTTAAACCGCCGCGAAGCGAAGATGGGGTTTGGGGATGAAATCCCCAAGCGGGGTTTGGGGCGGCAGCCCCATCGTCCCCCATGCGCAGCATCCAAAAACGGGAGTCAGGGAGCGAAGCGTTCCCTGACTCTGACTAA
>CAKTXP010000119.1 GCA_934631055.1 uncultured Clostridia bacterium | reverse complement strand
AAGGCGTTTCTTACGATTTCCGATTTCCGCCACGCTAAATCCCGCACAGCGGGCGCGTGGCTTCAATCCCAAACCCGTCTGAGGGATTCCAGTCCGGGAAACTCGTATAGAAACGCAAGCGTTTCTTACGATTCCCGATTTCCATCACGCTGAATCCCGCACAGCGGGCGCGTGGCTTCAATCCCAAACCCGTCTGAGGGATTCCAGTCCGGGAAACTCGTATAGAAACGCAAGCGTTTCTTACGATTCCCGATTTCCATCACGCTGAATCCCGCACTGCGGGCGCGTGATTCCAATCCCCTCAGACTCCCATTTTTGCTTCGCGCCGGTTTTAATTCGCTTGCGAATACGACGCGCATGCGCGTCGTTTGATAAAAATGATTTAATCCGCCGCGAAGCGAATCGGGAAATCCAAGAACCTCAGGTTCTTGGTGGGGTTTGGGGCGAAGCCCCAACCGTCCCCTCCCAACCGTTTCCCGTTATCATAACATAGCCGCAGGCATTTTGCCAATGCGCAGAAAGCGTAAAAATGAATTATTTGCCGCCGTGAAAATGAAACAGGCAAAAAACGCTTGAGTTTTCGACGCCTTCTGATATAATGAGAGAAGGAAAAATCTGCTTTGCGTTCGCGTGTGGATGAGCGCAAAAACTCTGATTGTCGGAGGATGAATATGAAAAAGAGATTGACCGCAGCGCTCGTTCTGGCGAGCCTGATGTTGACGACAGGCGCTTTTGCTGAAGAGATTACGACTCTGCCCGCGGCGACCGAACAGCCGGTCGTGACTGCCGAAACCGCTGAGCCGACCGCCGAACCTGAGGCGGACGTCGAGCCGGTGCATAACCTCAAGGTGACGAGCAAGTACCGCTGGTTCATCAACAAGTATCGTTATATCCGTGAGGTCAAGGTTTCGTATTTCGATAACGTATATGCCTATAACCATGGCGACTATGCGCTGACGCCGTTTGCAAGCACGGTGCCGGAGGAGTATTTCGTGACCGACGAGACTGGAACGCTGGCGCTTGCGCCGATTGTTCTGGATATCACCGACGCGATGCGCGAGCGCCTTTACGGCGCGGACGTCGGCGAGACGGCGATGTACTACGGTCAGTATTGCCAGCGTGAGAAGGACCGCAAGGGTCGTACCGGCTACACCGGCATTCATGAGGGCATTGACTTCGTGAACGAAAAGGGCTGCGACCTGCACGCCATTCTCGGCGGCACGGTCACGCGCGCGGGCGACAGCAACGGAACGGTTGCGGTCTACAACGAGGAATATGATATCACTCTGCTCTATCTCCATTGCGAGAAAATCGAAGTCCGCCGCGGCGATGTGCTGGAAGCGGGCGATAAGATCGCCGTAGAGGGCAAGAAGAATTCCGGCGGCTGGTATACGCATGTTGAGCTGCGCAAGGGCCGCCATACGTCCTCCAGCCCGTATCGCGATACCGCGCTGACCAGCGATTGCCCGTATGCGGTGATGCAGCAGGCGCTGGGCGTTGTGGAATCCGGACGTCAGCCGATTACCGCCGCCGCTATCGAGCAGGCAAGGCGCATGCGCGAGGAAGCGGAAGCCGCCGCGAAGGCTGAAGCCGAAGCAGCTGCCAAGGCTGCTGAGGAAGCCGCTAAGGCGGAACTCGAAACGCCCGAACCGGATATCACGCTGATCGACGACCTGCCCGGAACGAACAGCGGCTATGGATTTGGCGAAGCGACCGCCGAACCGACCGCAACGCCGGTTCCGGAAGCGACCCTTCCGCCGACCAACCCGTAACCCACATAAAGAAGGTTTACAGCCGGTGAAAATGAACTCATTTTTACCGAACGACGCGCATGTGCGTCGTATGCCTAAGAAAATTAAAACCAACGCAAAGCGAAGACGGGGTTTGGGGATTGGAGCCACGCGCCCGCTGTGCGGGATTCAGCGTGGCGGAAATCGGAAGCCCCAACGTAACTTTTTATTTAACGAACTGTGGCAGAAGCGTAAGCGGGCTCAGCCCGCTTTTTTCCTTCTATCCCTTGAAAAAAGGAGGGATGAATCATGACCCGCGTGCTGAGATATCCGTTTCTGAGCGCAGTCTGCTGTCTGAGTGCGCTTGCGTGCGCCGTTGCGCGCGATATCTGCGTAGGCGAAGGGCTTGCCGGATGGGCGCGCGTGCTGCTGGTGATGACGTTCGTGCTGCTGGGGCTGTGCTTTACGCTGCTTTCCTGCCGCTTTTTTGTGGATGAGGGCGGCGTGGGCGTCGGCTTTCTCCTACGCGTGCGGCGCACGTCGTGGGATGATCTGGCGTCTATGGGTGTGCTGAGCTGCAACAGCCGACGCACCTATCTCTACGGGCTGTATCACGATTCGCCCGGCTTTCTGGAAATGCTGCATCGCGCGCCGGGATGCGGGCGATGGGGGTTCGTCGTGCCGACGAGCCGGAAGCTTGTCCGCGCGGTGGTCGCGTTCTGTCCGCAGGAGATCGACTTTACGCCCGCGCCGAAAACGCATTCCGTCAATCCCCTGCGCCCGCTTTGGCATCAGGCGGCGGTCTATCTGCTGATGCTCATACCGGGCGCGGCGCTGGCGTTCTTTACAGGGACGATGATGCTGTTCCGCGCCAGCGAGCTGCCCGGCGCGCTTTCCGTTGTCGGGTTGACGCTGGCGGCGTGCGCGATGTTCGCGGCGGGTCTTTTCCTGCTGAACCGCGCGGCGGTCTATGTGACGGCATGCCCCTGCATCAATGAGGAAGGCGTGCGCGCCGGTTTCGGCATGTATATGTCGTGGGAAGACGTGCATTTCGGCTATGTCCACCGCCGCGCGCAGGTCAGCGGCATGTTCCTGCTCTCCCAGCCGCTTGAGACTGTCGGTAAGCGTGGACAGAAACCGGTCTATTGTCTTTCCCTTCCGGATACCTCGACCCTGCTGCTGGCGTATCTGACTTATTGCCCCTACGCCGAAAAGGGAATCAGTATTTGAAAAAGCAGACAAACAGGCAGACACTTGAAGAAGATTGCTCTTCATGTGTCTGCCTGCTTTTTGTATACGGTGAAATTCCGTCAGGAAACGCTTCGCGGCGGTTTAAATCTGTTTATCAGAACAACCCGACGATCTTCCCATCATCCGTCACGTCGATATTGACGGCGGCGGGGATTTTCGGCAGACCCGGCATCGTCATAATATCGCCGGAAAGGGCGACGACGAATCCGGCGCCCGCGCTGACCTTAACGCTGCGGATGGTGAGCGTAAAGCCTTCCGGCGCGCCGAGCTTCTTGGCGTCGTCAGAGAAGGAATACTGCGTCTTGGCGATACACACGGGCATGCTGCCGCATCCCTCGTCGGTCAGCTGTTTGAGCGTTTTCAGCGCGGCAGGCGTAAAGGAAACGTCTTTTGCGCCGTAGATTCGGGTTGCGACTGCGCGAATCTTGTCCGCCAGCGGCATATCGTCCGGATAGGTAAAGGAGAACGTCGAGGCGTCGGCGTGGTTCGCTTCTTCCATGACGAGTTTCGCCAGCTCGCGTCCGCCTTCTCCGCCCTTTGCCCAGACTTCGCAGAGCGCGACCTTTGCGCCGGTCTCCGCGGCGGCGCGGCGGACGAGTTCGATCTCCGCGTCGGTATCGCTGGTGAAGCGGTTGAGCGCGATGACCGGATGCAGCCCCCAGACCTCGCGGATATTGCGCAGATGGCGGCGCAGGTTATCAAGTCCCTTTTCGAGCGCGGGCAGGTTTTCCGCGCCGAGGTCGGCTTTCGCGACGCCGCCATGGCTCTTGAGCGCGCGGACGGTCGCGACCAGCACGACGGCGCTGGGAACCAGTCCCGCCATGCGGCACTTGATGTCGATAAATTTTTCCGCGCCCAGGTCTGCGCCGAAGCCCGCTTCCGTTACGACGACGTCGGCAAGGCGGAGCGCCGTCTGCGTCGCGATGACGGTATTGCAGCCATGGGCGATGTTGGCAAACGGACCGCCGTGGACGAACGCCGGTGTGCCGATGAGCGTCTGCACGAGATTGGGACGAAGCGCGTCTTTGAGCAGCGCGGTCGCCGCGCCCTGCGCATGGATATCCCCTGCCGTGACCGGTTTGTCATCGTAGGTGCGGGCGACGACGATGCGGGCGATGCGCGCTTTCAGGTCGGCAATGGAGGAAGCCAGACAGAGCGTCGCCATGATCTCGCTGGCGGTCGTGATATCGAAACCGTCCTCGCGCGGCGTGCCGTTTGCCTTTCCGCCGAGACCGTCGAGGAGATTGCGGAGCTGGCGGTCGTTCATATCCATGCAGCGTTTCCAGGTGACGCGGCGCGGGTCGATATTCAGTGGGTTGCCCTGCTGGATGCTGTTATCCACCATGGCGGCGATAAGGTTGTTCGCAGCGGTGATGGCGTGCATATCGCCGGTAAAATGCAGGTTGATGTCCTCCATCGGGACGACCTGCGCATAGCCGCCGCCCGCCGCGCCGCCCTTGACGCCGAACACCGGACCGAGCGACGGCTCGCGCAGGGCAAGGCACGCGTTATAGCCTTCCAGCCGCAGGGCGTCCGCCAGACCGATGGAGACGGTGGTCTTGCCCTCTCCCGCCGGCGTCGGATTGATGGCGGTCACCAGCACGAGTTTGCCCTTCTGCGGAAGCTCCTTCAGGGCGAGATAATCCACTTTTGCCTTGTACTTTCCGTAAGGCTCCAGCAGGTCGGGCGCAACGCCGAGCGTATCGGCGATCTGGGTGATGGGCTGCATCGCGCAGGACTGGGCGATCTCGATATCGGTAAGCATGGACATCCTCCTTAAACTGACCGGAAAAGCCGGAAATTGGATGATCGTTCGTTGTTTTTATTATAGTATAAAATATTTCCGGACGCAACCTCTTACGAACGTTCGTAAAATTATTTTGTTCTGAAAGGTTTATGAGGACGCCGTGAAGCGGAGATGGGGTTTGGAAGAATACTGAACAAAAATCCGAAAATAAAGCGTTGAATCAGTAGAAAGTCAAAATTTGTTTGAATAACCATAAAATCCCTTGATTTTTGAGATTGTCCGTGATAAGATAATTCAAATACTTTCCTGTGATAAAGGCGTAAAGGGAGAGCTTTTTCCCCTTGACGGCATGCTGACAGGAAAGCGGAATAGAATGATTTTTCAAGGAGGCTTATCTTATGGAACGCGTATTCAATTTTGCGCCCGGTCCGTCCATGCTGCCGCTGCCTGTGCTTGAGCAGATTCAGAAGGAGCTGCTGTGTTATGGCAGTACCGGCATGTCCGTGATGGAGATGAGCCACCGATCTAAAATGTATCTGGACATCTTTAATCAGACGGTTGCTGACCTGCGCGACGTGATGAATATTCCGGAGAACTACAAGGTGCTTTTCCCGCAGGGCGGCGCGACGGCGATGTTCGCGGCGGTCGCGATGAATTTGATGGACGGCGGCAAAGCCGACTATGTTGATTCCGGCAACTTTGCGCATAACGCGCTGGTCGAAGCGAAGAAGTACGGCGAGGTCGTCATAGCCGGTTCCTCCCGCGAAGAGAATTACACGCATATTCCGGATTATACGCTTTCGCCCGACGCGAAATATGTCCATATCACGACCAATAACACCATCTATGGCACGCGCTGGACGCAGATGCCGGACACGGGCGCTGTGCCGCTGGTCGCGGATATGTCCTCCAACATCCTCAGCGAGGTCTACGACGTGAGCAGGTTCGGCGTGATTTACGCCGGCGCGCAGAAGAACGTCGCGCCCGCGGGCGTCGTTATCCTCATCGTGCGCGAAGACCTGCTGGGTCATGAGCTGCCCATCACGCCGAAGGTCATGAATTTCGCCAAGCTTGCCGAAGCGGACAGCATGCTCAACACGCCGAACTGCTTTGGCATCTATGTCGCAGGATTGACGTTCAAATGGATCAAGGCGCAGGGCGGCGTCGCGGCGCTGGAAAAGGTCAATATCGAGAAAGCGAAGCTGCTCTATGATTATCTGGACGAGAGCAGCCTGTTCACCGGCACGGCGCAGAAGCGCGACCGCAGCCGCATGAACGTGACCTTTGTCACCGGCGACGCAGAGCTGGACGCAAAGTTCGTCAAAGAAGCGGCGGCGCAGGGGCTGGTCAATCTGAAAGGCCACCGCATCGTCGGCGGCATGCGCGCAAGCATTTACAACGCCATGCCCATCGAGGGCGTACAGAAGCTGGTGAGCTTCATGAAGCAGTTTGAAGCGGAGAACCCGTAAGGAACGCTTGGGGCTTTGCCCCGAACCCCACCAGAAACCTGAGGTTTCTGGACTTCCCGCTACGCTATCGCTTTGCGATAGCTGAAAAGTAGTGGCAGAAGGGTTTGCGATAGGAGAGGACAGGTCATATGAATTATCGGATTAAGACGCTCAACGCGATCTCCCCTGCGATATATACCCAACTGGGAAGCGCTTATCAGGTCGGCGATAACATGGAAGCTCCGGACGCCATCCTCGTCCGTTCGGCGTCCATGCACGATATGCCGCTCGAGCCGTCCGTGCTGTGCATTGCGCGCGCGGGCGCGGGAACGAACAACATCCCCATCGACGCCTGCACGCAGGCGGGCGTCTGCGTTTTCAACACGCCGGGCGCGAATGCAAACGCCGTCTGCGAAATGGTGCTGGCGGCGATGCTGCTGTCCTGCCGTGATATCGTCGGCGGCGTGGAATGGGCGCGTACGCTGAAAGGACAGGGCGACGCCATCGAGAAAGCCGTTGAGAAGGGCAAAAAGGCGTTTGTCGGACCGGAGCTGCGCGGCAAGACGCTCGGCGTCATCGGTTTGGGCGCAATCGGCGTTCTGGTCGCGAATGCGGCGGTCGCGCTGGGCATGAATGTTATCGGCTATGACCCGATGATCTCCGTCGAGCATGCGTGGAAGCTTTCGCAGAGCGTCAAGCGCGAAAATTCGCAGGATGAGCTGTTCAGCGAATGCGATTTCATCACGGTGCATGTGCCGATGACGGACAGGACGCGCGGCATGATCGGGCGGCGTGCGCTGTCGCTCTGCAAAAAGGGCGTGCGTATCCTGAACTATGCGCGCGGCGGTTTGGTGGATGAAGCGGCGCTGCTGGAGGCGCTCGCGGACGGGCGCGTTGCGGCATATGTGACGGATTTCCCAAGCGACGCGCTGCTGGGCGTTAAAAACGTCATCTGCACGCCGCATCTGGGCGCGTCCACGCCGGAGAGCGAAGACAATTGCGCGGTGATGGCGGCGGCGCAGACGCGCGACTTTCTGGAATCGGGCATCATCCGCAACAGCGTCAATCTGCCTGCGGTGGATGTCGCGCCGGTCACGAAGCCGCGCCTGCTGTGCATTCATGAAAACGTGCCGAACGTATTGGGTTCCATCACGTCCGCGGTCGCGGGCTTCGGGCTGAACATTTCGGACTTGGTGAATCGTTCCCGCGGGAATATTGCGGTTTCCGTAGTGGATATTGACGCGGTTCCGGCAGATGCGCAGCCGGCTTTG
>CAKTXP010000118.1 GCA_934631055.1 uncultured Clostridia bacterium | reverse complement strand
ATCCTATTTGCCGTTGTGTTTATGATGATTCCGAGTCTGCGGGAATCGGGAAATGAATTCATTCGCAATATTCCCGCCTATGTTGAAGAAATTGGTCAATGGTGGATGGAGTTTTCCCATTTTGCGGTGAAATACAATGTCATTCTGCCAGAATACGCCATTGATTCGGATCTGCTGATCGAGAAAATCACCGCGTGGATGAATATCGAAGGAAGCGGGCTTATTTCGGTAACATGGGGCGCGGCAACGTCCATCCTCTCCCTCTTGGTCGATGCGGTTCTGGCATTTGTCTTTGCCATTTATCTGCTTGCGAAAAAGGAGAGCGTCGCGGTTCACTTGAAAAAACTCACCCTGACGGTGCTTCCATGCCGAAAGGCGCAGCGACTGCTGAACATCGCATCGCTGACGAACCACACCTTCACGAACTTTGTCAGCGGCCAGTTGACGGAGGCAATCATCATCGGCGCACTCTGCTTTGTTGGCATGTTGATGCTGGGCATTCCATATGCAGGGGCGGTTTCAACGTTTGTCGCGGTTACCGCATTGGTGCCAATCTTTGGCGCATGGCTTGGCGGCGGTTTGGGCGCATTTCTGATTCTGCTGGCAGATCCTGTCAAGGCAGTATGGTTTGTCGTCTTCCTGCTGGTTTTGCAGCAGGTTGAAGGCAATCTGATTTATCCAAAGGTTGTCGGCAAATCCGTCGGTCTTCCGGGGCTGCTCGTTTTGATGGCGGTTACGATTGGCGGCGAGGCATTCGGCGTCATGGGCATGCTCTTCAGCGTTCCGGTCTGCGCGGTGCTGTACAGTCTTTATTTGGAGTTTATGAAAAAATCAGACGAATCGTAAGTGCGAGTATAGTTAAACCTCTGCATGGAAGTAAGACGTTTTTCCTGCGCTTTTCTATTATCGTGGAGCAGCATCATGAAGGAGAACATGGAACAGGAAAATCAGTTAAAAACCGCATAAGAAAAATTCCGTCAGAGTCAGTGATAAGACTCTGACGGAATTCTTTCGTTATGGCGGATGATCTCGTTCGGCGCTTGGACGAAGCCCTCCTCCGTCTGCCGTTTTCAAAATAATCGTAATGGAAGGTAAGAAAAAAATCCGAACCAAATCTGATTCGGATTCTATGTTTCTGGCTCCCCAGGTAGGGCTCGAACCTACAACCCTTCGGTTAACAGCCGAATGCTCTGCCATTGAGCTACTGAGGAATATTTGCTTTCGTTCTTTGAAGAACGAGATTATTATACCGCCGCTATCGGCGCTTGTCAATCCCTTTTTTATCTTTTTTTGCGATTTTTGTCCTGCTTTCCGTCGGTCTATGGAACGCAGAAAAGAACCCGCTTTCGTTTGCAAGTCCCCTTCTCTGGAATTTAGTGCGTCACGGTATACAGCGCGTGGAAATATCCCCTCTTCTCCATCAGCTCGTCGAATGTTCCTATCTCGGCGACTCTGCCGTCCTTGAGCGCGATGATTCCGTCGTAGCGTCTGAGCAGGTTCTCCTCCAGCGCATGCGTCACGACGATGCGCGTCACGCCGTCCAGATCCAGCAGGTCGGACGCCACTTGATGCGCGGTCGCCGCATCGAGCGACGCCGTCGCTTCATCCGCCATGAGGACGGAGGATTTCCTGAGCAGGCTCCTTGCGATGGAGATGCGCTGTTTCTCGCCGCCGGAAAGCCCGTTCCCGTTTTCGCCGCAGGCATAATCCATGCCCCGCTGCTCGACCAGCACGCGCAGATGCGCCCTGTCGATGGCGCGCTGTACGTCGCTTTCCGCAAAATCGCTGAACATCGTGATGTTATCCCGAATCGACGCGTTGAAAACGAACACGTTCTGCTGGATGACCGATATCTGCTCATACAGCGATTCGCGGCTGACGTTTGCCAGCTCATGCCCGTCTGCGGCGATGCTTCCACGGTATCCCGTTTCCGCGCCCATCAGCAGCTTGAGCAGGGTGGATTTTCCGCTTCCGCTCGCGCCGACGACGGCATACGCGCGTCCGGCTTTCAGCGTCAGCGACACGTCCTCCAGCACGTCCTTCCCCGCTTCATAGCCAAACGAAACGTCTTTCAGCTCCATCTTATCGGTCAGTTTTCCGATGGCTTCCCGTCCGCTCTCGTCCTCATGCTTTTCAAGCATCTGCGCCAGCTTTTCGGTCAAGCCGATCGCCGCGCGGCGCGCCGCAATCATCGTCGGCAGCTCGGTAAAGGAATACATGACCTGACCGACTTCGTTGACGAACAGCATCGCCTGACCGACCGTGATGCCATATCCGATATGCGCCAGAATCGCGCCGACAAGAAATGTACCCTGCTGTGCCATGATTCCCGACGAGCTTCCGAGCAGCGAAACCATCTGGCGGATGCGCAGTCCTCCGTATTTTTCCTGCTCCAGCTTGTCGTTTTCGCCCCCAAACATCCGCTGGATCTGTTTTTCCGCGCGGAAGCTCTTGATGACGGCAAAACCATTCATGTAATCGCTGAGCCGCGCGGTAAAAACGGCGTTCTTATCGGAGACCCGTTTTTGCGATGCCGTCAATTTTCTGCCTGTCAGAAAGGATACGAGCAGCGGCATAGCGGTCAGCGCAACCGCGATTCCTGTCATCAGCGGGGAATTATACAGCATGAGTACCAGTCCGGCGGCAATCGTTCCCAGATGATTGATAAACAGAAAATACTGATGCAGATAATCCTGCTCGATCTGATTCACATCGTTGGTCAGCGCAGAGAGATAGCCCGCCGCGCTCTCTCTTCCAAACTCTGCCATGCTCTTTTCGGTGAGCTTTTCAAAGGCGAACGCCTTATACTGCCGCAGGGCGCGCCTGACGAATCTCGGTTCGATCTCTCGGCGCAGAAGAAGCAATATCGTCGCGCTGCCGATCAGCGTTGCTGAAATAGCAAAGATGGTTTTCAGACCCAATGCATCTGGCGCGCCCGTCATTTCGTCCATGATGGCTTGAATGAGCCATGAAAACCCCGCATTGATGATGCCGATAGGAAACATGATTACCGTTACGGCGCAGAACAGGAGCTTATTCCCTTTGTAAAACTGCGCCTTTAATTGCTGTTTCATCGTCTTAGGCTTCTTCATCCCGTACCTCCCACCAAAGCGTCATCAATCTTTCATCCTCTTGTACGCGCACAAGCCTTTCAATGGCGTCCATGCCGGTCGCGCCCATGTCGTCATACGATATTGCCTGCGAATTCAGCTTCACAAAAGGAACCTTCGACACATGATAATCCGGCGCCGCGTCGAACCGTGCTGCCCACACCTTCGCTGCTCTGAATGTCCGGCGCGCCGCCGCTTCATCCCCCGCCCAATACTCCGTCATCGCCAGACAGCCTTGCAGGATGGCGCAGCTCTTGACCATCGGGGAATTCTCGTTTTCGCGGGTCAAGCCCTCGTTCATCTGAAAGCTCCATTCCAGCAGCGCGCGCATTTCGTCCCATCTCTTCTGCTTTTCGTACAGGTTGAGATAGCCCATCGTCGTAACGAACAGTCGGGTCGCGTTTTCCAGCAGCGCGCGGGACAGATATTCTTCCGATTCCTTTTCATCGTCGCAGTGCGTGATCGCCCACATCCCGATCATAGCGTTGTTCACGCCCATCGGATTGTTGTCCTTGAGCGTCTTGAGCGCCTTTTCGTTCTGTCCCAGCATCTGCTCACACTCCGCTATCGCCACGCGGATGGTCAGTTCGCTGATCTCCGTGTCGGTATTCTGTTCCAAAAGCAGGAGCGATTTTTCGTAAAGGGTCAGCGCGCGTTCCGCCAGCGCCTTATCAGAATGTTCAAGGGCAAAAAGCTGAAAGCTCTCCGCCGCCTTATAGATGACGTCAAAGCAGTTCGGATAGCGCATCGCCGCCCGTTCCGCTTCTTGAATCCCCTGCTCATCCTTAGCGTTGCGATACGCCCGCAGGCGCTCGAGCGTCGCTTCCCGTCGATTGTCCTTGATTTCATAGCCGATAAGCGCATCGACCGACGTATCAAAAAAGTTCGCCAGCTGCACGAGCATGCCCAGCTCCGGCATGCTCAGCCCCGCTTCCCATTTATAGACTGCGCCAGTCGTCACGCCGAGTGCTTCGGCAAGCTGTTCCTGTGTCAGATTCCGCTCCTTGCGCATCCTGCGGATATTGTCGTTAAGCTGCAATTCCATGTGTCTTCCCTCCTTGTCTGCGCCTATTATATCAAACCGCATTCCGCCTGTACACGCACCATCAATACCAATGGTAAAATGTTTTTTCAACCAACGGTATGATTTTTCAAATCCTGCACGAAAAGCAGAATTTCCGCACGAAAACACGCATAGGATCGAAGATACGCGCTTGCGGACGCTCCTGCGCATATGCTATAATATTTGAATAAGACTTGTGCTGTTTAAACAAATGGAGGGGGATGCTCATGAAATTCAAAGTATGCCTGCTGTCCGCGCTCATGGCTTTGATGCTGCTCGTCGGCGCGCAGGCTTCCGCGACGACGACGACCGTCATGATGTACATGTGCGGAACGGACCTGCAAAGCGACTGCGTTAACGACATCTACGAAATGTGCAGCGTCGATCTGCCCAGCAGCGTGAACGTCGTCGTTCAGGCGGGCGGCGCAACTGAGTGGGACGATACCGACTTGCAGCCCAACGCCATCAACCGCTTTGCCATTGGCTATCTCTCCTTTGAGGATATCCAATCCCCCCGCCGCGGCAATATGGGCGATAAGGATACGCTCGTGGATTTCATCTCGTGGGCGACGGACGCTTACCCCGCCGACCGCTATATTCTCATCCTCTGGGACCATGGCGGCGGCTCGATGTGGGGCGTCTGTTTTGACGAGACCGCGGATAACGACAGCCTGACCATCCACGAAGTCAACGACGCGCTCTACGCCGTCCAGCAGGACGATCCGGATTTCCATCTGGATATCATCGGCTTTGACGCCTGCCTGATGGCAACCTACGAAATGGCTGTCCATATGCCGAGCTATGCGGATTACATGGTCGCCAGCGAAGAGCTGGAACCTTCTCTCGGCTGGAGCTACGACGGCTGGCTGGGCGACCTCGCCGCCGATCCGGAGATGGATTCCGGCGATATCGCCGTGTCCATGGTCGATCGATATATGGAAGCCTGCCTTGACTATAATCCCAACGATTACCTCAGCCTGAGCGTCATTGACCTGTCCGTCGTGCCGACCCTGCTCAGGCAGGTCGAGACCTATTCCGCCTACCTGACCGAAGCGCTTGAAAACGGTCAGCTTTCGACCATCAGCCGCGCGCGCCAGCGCATGTATCCGTTCGGCAAATTCGCCGACAGCTCAACCGACATGGTTGATTTCATGGCGTTCCTCGACGCGACGCGCCAGTTTGCGCCCAATATGGCGAGCCAGATCGAATCGACCTATCGCAGCGCCATCCATTATTCGCTCGGCACGGATATGTTCGATTACCTGACCGGCATGAGCATCCTCGTCCCAGGCAGCAATGTCAGCGAATTCGTGACCTGCTTTGACGATCAGTACGACTGCGGCGAAAAATACCCGAATTACAGCCAGTTCACCTACGGCTATGCGACCCTGCTCGCCGGCGGCAGCTATGCCTTTACCTTGCAGGCGCCGACGCAGGCTTCCGCCGCCGTGACGGGCGGATTGTCCCAAACGATGCTGAATACCGTATTCATGCCCGGCGGAACCTATGTCGCGCCGGAGGACGCTTCCAACGATTCCGTTGAACTCGAACCGAGTCAGCCGCAGACCGAAAGCTCCGGCTGGGGCGGGTTCGGTTCCGTCCTCTCCGGCTCTATCACGCCTGACGATGATGAAGAAGAGGAAGAGGACGCTTTCCTCTCTGCAATGGATACGGATTACGCCTGCTTCATGACCCTCTCTCAGGATGAGCTTGCCAATCTCTCGCTGGTCGAAGGTCTGCTCTATCTGGACGCCAGCGACGACGAGGACACCATCTGGGTCGAGCTTGGCGCGATGCAGAACGCAGGCATCGACTGGGAAAGCGGCGATATCGTCAGCGGATTCGACGGCACTTGGCCCATGCTCGAGGACCAGCTTGTCGTCCTCTATGACCAGGTTCAGACGCAGAGCATGCGCCGAAGTGTCATTCCCGTGACCCTCAACGGAAAGAGCGGCTACCTCATCATCGTCTTTACCGCCGCCCATCCGGAGGGCGTCATCTCCGGTTTCTCCGAAGGCTACGATGCCAACGGTCTGCCCGTGCGCGGCATGACCCAGCTCGCCGAGGGCGACGAGATCATCCCGACCTACCCCATCCTCTACGACGACGGCACGGGCGAAATGGTCGAAGGCTCCATCGAGGGCGACTCCATCATCGTCGGCGATACCCTGCCCGCATTTGAATATGTGTCGCTCGAAGGCGCGGATTCGACCTTCCTGTACTGCTTCCGCCTGACGGATATTTTCGGTCAGAGCGAGCTTTCCGAAATGATTGACTTCTATCTGTAACGTCACTTGCCGCGATACGCGGATGGATAAAGGAGGAAAACCCATGAAAAAGCTCTTTGCCCTGCTTCTCTGCCTGACGACGGCTGTCCTCTTCCTGCCCGGCGCGATTGCCGAAGAGGACGAACTCGACGTCTTTGCCTATACGATCGAAGCGCTGGATGAGACGATTTATATTCCCGAGAATATGACCGTCACGAACGAAACGGATTCCGATACCGGCGTCGCGCTGACCCTCGCGCTCAATGGGCGCTCAGACTGCGGCTACGCCATTGACATCTCGTACAGCGAAGCCTATGAGGGCTATTCCATGCTCTCCATGCCCGACGATATGCGCCAGCAGATGATCGACTTCTACGCGCAGAATTATCCCGGCGAAAATGAGCCGTCTATCATGGAATTCGACGGCGATTTCGCCGATTATGCCGACCTCAGCCCTCTCATCGCCGCCGGTAAAGGCTCGGATGGAAACCTCTATTGTATCTATGTCACCGTCTATGATGGCTATATCTTCACCGTCTCCGGCGCGATTGCCGCAGATGAATTCGATTATGACAGCTATTCCGCTCTCTATCTGCTCTATTGGCAGACGATAGATCTGCTCATCGGTTAATCTAACTTTAACGCTTGTTTGAACCGCCGCGAAGCGGAGAAAGGGTGCAGGGAACAACGCTCCCTGCCGGGGAATCGGAACCGCGCGCCCGCTGTGCGGGATTCAGCGCGGTGGAGATTGGAAATCGCAATGAGCCGTAGGCGATTATGCGAGTTTCCCGGACTTGGGGCAGCGCCCCAATCAGGTCTGAGCTGCCGTCCAGCGCTCCCTCTATCGCGAAGCGATTTAAAAAGCAGTCAGGGTGTGAAGCGTAACCTGACGATAGCTTTCCGCAAATTCCTTATAAGCGCAAAATCAGGCACTCCGAATTCGTCTCGGAGTGCCTGATTTATTTCTTTATAACGCCAGCATTCTCTCTCCCGTCCTCGCGTCAATCGCAATCATCTGAGATTCGCTCTCCCCTTCAAATTCGC
>CAKTXP010000117.1 GCA_934631055.1 uncultured Clostridia bacterium | reverse complement strand
GGAGCGCTTGCGCGTTCGCGAAGCGGGCGCGTCTGCCGCAGGCAGAGGACAGCGCCCCTATGCGAGTTTCCCGGACTTGGGGCAAAGCCCCAAGCGTCCCACACGTTCCCCTTCTTCGCAAATTCCGTTCCATTATATCCGCGTTTTTCCGCTCCGTCAAGGCGGTAAACGCCATGGAGGTTGCCGCTTATGACAAAAGAACAATACGCCTGCATGACCAGCCGTGTCCGCGCAGTCACCGCCCGTCTGCCCGGCGGCGCAAAAGCGCTGCGCGCGCCGACGCTCGTCTGCGCCGCCGTTTACTGCGCAACGCTCGTCTACCTGATGTTCACAGGCGATATGCGCATCATCCGCGCGGTGCTTGTCCCCGCCGCGTGCTTCCTGGCCGCAACAGCGCTGCGCCCCGCCATCGGCAAGCAGCGCCCCTATGACCGATTCGACACACCGCCCGTCGGCGCATACCGCCCCGGCAAGGGCAAGAGCATGCCCAGCCGCCACACGGCAAGCGCCGCCGCCATCGCCTGCGCCGTGGTCTATATCTTTCCGACCGTTCCGGTCATCATCGCCATGAGCCTGCTCTGTCTGGTCATCGCCGCCTTGCGCGTCCTTGCCGGTCAGCACGACGTCAGCGACGTTCTGGCAGCGCTTGCGCTGAGCATCATCCTCTCTCTCATCGGCTATCTCTTGTAAAAAGGTGCAATGGGGACTCTGTCCCAAACCCTGCCGAGAACCTGAGGTTCTTGGTTTTCCCGCTTCATGCATCGCTTCGCGATGCATGCTTGTTGTAATATCTTTTATTTTTTCATTTCTGCCTTTTTCAAATCTCTACAAATCTTCTGCCGGGCGGCAGGGGATTTTTTCTTTTTGTCGTATAGATAATCTGTTACGGCAAAAATAAATAAACGCTTTTCTTTGAGGTAAAACAAATGAAATCCATGACTGCACAGGAGCGCAACAATATGCTCCTCAATGATCCTGTGAGCAGCGTCATCCCCAAGATGGCTGTCCCGACCATCATTTCCATGCTCATCACCAACGTCTATAACATGGCGGATACCTTCTTCGTCAGCCAGCTCGGCACATCCGCTTCCGGCGCTGTCGGCGTCATCTTCTCCGCTATGGCGATCATTCAGGCGGTCTCCTTCATGATCGGCATGGGTTCCGGCACGCATGTCAGTCAGGCGCTCGGCGCGGGTGACCACGAACGCGCGGATAAATACGCTTCCACCGCGTTCTTTACCGCGTTCATCGCCGGCATTATCCTTGCATTCCTGAGCCTGACGCATATCGACGCCATCGTCCGCTTCCTCGGCTCGACGCCGACCATCGCGCCCTATGCCAAGGACTACGCGACCTACATCTTCTACGCCATGCCGTTCATGATGTGTTCTTTCGTCATGAACAATCTTCTCCGCTTCGAGGGCTTGACGATGTACGGCATGGTCGGCATCACCACCGGCGGCATCCTGAACATGGTGCTTGACCCCATCTTCATCTTCGCCCTGAATATGGGTACGGCGGGCGCGGCGCTGGCGACGGCGCTTTCTCAGGTCGTCAGCTTTGTCATCCTGCTGGTCATGTGCAACACGAAAGCCGACGCGCTTTCCATCCGCTTCAAGAATTTCAAGCCCAGCCTGCAAATCTACGGCAGCATCATCTACAATGGCGTGCCGTCGCTCGGCCGTCAGGGCATCGCCAGCGTTTCGACCATCCTGCTCAACAATGCGGCGGGCGTCTATGGCGACGCGGCAATTGCCGCCATGTCCATCGTGAGCCGCTATACGATGTTCATCAATTCCTCGGTCATCGGCTTTGGTCAGGGCTTCCAGCCGGTCTGCGGCTTCTCCTACGGCGCGGGCAAGTATAAGCGCGTGCGCGAAGCCTTCTGGTTCTGCGTCAAGGTCGTGACGATCATCCTTGTCGTCTTGTGCATCGTCTCGCTGTTGTTCTCCGGTCAGATCGTCGCCGTATTCCGCCGCGACGATCCGCAGGTCATCGAGATCGGCACGCTCGCCCTGCGTCTCCAGCTGGTGACGCTTCCTCTCTGGGGCTATATCACCCTGTGCAACATGTTCACGCAGGCGATCGGTTACGGCGTCCGCTCGACCATCATCTCGACCGCGCGTCAGGGCATCTTCCTGATCCCCGCGCTGCTCATCTTCCCGCGCATCTGGGGATTGCTTGGCATTCAGATTGCCCAGCCCGTTTCCGACATCTGCACGTTTGTGCTGTGCTGGCTCATCGTGGATGGGATACTCAAGCAGTTGAAAGCGAAGGAAACAGACTAAGAAAATGGATAAGACAGGAGCCGACGCTGAATGCGCCGGCTCCCGTCTTTTTACCCATAGGGAATTGCATAAAAACTGCTCACGTCTGTAAAGCTTTACAGACTGCTTCTTTACTCGATATATCCAGCCAGCGTTTTAAGCGTCGCCAGCGCGCCCTCGACATGGCTGCGCTCATAGCCATGAGACGCGTACACGCCGGAACCGATTAGCCCATGGCGGATATCATAGCCCGCGCGGAGGGTCGCTTCAACGTCGCTGCCATAGCTCGGATAAACGTCCACCGCATACGGCGCGCCCATCTTCTCAGCCGCCGCGATCAGCCCGCGGACGACATCGTAGTTGTACGGGCCGCCGCTGTCCTTCGCGCAGATGGACACCATGCGCTCGTCGCAGGTCAATCCCTCGCCGACGCAGCCCATGTCTACGGAAATGGCTTCCGTCACGCCCTCCGGCACGCTTGCGCTTCCGCCGTGTCCGACCTCTTCAAACGAGGTGATGTGGACATAGACCGCGCGTTCCGGCGTGATGTTCTCATCCTTGAGATACTTCGCATAGCCCAGCAGGATGCCGACGCTCAGCTTGTCGTCGAGGAAACGGCTCTTGATGTAGCCGCTCTTAGTCACGCGCGTGCGCGGCTCAAAGCAGACATAATCGCCCGTGCGGATGCCGAGCTTCTTCACATCCTCCGCGGAGGCGACCGGCTCATCCAGCACAATCTCGATGGTGTCGAACGTGCGCTGGGTATCGCCGTACTTCGTATTGACGTGTACGGATGCGTTTATCAGCTGAGCCGTGCCTTCGACCACGCCGTCGAACTTCGTGACCACGCGGCAGTTTTCCGCTTCCACGTTTTCCGCGCGCAGACCGCCGATGCGCGTAATCTTCAGCCTGCCGTTGCTCTTGATCTGCTCGACCATGCCGCCGAGGGTATCCATGTGCGCCTCCAGCAGCAGGCCATTCTCCTTGTCCTTCCCGCCGAGGCAGACAAGCACGCCGTCCTTGCGGGTCAGCGTTGGCGCATAACCGAGCGCTTCAAAGCGCGCCATGACATGCTCCGCCGCCTTTTTCGTCATGCCGCTGGGGCTGTCGATGGCAAGCAGATTCTGCGTTTCTTCCAGAATAAAAGAACCGTAAGCATTCAGATCCATACGTTTTCCTCCTTATCGTTAGGGGGAACGATTGGGGCTTTGATCCGGGAAACTCGTATAGAAACGCAAAGCGTTTCTTACGATTTCCGATTTCCGTCACGCTGAATCCCGCACAGCGGGCGCGTGATTCCAATCCCCAAACCCCACCAGAAACCTGAGGTTTCTGGACTTCCCGGTTCGCTTCGCGCCGGTTTTAATCCTCTTATCGAACGATGCGCATGCGCATCGTATGCTCTAGTTTATTGATACAGGCGCGAAGCGATACGGAAGGTGCAGGGAACTCAGTTCCCTGCCGGGGCTTGGGGCGGCAGCCCCAATCGTCTCCTCACTCCGTCTTAAGTTCCTGAACCTTGTTGATGATGATGGATATCGTCCCGTCTCCGTTCTCGACGACCGCAAAGCTGTTCTCGTCGTCCGCCAGCTCGCGCGGCAGGGTGATGGAAATGCCGTTGTCCGTCTTGATCTTCACCTTTTGCAGCTGGGCGACGACGCGCTTGCTCTCTACCGGAATGACCGGCTCAAGCTGCTCTTCCTGTATCTGCCGAGAGACCTGCTCGATGATGGCTTCCCGCTCCGGATCGGAACGAAAGACCTCTTCCGCAACGTCCTTGACGTCGATAACGCCTTTTTCCTCGATGGACTTGCTCATCGCGCGCTTGACCGCCGGAGTCAGCATCGGCGTGTCCATCTCCACGGGCGCGGCGTCTGCAATCGCCTGCGTAATGACCTGAACGGCTTCCTTCGTCGAGCGCGTCTCCGCCATCGCAAAAAGCGACTGCGCAAACAGCGCGCGGTTTCCGACGTTCGTCAAAACCTGCGTATCCTTCAGCCGGATATCGCCGGTAGAAAGATTGACAACGAAACCGGCGCATCCCTTGCTTCCCGGCAGGGGCATCACCGTTCCATACGGCAGAACCTGCGTGGTCGTCATGCCGTCCTCGGCGACGTCCACTTGATGCACCATCGCGCTGCGATACGGCAGCTGGGCAACGCACAAATGCGGATTACCGTCCTGCTCAAAGGAGAAGATCGCCATATCAAATCCCTCGCGCGGAATCTCAAGCGTCTGCATGGATTCGTCCATGCTGCGCATCAGCGCGTCGGCGGCTTCCGGAAACGGCGTCACGGCAAAGCGGCGAAGCATCTCTTCCTGCGCGCTGCCAGGCTCGACACAGGTCGTCCGGCTTCCGTCGGAAGCCATGATCTTATCCGCAACAACGGAAAGATACGCCGCCGCCTCGTCGCAGGGCTTGCTCACCTTTCCGGGAAAAATCGGCGCCATATTGCTTCCGTCGTAGATATACAGCGCCGCGCGGGCAATGATATTCATCAGTCTTTACCTTCCTTAAAGCCGGATCAGCAGCATGTACAGCGCCGTTCCCGCGCCAATGCTGAGCAGCGTATTCTTCTTCCAGAGATGCAGCGCGACCACCGCGGCGGCGGCGATGAGCTGCTTTGCGCCGTCCGCCATCGTTCCGAAGGGAACGCTCTTCAGGCAGTAGACGACCAGCGCCGCCATGATTGCCGGAGGAAGCGTTTCTCCCAGCGCCGCAACAATGCGCGGAACGCCCTTCTTCCCGCCGAAGCAGACAAAAGGCAGCGCGCGAAGCGCAGCCGTGACCGCCGCGCAGATGATGACGACTAAAACAGCGTGCGTCATGCCGCCTTCGCCCCCTTTCGGATGTCGATGACCGTCAGCAGCAGCGCCGTCAGCGCCAGCGCGGGCGCAAGGAACGCGCTCTGCCCCAGCAGAAAGAGCATCGCCAGCGCACAGCAGCCGCCCAAAATCATCGGAACGCGGTTCTTCGCTTCCAGCGCCTTCTCCACGCAGATGACGACGAACAGCGCCGTCATCGAAAAGTCAATGCCCGTCAGGTCAAACGGCAGCCCCTGCGCCAGCGCCGCGCCGATGACCGAACCGGCGATCCAGTAGAGCTGGTCATACAGCGCTATGCGCAGCATCACGCCGTCCGACTCGCTTTCCGGCAGACCGCAAAAGACGGAATACGTCTCATCCGTCAGCGAAAAGATCATATACGGGCGGATGCGCTTATCCATCTTTCCAAAACGCTTGATGCAGGAAAGCCCGTAGAACAGATGGCGCGCATTCACCATCAGCGCCGTCAGCGCGACGGCAATGAGCGATGTGCCGCCCGCCAGAAAAGGAACCATGACGAATTGCAGACTTCCGGCATATACGAACGTGCTGATCGCCAGCGCCCACGGCACGCCGAACCCCGCCTGCGCCAGCGTCGCGCCAAACGCAATGCCCAAAAAGATATAGCCGCAGAATACGGGCAGCGTCCATTTTACTGCCCGCTTTCGCTGAGCGCTTTCGTCAGTCATCCGCCGTCTCCTCCGTGCGTTCAAAGCGATAGTTCTGCGCCGCGTCCGGGTATTTCTGCCGGTCTACGGGCGAAAAGAACATCTCCATCGGGCGGACCCATACGCCCCTTTCGCCATACAGTGCGCGATAGACCACCACGTCCTGCTGCGTCTCAGAATCCTTGGCAAAATACAGGATCTGGTAGCGCTTTCCCTTAAAATGCCGGACGATGTCGCCCGGCTTCATTCTCGTCTCTGCGGTATCCATGCTCTATTCCTCATGCCTGTCCTTCGTTCAAAATTCGGGACAGGCTCATCGTCAAACTCAGCATCGGCGCGAACAGCGGGTCGTCCTCCATCCGCATGATGCGCTGAATCTTGCTCAGGCGGTAGCGCACCGTATTCGGATGCTGAAAGAGCGCTTTCGCCGCCGCCGCAATCTCCATATTCTCCTTGACATAGACGATGGCGGTCTGTTCCAGATTGGTGTGATTTTGGGCGTCGTATTCGCGTATCTCCGCCAGCACACGGCGGCATCGGTCGCAGACAAAAGGATTTTCGCTCATCGGGAACAGATAGGCGTACAACCCCATCTCGTCCGCGCCCATCGCATGCTTTCCGCAGAGCTTTGCCGTGCGCACGGCGTAGACCGCTTCGGACAGGGACATTCCCATCAGCGTCCTGTCCTCCCGCGCGTCGCTTTCGCCCAAAACAAGCGCCTCGCAATCGACGCCCGCGCGGTTCAGCGTTTCCTCCAGCCTGTGAAGCCCTTCCTGCGCGTCGTCCGTTTCCTCGCGGCTCATGACCAGCATCATCCGCCGCCATTCCATGAACGTATACCGATGAGCGGCGTCCGCGTCCTTTTCCAGCAGCGCATAGAGCTTGTCGTCCAGCGACGGCATGCGTTCCCTCGGACAGACGGCATACATCCGATAGACGCCCTGCCCAACGGGGTCGATCTTTCTGGCGCGTTCGCGCGTCTGTTCCTCCGTCAGCTCGCCGCGCATCAGCGCGTCGATATCCTGCTCAAATCCGGCGAAATGGCGTTTGCCGCGGATGAGGTCTGTGACCTGTAAGATGACCTCTTCGATATAGGTATCGTCAAAGAGGAACACGGGCGTCCCCAGCCGATTGGCGAGCGCGACGACCGGCTGCGGCAGGTCGCTGAAATACGCGGTCTTGACCAGCAGCCCCGCGATCCCCTGATTCATCAGCGCCTGAAGCGAGTGCGCGACGAGCTGCGCGTCCCCGCGGGCATACGCCAGCGTCGTCACGACCAGATCGCCGCGGTAAAAATCCGGAAGCTGCATGCGCGAGGGATCATACTCAAAAAGAACAGCCGCCGTGACCGTCCTTTCCAATCCTTCCTGACCGGCGATCAGACGCAGATGATGAATGCTCTGAAGCCGGAACAGCTCTTTGATATGAATCAAATCCGTCATCCCTTTCACGCAGAACCATGAAATATGATTTCACTTTTATTTTATCATCATTTATGACGCTTGACAAGGGACGAGGGTAAAATTGTTTATCGCTTTACCGCGTGAAAGTGACTTATATAAAAAGGCGGAGCTGCTCGTTCAGCAGCTCTGCTTTTTCTATGCGCCGCTTCCCTCTTAGGAAAGCAGTTTTCTCACCACGTCGCGCAGAATCCGGTCACATACCAGTCATCTTTTTGAAGCTTATACTGGCAGTTCTCCTCGGTGATCTCGTTTTCCGGAACGGCGGACATATTATAATACTGGCG
>CAKTXP010000116.1 GCA_934631055.1 uncultured Clostridia bacterium | reverse complement strand
CGCCATCGGCGGCTGAGAGGGCTTGCCTCAATGCGCCGCCCCGTTCCCCTTCATCATTGCCTCATGCTCGCTTGCGATCTCCGCATGCAGCTTTTCGGAATCCCACTGCGCGTTCGTCGGGGTCAAGATTGCCTTGAGCGCGACCGGCGCAATGCCCATCCGCCTGAATAGCCCAAGGAACGTGTTCATCATCGCCGCCGGGAAATTCGCCATCACGAGCATCTCGTCCTCGAATCCCGCCCCGCCGTATGCCGCGTCCGTCGTCTCTTCCATTCCGCAGAGCGCCGCCAGCGTCTGCCCATATTCCTCTTTCGCCACCGGACGCACGCGGATCTTGAGCCGCATCGCCGCCAGCCGGATCTTCTGCGCCTTCTCCGGCGCAAGATTGTAGCAAAGCAAAACCGCCTGTTTCATCTGCCGTTTCTCCTTTTATTTTCTCGTTTTTCGCTCAATCCCCATAACATGGATACTGCGCACAGCGTCAAAACATCATCTCCGGCAGGTGCGCGCAATGCGCGTCCGCCATATCCCCCTTGGCTCTCCTGCCGCCACAGGCGGCTGAGAGGGCTGCTATCACTCCATCATCTCAAACGTCAGCCAATCTTCCGCCGCTTCGGAGATGCTCTCCCCGCTTTCCAAAAGCCGGCGCGCCCACGCGCGCCCCTCTTTCGCGTCGTCCGCCGCCAGCCCTCGGATAAGCGCCAGTATCGACGGTTCGATCCAGTATCCAAACTCCGCGCGCGTCAGCTTCTCCAATTTCTTCATCCGCAGATACATCGGCGTGCCGTCCGCCGTGTCGTGCCACAGGTCAACGAATACGAAGTCCGCGCCCCGCTCAGGCAGACCCTTTTGCGCAAAGTCAAACGCGTCGTCCCGTATGATTTCGATCTTCTCCCCGTGCGGGAACTGCGGCAGAATCTCCTCTTTGAACAGCGCGATAACATCCGCGTCGCGCTCAACGACGGTCACCTTTTCGACCTCGCCTTTTTCGCTTGCGCGGAAAGCGAAATATCCCAGTCCAAGTCCCATCGCGACGACCCGTCCGCGCGCCCTGCCGACGGCTTCCTCCATCGTCGCGATTTCGTTCGGCGTAACGGTCATCCATTCCCGCCCGCCTTCCAGCACAGCCGGATACTCCACGCTCTTCCTGAAGCATCCCAGCCGCGGAATCTCGCGTCCGTCCGGCATCACCAGCAGCTCATCTCGAACGAACAGTTCATAGGGCTGATAGCTGAGCCGTTCCAGCCTCCAGCGCCCCCGTTCTTTTTGCGGAAAGCGCACGGCGCGCAGATATGGGTTCTGCAAAAACGCCTGTTCGTCCAGCACCTCGATGGAGGGGCGGAGATACCGCTCGATGGTATTCCTGTCCTCCGTCCCGCATTGCGCCGCGAACATCTGGAGTACGGCTTCCTTCTCGCTCACGCCGCATTCCCGCGTCAGCGTCTGCACATCCGCCGCGTCGATTTTTCGCGCCCATCCGCGCAGCGCCATGCTGACGACCTCCAGCACATGCAGGTTCATCTCCGAAACGTCCATTTAACCCTTTCTGGAAACGCTTGGGGTTCTGCCCCAAACGTCACCCCCTCTTCACCTTCCGCAGCACCGCGCGCACCATGTTCTTTTCGCTGTCGTCCATCGCAAAAGCATAAAGACAGACCGCGTACAGCGCCGCATACGGCGCCGCAAACGTCAGCACGCCGGAATACCCCTCAAAGCTGTGCAGACTGACCGCCAAAATGCCCAGCGCGATGGGCGGCAGCATCGCCGGTACGATCTTCAAAATGTTCTTCCAGAAATAGCGCATGTCCAGCCCGATGTGTGTCTGATAGTACCAGTTCATGATGAACCCGTTGCCCACGATCATCGAGATTGCCGTACCCAGCGCGCAGCCGATGCCGCCCAACGCCATGCCCAGCGGCACGCTGACAATGGCGTTGCCGATTGCCATGCAGAAATAGACCTTCGAGCGGAACTGATGCATGTTCTTGGCGCGCTGGATCTCAATGCCGATGTTCTGAATCAGCGGCACTGTCACCGGACCGATGAGCAGCAGAGCAATGGGATACGCCTGCGCATATTCCTCGCCGCCCCACGCGCGCACGAACGGCGAGCCGACGAAGATGAATCCCGTCAGCACCAGCGCCAGCAGCATGAACTGTATCCGCCCAACGCGGGTAAACAGCCGGGTCAGCTGCTCGTCTCCCTCGCCGTGCGCGACAATGCGGTTGATCTGCGGCGTGAATACGCCGGATATCGACGTAGACAGCGCCATGTAATACTGGTTGATCTGCGAGCCGACGCCGTAGACTGCCGTCGCCGCCGTGCCGCTGATGATGCCCAGCAGCGTCGTGTCCACCGTCCAGTTGATCTGGTTGATGATCTCGTTCAGGAAAATGAAGAACGAGAAACCCGCCATGTCGCGCAGCAGCGAAAAGTCAAACTTCCCGAACTTGATGCGCATGTGCAGCTTCTTGAAGCAGTACCAGATGCTGACGATATCCGAAAACGCCGTCAGGATGAGCGTCACCATCACCAGCGCGATAGAGCCGTACCCCATCAGCAGCAGCGGCAGCATCACAATCGGATTCAGCACCGTCCGGATCATGCTCACCAGCCGCTGAAAGAGAAACCGTTCCTTCGCCGTGATGTAAGAGAAGAATACGCTCGCCGGAAACGATACCGCGATGTTGACCACCAGCAGCGCCATCAGGATCTGCGCCGTTTTCTGCTCGGCGGGCGTCAGCTTGGCGGCAAATATGTTCTTCGTGTTGGCGACCAGCACGCCGCCCGTCATCAGGCACAGCACGCTGACGACGAAGAAGATGGTCATGAACATGCCGTTGATGCGCGCCACGCCGTCCTCGCCGTCCTTGACCTCGGCGCGGGAATAATACCGCATGTACGCGCTGCCCAAGCCGAAGGAGAGCAGGCTCAGGTTGGAAACAAATCCGCTCACCAGCGTATACAGCCCATACTCGCTCTGCCCCAGCAGGCGCAGCATCACCGGCGTATACGTCAGCGAAATGAGGGTCGAGAGCGCCGTCTGTCCATAGGATAGCAGGACGCCCGCTTTCTTTTGATTCATCCGTTCAGTTCCTTTCGTTGTTCCGTCGCAAAACCCTTCCTCCGCTCCCCCTTGGCTCTCCCTTTGGGAGAGCTGTCAGCCGTAGGCTGACTGAGAGGGCTACGGTCATAGCGCAATGAGCCATAACCTTCCCAAAATGGGAGGTTATGGGTTGTCTTAACCCAAAAAGCGCAAAAACTCGCGACGGGCGACCACTGGTTGCCCTTGCTTCACTCTAGTAAATCCTTGTAGGGGCGCGCAGTGCGCGTCCGGATTTTGTACCGAGTTTATTTTTCACTCCATGCTAGTTTACTGCTTTTAAACCCAAAAGTCATCGTTTAGAGTTTACCCGTTTTTCCCCTGTAATGCAACCCCAAATTGATTCAGGTCACATCCTTTCGCTTTGACGTGAAAAAGACGTGAAATCCGCCCGACTTCGTGCTATAATCATCTTGCAAATCGGGGGCATGTTTTTTTCTTTATCGCGAAGCAGTAAAGAAATTGGTAAATCCAGGAACCTCAGGTTCTTGGCGGGGTTTGGGGTGAAGCCCCAACTGCCCCCTCGTCCCCATCAACACTTTCCTATGAGCAGGAGGATATGATGATTGATTCTTCCGCATTGAATACCTACCTCGCCCGCTGGGCAGAGAAGAAAAACCTCTCCGGCGTCAGCGCCGCTATCATGAGCCGCGACGGGCTGGTCTATTCCTTCAATTTCGGCTGGCGCGACGCCGCTTCTACGCTTCCCGTGGGCTGCGATACGATATTCGGCATCGCGTCCATGAGCAAATCGCTGACCGCCCTGTGCGCCTGCATCCTCGCCAGCGAGGGCAGGCTCGACCTCGACGCGCCCGTCTGCGATTTCCTGCCGAACTTCTCCGTCGCCGGTCAGCCGCGCGAAGCCGTGACCGTCCGCCATCTCGCCATGCACACCTCCGGCATCCCCCCGATGGAGCCGCTGGAATGGTCCATCGCCATGAACAGCGAGGGGCGCGCCGAGAGCGAATGGCTGACCGAGATGAAGCGCACCGCGCCCAACAAGATGGCAACGATCGACGATGTTCTCGATTACGTCGCCCATTGCGGCTACAACACGCTCGGCGCGCCGGGCGAGGTCATGAGCTATTCTAACGAAGGCTATGCCATCCTCTCCTATGTCATCGACAAGGCGGCGGGCATGCCGCTGGAGCAGTTCATGCAGGAGCGCATCTTTGCGCCGCTGGGCATGACCCGAAGCATTTTGGATAACGGCATCGACGCCGCGCGCGCCCTGTCCGGCGGCAACATCACCAGCCTGTTCGAGATGGAGGACGGCAAACGCACCTGCGACGACTTCTGGAGCATCCTTCCGCCGTTCCGCGGCTGCGCCATGGTCAAGTCCACCAGCCGCGATATGGCAGCCTACTATCAGGCGTTGTCGGACATGGGCATGCACGAAGGGCGGCAGGCGATCCCTGCGCATGCCGTCGATTTACTGATCGGGCGCTATCATCCGCTGTCCGCGCAGGCGACGATGTGCATGGGGCTGTACAAACGCGAGAAAGCCGGACACGTCATCTGTGAGCATTCCGGCGCGCTGCACGGCGTATCGACGAAAGGCGGCTTGCTGCTGGGCGAAGGCTATGGGTTCGCCGTCCTGTGCAATCAGGGCGACGAGGACATGGACGAGCTGATGTGGGGCATGTACAACGCGGTGATGGGGCTTCCTTTGGAAGAGAGCCATCAGTGGTTCATTCCGGCAGACCGCGTTTTCAGTGCGCCGCACATGATTCGTGGGCGCTACATTGGGCATGAGGGCGTGCCGAGCATCGTCTGCATCCACTGCGAAGAGGGAAGCGACGCGCTCTACGGCACGCGAGACGGCGTTGATTTCAAGCTGGTCTACTGCGGCGGCACGCGTTTCCTCGCCGTTCATCCCGACGACGCCAGCAACATCATCTGCCGTCTGGAATTCCTGATTCGCGGCGGGCGCGCGTGGGGCGTCCGCGTCGGCACGCGGGTCTTTGAGCGGGACTAAGAGGGAAACGTTGGGGCTTTGCCCCAAACCCCACCAAGAACCTGAGGTTCTTGGATTTCCCGTTTCGCTTCGCGGCTGTTTAAATAAACATAAGTATACGATGCGCATGCGCATCGTTCAGTAAAGACGATTTAAGCCGCCGCGAAGCGAAGAAGGGAGTCTGAGGGATGAAATCCCTCAGGCGGGGCTTGGGGTGGCAACCCCAACGTCTCCCCCCTTCAACGCAAAAACTCCGACAGGATGCACCCTGCCGGAGTTTTTTGTTGCCTTAATCCTCGTAATCGAAGATTGCCTTTGCCGCGAGCATGCCGCCGAACTGCGCTTTCCACTGATGGTGGATCTCCGACGCGTCCCACGCGCCGAGCGCGTCTTTCGGCATCTCTACAACGATCATCAGGTCGTAGCGGTTGTCCCTCGCCACGCAGTTCTCGTGAATGACGATGTTTTTCACACTCTCGACCGGCGCAGCGGCGGCGAACAGCGCCCTGACCGCTTCCGTCGTCGCTTTCTTATCCGTAACCACGTCGCCAAACTTGGCGATGATGCAATGCTTCATCTGTCTTTCTCCTTATCTCAGCAGGAAGTACACGCCGACGACCACACCCAGAATGATGCGGTACCAGCCGAACGCGGTGAAGCTGTGGCGCTTGATGTAGCCCATGAACGTCTTAATGGCGATGATGGACACGACGAACGCGCTGACGCAGCCGATTGCCAGAATGATAAGCTCTTCGGACGTGAAGCTCAGACCGAACTTCAGCACTTTAATCAGGCTCGCGCCCGCCATCGTCGGGATAGCGAGGAAGAAGCTGAACTCGGACGCCGCCGCGCGGGAGCAGCCCATCAGGATGCCGCCCAGAATCGTCGCGCCGGAGCGGCTCGTACCCGGCACGAGCGAAAGCACCTGGAACAGACCGATCATCAGCGCCATGCGCATATCAATCAGCTCCACGCTCTGGATGCGCGCGCGGCGGCGGGTGTTCTGATGCTTCTCGACGAGGATGAACGCCACGCCGTAAAGGATGAGCATCGCGGCGACCACCGGTCCGTTATGCAGGTGCGCATCCATCCAGTCGTCAAACGGAATGCCGACAATCGCGCTGGGCAGAATGGCGACCACAACCTTGACCCAGAGCATGATGGTATCCATCTTGAACAGACCGACGAAGCCCTCGCCTTTCTTCGGCATTTTAAAGGGCCAGAGCTTGGGGAAGTACAGCAGCACGACCGCCAGAATCGCGCCGAGCTGAATGACGACCTCAAACATGGATTTAAACGCGTCGGACATTTGCAGCTGAATGAACTCATCCAGCAGGATCATGTGTCCCGTGGAGCTGATGGGCAGCCATTCGGTGATGCCCTCCACGATGCCGAAGAGCAGCGCCTTCAGCGATTCAACAAGCATATTCATTTTTTCCTCTCCTATCTTTGGGGATGGGGGACGAGGGAATACGTTGGGGACGCTGTCCCCAAACCCCTGCCAAGAACCTGAGGTTCTTGGATTTCCCACTTCTTTATCGCTTCGCGATAAAGGATATGACGTTATTTTACAGCTTCATCCTAAGTTTTAGATGAAAATTGAGATTTTCTCCCATTTATCGCGAAGCGATAAATGATGTGGAAGGTGAAGGGAACTCAGTTCCCTTCTGAGGGTGCGGGGGCAAAGCCCCTGCCGTTCCCCCCTCGTTCCCCGTTCCTCCTAAAACTCGAACTCTTCCGCGGTGCGGATCGCCAGCTTCTCCGGCTTGGCGACCGCGTCCTGTAATGCCGCGGCGCGCGCCTGCTCTTCCCGCTCGCGGATGGCTTCCTGCGCCGCCTGCTCAGCCTGCGCGCGCATCCGCCGCATCAACCGGTGCATCGGCGCCATCTTCGATAAGTCCGCCGCGATGACGTCCGCCATGGCGTGCGTGTGCAGCATCGCCCATTCTTCCTGCGTTCCATCGTGGTCAAAGCCGACGTACTTCTTGATGTACAGCGCCTTCAAATCCTCCGGCACATCCTTCGGAACCGCGATTTTCTTGTAATCCTCGCCATACATTGCGAAACGCCCTGCCAGCGGCTTGAGCGCCCCGCGCACCTCGTCCGGATGCCGCCTGATTTCCATCCGCAAGGCGTCCATCATCGGCTTATCTGTGTAATAGCTGCCGCAGCCCCAGCCGAGCCAGTCCGCGCCGAATCCCCAGTACATATGGAATCCCTCTGCGCGCCCCTCGCCGGGATAGCGCCAGCCCAGCCAGACATGATCCCGAAACGGGGATTTATCCTTCGTATAGCGCGTGTCGCGGCGTATCCGTGACATCGTCCGCCCCGGGCGCGTATCCAGCTTCGGGTCGATGAGCTGCACGACCGGCGCAAGTTCGTCGCTCAGCTCCCGCAGAGGGGCTTTGACCGCCTGCTCATACCGCGCCTTATTGGCTTCATAGAACTGCTGATTATTATTGAACCGAATATCGTTCAGGAAATCGAGCGCTTCCTGCGAAAAACCCTCGAACATGCGCACTCCTTTCTTTTAGGTTACGTTGG
>CAKTXP010000115.1 GCA_934631055.1 uncultured Clostridia bacterium | reverse complement strand
CATAAAGCTTGCTCGCGTGCGTAAAGCTTTGAATCTTTACGGACTGTGGCGGAAATGCAGGCGGGCTCAGCCCGCTTACCTTCTCCTTAACCCTTTGGGATAGTGATTCTTCATGATGCCGCCTGCCTGTTTGCCCCAGCCGAGGGAAACGCCCTCGCAGCAGAGCAGCGTATATCCGGCGGACAGGTCGCCCAGTTCGAGCGTTTCGCCTGCCTGATAAGCGAGCGCCTGCTCCTGCGTCAGGGAAATGCTTCGCGCGGCTTCTTCCGGACGCAAAGCCATTGCCAGCGCGTGGTCCGGTTCGACGCGTCTGCCCTCCGCGTGAGCGAGCAGAAGTCCGGTTCTCAGAACGCGAAGCCCGTGCAGCAGTTCCGGGTCAATACCTTCTGGCAATGACCAGAGCGCGCCGCCTGCGGAATACAGCCTGTCCGGTTCGCAGCCTTTGGCAAAGACATCGGGGAGCGCGAGCGGCGCAGGGGATTTGGCGTTCTTTCCCGCGCCTTTGGCGGGGCGGCTTGTGCGGGTTTTGGGAGAGATTGCTTCCGGCATGGGCGCGTCGGCAGACTTTTTCAGGCGGCTGACAAAATGCCCCTCGCCGCGTATCTCATGCGGATAGAGGTGCAGCCATCCGTCCGGTGCTTCCGGCAGACCGGGAAGGGCAAACGGTTCGAGCGCGAATTCCGGATGCGCCTGCAAAAAGCGTTTTAACACGCCCTCGTTCTCCGTGTCGTTGAATGTGCAGGTGGAATAGACCATTACGCCGCCGGGACGGAGCATCTTTGCGGCTTCTTCGAGGATATCCATCTGCCGGTCGGCGCAGCGCGCCGGAGAATCGGCGTCCCATTCGTCGCGCGCTTCAGGCTGGCGGCGGAACATTCCTTCTCCTGAGCAGGGCGCATCGACCAGGATACGGTCAAAGAACGCGGGGAAGCGCGGGGCGAGCGCATCCGGCAGAGCGCTGACGACAACAGCGTTGCGCACGCCCATGCGCTCCACGTTTCGGGAGAGGATCTGCGCGCGGTTGGGAACGGGTTCGTTGCAGACGAGCAGCCCCTGTCCCGCCATCAGTGCGGCGATCTGTGTGCTTTTGCCGCCGGGCGCGGCGCAGAGGTCGAGTATGCGTTCACCCGGCTGCGGGTCGAGCGCGGTGACGGCGGTCAGCGCGCTCGGCTCCTGCATATAAAACAGACCGCCTTCGTGAAGCGGGGAAAGCCCGGGGCGTGCATCGCCCTCGATGAAATACGCGCCCTTTGCCCAAGGAACGGGCGCACCGAGTCCCTCGATGGCGCAGGGCGGCGTGCCGTCCGGACGCAGGAGCAGGTTGATGCGCAGCGCGCGGGTATAGGGTTCATCAAGCGCTTTCAGATACGCAAAAAAGCCTGCTTCACCGAGCAGGCGTTTCATTTGGTTTTGGAATTCTTCCGGCAATTTCTGCGGCATAGATCCATCCTTTAGCAGAGTTGAGAGGACGTGGGACGATGGGGAACGATTGGGGCGTTGCCCCAAACCCCAGCAGGGAACGTTGTTCCCTGCACCCTTTCTTCGCTTCGCGGCGGTTAGAATAAACTGGTCATTCATTTATCGCTTTGCGATAAATGAAAAGTGGGAAATCCAAGAACCTCAGGTTCTTGGCAGGGTTTGGGACGGAGTCCCAATCGTTCCTTTACATTGCATTTTCCTGCTGGGGATCGGCGCTTGCGCTGTCCCGAACGCGGACGGCGCATAAGCGGCGGCGGTCGTCTATGCCGGATTCAACGACATAGAGCCGCCCGACGGAACAAGCCGAATTGAAAACGGATTCCGTCGTCGTCAGGATGCAAAAGACGTTTTTCGATGTCCGCGATGCCATTTGGCGGAATACGACGTTCGGCGGCACAAGCCCCTCCCGCTCGATCTTCCTTGCGAAGCGGCGATAAGCGGTGTTTGCCCTGGCGGCGTCATGGAAAACGTTTGGCGAAAGCACAAGCCGACAAAGCCCTCGTTCGATCTGGCTGGAAGTCTGATAACGACCTTCCCATGGTCTGTCTTCGGGCCAGGCGATGATATCGACGACAGCCCGTCCCGTTTCAATGGTGCGCAACCGTATCCCTCCTCCCGTCGAAATAGCATGTTTATATATTGATTATAACACGGGCGGATTCATCTGGGCAAGAAAAATTGTGAAATTTCCATGATTTACAGGAAAAATCATGGGCAGGATTTAATTCGCGGCGGCGGAAATAGCGGCGATGCAGCCCTCGCCGACGGCTTTGGCAACCTGGAGCGGCTGACCGGTGCAGTCGCCCGCGGCGAAGACGCCTGGCAGATTGGTTTTCATCTGGCGGTCTACGCGGATGAACGCGCCGTCCATCTCCAGCCCCGGCAGGAGCGTGGAGAGCGCGGCGGCTTCCCGAAAGATGAAGATGCCGTCGAACGGCAGTTCTTCACCGCCCGCCTTCAAGCTGGAAACGCTGCCTTCGCCGAGGATGGCTTCCGGCTTTTTGCCGCTTACGACGATTTTGGAATCCAGCGCGTCATCGGGCGTGCCGAAATAGACGACTTCGCTGCAAAGCCCGGCGAGGAAGTTCGCTTCGCTGACGGCTTCCGGTCCCTGCGCGATGACGCCAACGCGTTTGCCGCGGTAGAACATGCCGTCGCATGTGCCGCAGTAGCTGACGCCGCGGCCGAGCAGCTCGCTTTCGCCCGGAAGCAGGCGGGGCTGCTTGGCGCCCGTGCAGAGAATGATGCGTTTGGCTTCGACGAAATCTGCGCCCAGAGAGAGCGCGAATGAACTGCCCATCGAAACGATCTGGTGGACGACGCCCGGACGCGTCTGCGCGCCCAGGGCGACTGCCTGATCCCGCATGGCGGCAAGAAGGTCTGCGCCGGAGATATCCGGCAGACCGGGATAATTGGAGATGCTGTGTGCGCGGCTGAGCCAGCCCGTATTCTGTCCGATGACGACGACGGACTTGTCGCGCTTGCGCGCGGTGATGGCGGCGCTGTATCCCGCGGGGCCCGCGCCGACGATGGCGATATCAATCATTTTCGTCCTCCGGATTTGTGGAAGCGCCGACCAGCGTCACCTCGCGTCCGTGCAGCAGCACGGTCAGGGTGTCGCCGGAGAGCAGCTTCAGACCGGTTCCCTCGCGGGAGACACTGACCTCGATGAGCCTGCCGCGGTAGACGACCTTGAACGCATAGCCGTCCCATCCGTCCGGAAGCTGCGGATCGAAGCTGAGCTTGCCGGTGAGGGTGCGCATGCCTGCAAAGCCCTGTACGATGGCAAGCCAGCTGCCTGCCATCGAGGTGATATGCAGTCCGTCGCAGGTATCGTTGTTGATATTATCGAGGTCGAGGCGTGCCGTGCGGCGATAGAATTCCTGCGCCCTGTCCAGCTTGCCCAGGCTTGCCGCCAGAATGCTGTGAACGCACGGGGACAGGCTGGACTCATGGACGGTCATCGGCTCGTAGAAATCGAAGTTGCGGCGGATGGTTTCCTTGTCGTAGAGATGCTCAAGGAAGTAAAGCCCCTGAAGCACGTCCGCCTGCTTGATAAAGCAGGAACGCAGGATGCGGTCCCAGCTCCATTTCTGGTTGAGCGGGCGATCCTCCGCCGGAAGCTCACTGGCGGGCATGAGGTCTTTATCCAGGAACGTATCATGCTGAACGAATACATCCAGCTCCTTGTCGTAAGGCAGATACATCTTCTCGCTGATCTCGCGGAAGCGGCGGATCTCCTCGGCGTTCACGCTGAGCGTCTGCGCTTTCTCGCGCGGGATGAGCATCAGCTGTTCGGCGGTATATGCCAGTTCCCACGCGGTCATGCGGTTGGTGTACCAGTTGTTGTTGACGTTGTTTTCGTATTCGTTCGGACCGGTGACGCCGTGAATCATGTACTTGCCCGCGTGCTTGGAATAGTGAACGCGCCCGACCCAGAAACGGGCGATGCCCAGCAGCACGTCGATGCCGTACTGATCGAGATAGCTGCGGTCGCCGGTATACTGCGTATAGGCGTAGATGGCGTAGGCGATGGCGTTGTTGCGGTGGATCTCTTCAAAGGTGATCTCCCACTCGTTGTGGCATTCGATGCCGGTGAAGGTGACCATCGGATACAGCGCGCCGGGCAGACCCTGTTCGCGCGCATTGTGATACGCGCCGTCGATTTGCAGCCAGCGGTATTTGAGCAGGCTGCGCGCGACGTCCTCGCCCGCGATGGCGGTATACATCGGCAGGCAGTATGCCTCGGTATCCCAGTAGGTCGCGCCGCCGTATTTTTCGCCGGTAAAGCCCTTGGGTCCGATGTTCAGGCGGGCGTCCTCGCCGTAGTAGGTGGAGAAGAGCTGGAAGATGTTGAAGCGGATGCCCTGCTGACCGGCGACGTCGCCGTCGATGCGCACGTCCGCCTTTTCCCAGCGGCGCGCCCATGCGCGCTCCTGTTCGCGGCGAAGGGCGTCATAGCCGGCAGCCTGTGCGCTCAGCACGCCCGTCGTCGCGGCGGCGGTCAGGTCGTCCTCCTTGTGGTCGCGGTCGGTGCAGACGCAGACGAACTTGTCGCAGCCCACGGTCTGTCCGGCTTCCACGTCAAAGACGAACTTGCGGCAGACATAGCCCTCTTCAACGGTCGTGCGGTTCTTCTTCGGCTTTTCGGTCGGAACAGCCGCCATCGCGCCGCAGACGGCGAAGCGCGGTGTGCCGAACGGGTTTTCGCGAGTGCGGGTATGGATGGTCAGCACGCCGCTTTCATCCTCGTCCTCGCCCTCAAAGAGCCAGAACATTTCGTCGTAGTTGGAATCCTCATTGCGGACGTCCGCGTCGATGGCAGGCAGGAGCGCGACCTTGCAGTCGTAATCCGCCGTCACGCGGCAGCGCAGCGCCAGCAGCTCCGGACGCGCGACGGAAACGAAGCGCTCAAAGCTGACGCGCACGGTTCCGCCTTCCCGGCGGATGACGAACTCACGGCTGAGTACGCCCGCGCGCATATCCAGCACGCGGGAGAAGGACACGACCTCGTCTTCATGCAGGTCGATATCCTCCCTGTCGATGCGCACGCGCAGGGAGATGATGTTCATGGCGTTGATGACCTTGCCGAAATACTGCGGATAGCCGTTCTTCCACCAGCCTACGCGCGTCTTATCCGGGAACCATACGCCCGCCAGATACGTTCCGCGATGGCTGTCGCCGCTGTATCGCTCTTCAAAATTGCCGCGCATGCCCATATGTCCGTTGCCGATGGAGGTCATCGACTCGGAAAGGCGCATATCGTCTTCATGCAGCTCGTTTTCAACAAGACGCCAGGGATCGTAAGCGAAGATCGTTTTCATGGTAGCAACCTCATGCTTTCAGAAAATTTTCTATCAACCAGCATGCCCATGGGAGGACATGGGGCATGCCTGATTTCAAAAAAAGCCGCAAGGCTGTTGCGGCTTGAGCTTATTCTTCGTCCTGTGCCGGAATCGGAATCTTGACGACTACCTTGCGGTAGTGCTTGGGGAATTCGTTGTGGCAGCCCGCTTTGTGTCCGTCGCTGGGGAACATGATATAGAACATGCCCGGGCGAATGGACAGCGCCGTCGATTTTCCCGTATAGAAATAATTGTCATGCTCCGGATCGGATTCAGAGGGGTTCAGCTCCTGAATATGCGCCCATGCCATGCGCTCGCCGCCGGAGATGCAGTATTGCAGGTCGATGTATTTTTTATGGGATTCCAGCGGCACGGTTTCAAGCTGGTGGGTATCGTTTTCATAAACCGTTGCGAACAAGCCGTCTTCCAGCTCGTAGCGCCCCGGCTCCAGATCCGGTGCTTCCGCAAGGAACGCGAAAGCAAGCTCCATATCGGGATGAAGAGGATAATAGCGTTCCTGTTCCTCGATGCGGTCAATAATCACGGGGATCTACCTCCTTTATTGAGTCGTTCTCATTATAGAGCAAGATGAATCTGCCGTCAAGGTAAAGCCGACTGAATCTGTGCATTATGAACGAAGGGCGTCCTGGCGGGCAAACGCCGCCGCCTGCAAAGCGGCGTCCTCGATGAGGGTCTGCATGCCGACGCCGCGCGCGCCTGCGACGTGCGTGCCGCAGCGCTCGGTCGGAACGAGAATGCGCACGGCATGGCTGGAACCGACGCACGCCGCCATCTCGCCGGTGATCTCGCCCATCATGGAATCCTTGAGTACCAGCGCGATGGGCGCCAGCAGGATATCGGCGTTTTTCGCCGCCCAGCGGACGGCGTTTTCGCCGGTCGCGCCGCGCTGAGCGCCGGCTTTGAGCATGGCGGCGGTCGCCATGGCGTTTGTGCCGACGCAGAGGAGCTGAACGCCTTCGGGAAGCTTTGGAAGCAATGCGGCGATGATGGCGCGCCCGATGCCGCCGCCCTGTCCGTCCAGAACGATGATGGTCATGAAATTCCTCCGTTATTTCGGTTCGTATTCGTCGGCAAAGGCGTTGACCGCCTGACGGATGCGTTCGCTGCCCGCGTCCATCTCTTCTGCGGACAGAACGCGGTTTTCGCCCGCCGCCATCGCCTGCATGATCGCGTCGCTCATGGCGGAGCTGTGATGGGAGTAGTCGAAGTAGGAATCGAGGTCGGTGATCCATTCAACGCGGGAAGAGAAGTCGTAGATCTCGACGTTCGGATATTGCAGCAGAAGCTCGCAGACGCGCGCGCGGGAACGATACTGCTGCTCGGAAAGCCCGCCGCGGGTCATCATATACCAGTAGCCGACGGAATACGGCGGCATATAGATTTTAAACGTCGTTTCGGGATGCTCGCGGATGGAAGGCTCGAGATGACGCATGATGTTCTCCGTCGAGCGTTCCAGATTCGTGTCCGCAGGCATCATCTCTTTCTGTGCGGAGAAGGTGACGGCATCCAGCACGCTCTGTTTGGAAAAGACGACGTCCGTCCACTGATACATGTCGTCCCGCTTGGTATCCAGCGGCCTGCCGGTGTTTTTCAGCATCTTGGGGATCTTCACCAGCAGCACGTCGCGGTTGAGCAGGTAGTGGATATCATCCAGCGGGTCGTCGTTCCAGAGGTAGTCGTAAATCTCGTCGTCGTCGTCCGGATTGCCCATCAGGCTGTACGCGTCCACGGCGAGAATGGCGAGCTTGAGTTCATGCGTATCCAGCACATGGGTCAGCTGCCAGCCCATATGGGCGGTATAGGAACCGCGCATGGGCAGCTTGACGGAATGGACGCCGAAGCAGGCGTCGATGACGGACGGATGGCTCATTTCGACCATCGACGTGCCGAGGATGACCGCGTCATAATCATAATTCCGGGCGATGCCGGGATTGTTGTAGCTCTCCTGATCGTACAGGGGCAGGATGGCGGATTCGCGGTAATGTTCAAAGGGATCGACGATATAGACGGCTGCCATGCACAGCGCCGTGCTGATGACAAGAAGGGTCAGCGTCAAAACGACCCAGGATTTCGCTTTTTTCAGCATCAGGCGGTATTTCCTCCAAGGGTTGTGGTTCTTTTAGTTTACGAGCGTTTTGGATGCCTGTCAAGCGGAAACAGCGGGGCGGAAGCGCGGACGGACGAGGAAACTCTTCAATTGAAACGAAAGGAAAATCATGCTATAATAACGCGAATGGTAATCTGAATGATGGGTCGAAAGCCTGAAACGGCAGAGC
>CAKTXP010000114.1 GCA_934631055.1 uncultured Clostridia bacterium | reverse complement strand
AATGCGGCGCGCGGTAGGTCGGCTGAACGGCATAGCTGTTGCCGAAACGGACGCCGTCCACGCGCATATGCTGGTGACCGGTCAGAACGAGGTCGAAATCCAGCTCTTTGCAGAGGCGGCAAGCTTCATTTTCCGCGCTTTCGGTCAGCAGTTTGCCGGTATTGAGGTCGCATTCAAAGCCGCCGTGATAGATGAGTACGGTCACGTCGCAAAGCGGCTTGACGGCTTCCAGAGCGGCTTTTGCGGCGGGGACAGGCTCTTCGATAACGAGCTGGCGCACGGTCTCCGGATTCTCCCAGCGGGTGACGTAGTGCGTGCAGACACCGACCAGACCGATGCGCAGACCGTTTTCCAGCTGATGGACGGCATATGGCGCGACGGGGAGAAGCCCTTCCTTGTCGCGGATGTTGGCGCACAGGCAGATGGCGTCGAGGTCATTCAGATAATCCAGCAGCGCGGGAACGCCGTAGTTGAAATCGTGATTGCCCAGCGTCACGAATTGATAGCCCGCCAGATTCATCATGGCGGCGATGGGATGCGTGCCGTAGGCATCGCTGGTCAGGCAGGACGCCTTCTCCTCAGGCGAAAGGCGCTGATAGAGATTGGTCAGCGGAGAGCCCTGAATGGTGTCGCCGCCGTCGATGATGAGCGTATTGCCGTCGTGGGGATATTCCGACGCGAGCTTCATCAGTCCCATCGGGCGCTCCTGCATGTCGGCGTAGCTGGTGGGGTAGAGGTAGCCATGGGTATCGGATGTATAGCGAATGGTAAGCGTTTTATCCATATGCACTCCTGTTATAAAGGGCTGTCAAGTTGAAACCGAATATTCAAAGAAGCGATTCATCTAAGCATTTCCGCGGTTTAGAAGGGGAATCGCCCCTTGAAAGCCTTCGGAATGACGCTTAGTTTTTCTCGGAATATCCGGTTTGTGAACTTGACAGCCCATTGCTTATGCAATAAGAAACTGCGTGAATGGGGATTGCGTGCGAGGGGTTCGGGGCGCTTATTGACCGCGAGCCAGCTTCGCGCGAATCTTGGTGGAAGCGAATTCGATGACCAGCATCAGAACGATCATCGCGAGGATGAACGAGCCGACCATCGTCCAGCGGCGGGAGTTGATGCACTGGATCAGCGCCGCGCCGATGCCGCCTGCGCCGACGATACCCAGCGTGGTCGCGTCCTTGATGTTGATATCAAAGCGGTAGATCACGGTGGAGATGATGTTTGGCGTCAGCTGCGGGATGATGCCGTAACGGACTTTCTGGAACGCCGTGCAGCCGGAAGCATCCAGCGATTCGAGGATGCTCGTGTCCAAATCGTCGATGGCGGTGATATACATCTTGGAGATCATGCCGATGGAGCAGATGCTCTGCGTGATAACGCCGCAGAACGCGCCCGGTCCGGTGACACGAATCCAGATGAGCGCCCAGACGATGGAAGGCAGCGTGCGGATAAGCAGAATCAGCGCACCGAAGACGAATGCCACAGGCTTGGGCATGATCTTCCGGCTTGCCAGAAAGCTGATGGGCAGGGCGAGAATGCCGCCGACAACCGTGCCCAGAATGGCGATACAGACCGTTTCCATCAGCAGATACGGCACGCCGTCCGTCGTAGTAGAGAACAGCAGGTTCAGATCCGGTTTGACCAGACCCCAGAAGATGCCCTTGGCAACCTCCGTGCCCTTGACGGCAAGCCCTTTGAATGTGATGCTGGAAGCGGACCAGCTCAGCAGCAGCGCCATGATGAACACGACCAGCGTGTACATCCACCACTTGCGCGGGCGGGATTCGTATTTTTCAAGGATAGAATTTGAATACTGCATGATATCCCTCCGTTAGCTGAGCTTGCTGCGCAGGAACTGACTCAGATTTTCGATGATGAATACGGCGACGAACAGCGTCAGCAGCACCGTACCCAGACCGTTATAATCGCGCCAGCCGATGCGCTCGTCGATCAGGATACCCAGACCGCCCGCGCCGACGTAACCGAGGATGGAAGCCGCGCGGACGTTCATCTCGAAGCTGTACAGGCAGTGGGAGAGATACGTCGGCAGAACCTGCGGGAACACGGCGCTCCAGAACGCGCGGAACTTGTCCGCGCCGGCGGATTCCAGCGCCTCGAACGCGCCCATGTTGATGGTCTCGATGGACTCATAGAGCATTTTGGTCACGACGCCGAATGTGAAGACGACGATTGCAATCGTACCGGCGAACGTGCCCAGACCGAATACCAGCGCGCAGATGCTCGCGATGACCAGCGTCGGCAGCGTGCGGATGATGTTCAGGATGAAGCGCAGGATTGCCAGAGAGGGCTTGTTGCGGTTGATATTGGCGGATGCGGCGACCGCATAGGGCAGCGCCAGCAGACAGCCGATGACCGAGCCCAGAACGCTCATCTTGATGGTGTCAAACAGCGGGGTGACGACCTTGCTGAAAAAGGACGGGTCGGGCTGGAAGATTTGAGAGAGGATCTTGGTGAGCTGATTGGCGCGGCGGAAGATGATGGACAGGTTGAAGCCCGTCACCTTGACGGAAATCGCCAGCGCGGCGATGACCAGCAGCGCAATCAGCGGTGTGCGGGAACGGGGGCGGGCAACGGTATGCCCGTTTTCCAGCGTGATGACTTCCGGTTTGAAGATGCGGTCAAACAGCGGAGTCTTGACGCCGGGCGCGTCGGTTTTCTTCATGGCGCGCCTCCTTAGTTGCCGCCCGCCTGCGGTACGGCGGAACCGTTGTAGATGCTGTCCAGGATCTCCTGCGTGACCTCGCTGGAGGGGCCGTCGTAGACGATCTCGCCCGCGCGGATGCCGACGACGCGCTGCGCATAGCCCAGCGCCAGATCGACGTGGTGGATGTTGATGAGGATGGTGATGTTCATTTCCTCATTGATGCGCTTGAAGTCCGCCATGACCTGATGGGCGGTCACGGGGTCGAGCGCGGCGACTGGCTCGTCGGCGAGGATGATGGAAGGATTCTGGTTCAGCGTGCGGGCGAGCGCGACGCGCTGCTGCTGACCGCCGGAAAGCTGGTCGCAGCGGATATACGCCTTATCCAGAATGCCGACCTTGTCCAGCGCGGCGAGCGCGGAGAGCTTCTGCTCCTTCGTGAACAGACCGAACAGCACGCGGAAGAAGCCCATATCCGGAACCATGGAGGTCAGAACGTTCTTGAGCGCGGTGGCGCGGGTGACAAGGTTGAAGGACTGGAAGATCATGCCGATCTTGCGGCGGAACTTGCGCAGAGCCTTGCCGGAGAGCTTGGAAACGTCCGTTCCGTCTACGGTCAGTTCGCCCTCGGTGATGTCGATCATGCGGTTGATGGTGCGGATAAGGGTGGATTTGCCCGCGCCGGAAAGACCGATGATGGCGACGAACTCGCCCTGCTCAAATTTGAGATTGACGTCCTTGAGACCCTTGACGCCATTGGGATACGTTTTGGAAACATGCTTGAACTCGATCAAAAGGGGACACTTCCTTTTTGCAATGATAGCGGTGGGAGGGAGGAGGGGACGGTTGAGACGCTGTCCCAAACCCTGCCGAGGGACAAGTCCCTCGGACTCCCTTCTTCGCTTCGCGGCGGTTTGAATCGACGTATACATCCATTTATCGCAAAGCGATAAATGAAAGGAGGGAAATCCAAGAACCTCAGGTTCTTGGCGGGAGTTTGAGGACAGAGCCCTCAAGCGTTCGCTCCCCAATGGAACCTTTTACGAAAAACGGGCGGCTTCCACAGGGAAGCCGCCCGTTGTGGGTGCGGTGATTACTGCGCAACCTTGAGCGCGGCACGAGCGCCGTCATAGTCGGAGTCAGTCGCAACGGCATAGCCGGTGTGGCTGTACACGCTGAAGATCTCCTGACCTTCCGGCGTGTTGATGACGTTGATCAGAGCCTGCTGCATCGCGGCGATGAACTCCGGATTGTAAACGTCCGCGTTCGCCTTCGTGATGGAAACGGTATCGTTGTAGATGCCCGGGGTAACGCCGATGACGTTCAGCTCATTCCAGATGGAATCGGTGCGGCCCATGCCAGCCTTGCCGGTTTCGTCGTTCTGACCGGTCGGGAGCGTCCAAGCGGCTTCGTAGTCGTTACGGCCGTCGGCATAGCAGACGACGATGTCAACCGCTTCAGCGGCAGCCTGAGCGAAAGCATCGCCATAGCCGGCCAGCGTGATGACGTTCGGCAGATCGGTGACCTTCTTGCCGTAGTGATCCTGCAGCCAGAGGGTCGGGTAGATGTAACCGGCGGAAGAAGAGTTCTTCAGCACAGCCCAGTTCGCCTTGGAGAGGTCATCCCAAGTCAGCTCTTCGCCGGCGTTGACCTTCGCGGCAAGCTCCTTGCCGTAAGCGGAAGGCGTGGCGTAGATGAGGGAGCGATAGAAGGTGACCTGCGGGCCGTTCTTCAGGGTCTTGTTGGCGTCGCCGTTCCAGGTCTTGGGGTCTTCGCTGTCGTTGGACAGACCCGCACGGGTAGCGGTCAGGATGACATCCACGTCGTCGCTGAACAGCGCGTAGGTGCCGCCCGGCAGCCAGCCCAGATCGACAGTGCCGGCAGCCATCGCTTCGCCGGTCGCTTCGTAGTTGGTGCCGACGGTGATATTGATATCCTTCACGTCGTAGCCCTGCTCAAGCAGTGCAGCCTTGAGCAGCTCCGGCAGGTTCTTGGTGCCGGTGATGATGACGTCAGCGTCCTTGGACGGGACGAACTGAAGCTCGAGCGTGCGGTCGATGGAAACAGTGTCAGCCATTGCAGCGACGGCGAAAACGCACATCAGCACGGCAAGGGCAAGAGTCAGGAGCTTTTTCATAGCTAAATCCTCCTTGATGTTTCACGCGGTTCTTTAGTTGACAGGTACAGTATAGCACAGGTTGAAGGATGAAAAAAGGGGAAAAACAGCAAAAGTTCGTCTTTTTTTTCGCCCTTTTCACATTTTGTAAAAAGAAAGAAAAGCGAATCGTGCAGTTTGTAAAAAACAATTTAAAAAAGACGGAAGAATGGGAAAAACGGTTTTACCCGGTTGATGTTTGTTCGGAAAAAAGATATAATTAAAGTTCGGGAATTTATAGCGTGAGGGATGTGCCATGAAGAAGGAAAATGACCTCGGACGGGATGAGATCGGTTCGCTCGTCCTGAAAACGGCACTGCCGAGCATGCTGGCGCAGTTCGTCAGCGTCCTGTACAGCATCGTGGACAGAATGTACATCGGGCATATTGCGGGCGTGGGCGAAATCGCGCTGGCGGGCGTCGGCGTCTGCGGCCCGGTGGTGACGATGGTCGGATCGGCGGCGGTCTGGATCTCATGGGGCGGTTCGCCGCTGATGGGCATCCGAATGGGCGAGGGAAAACAGGAGGAAGCGCAGCGCATTTTGCGGACATGCTTTGCGATGCTGCTCGTTTTCTCGGTGGCGATGATGGCGTTGGTCATCCCGCTTCGCGCGCCGATGCTCCGCTTCTTCGGCGCAAGCGAGACCATTTATCCCTATGCGGACGCCTATTTTACAGCGTATCTCGCCGGAACGGTGTTTGCGCTGCTGGCAACGGGGCTCAATCAGTTCATCATCGCGCAGGGCTTTGCGGCGCAGGCGATGAAACTGGTCGTATTGGGTGCGGCGATGAACATCGCGCTCGATCCGGTGTTCATCTTTGTGCTGAATATGGGCGTGCGCGGCGCGGCGGTCGCGACGGTGCTTTCCCAGATGGCGAGCGCGGCGGGCGCGTTCCTCTTCCTGCATGGAAAGCGGGCGGCGGTTCGCCTGACGCGCGGGAGTCTCAGTCTATCGGCGGTGAAAAAGGTGCTGGCACTGGGCTTTACGCCGTTCGCCATTATTGCCATCGACAATGTGATGATCATCGCCATGAACGCCATTCTGCAAAAGTACGGCGGCGCGGAGATGGGCGACCGGCTCGTGACCTGCGCGGTCATTGCGCAGAGCTTCATGCTGGTGATGACGATGCCGCTGGGCGGCATTTCCGGCGGCACGCAGTCCATCCTTTCCTACAACTACGGGGCGCGTCGGTTCGACCGCGTTCGAGCGGCGCAAAAGCGCATCCTGCTGCTCTGTATGGGCTTCACGGCGGTGATGCAGGTGCTTGCATTTGCGGCGGGTGGGGTATTCGTCCGCCTGTTCACGCAGGATGAAGAGGTCGCGCGGCTGTCCGTATGGGCGATCCGCGTGTGCATGCTGGCGGCGGTTCCGCTCGGCGCGCAGTATGAGATTGTGGACGGCTTTACGGCGCTGGGACAGGTCAAGATATCCTTCCCGCTGTCGTTTTTCCGCAAAGCGGTATATTTCGCTGCTCTGTTTGCGCTTCCGGTATTTTTCGGCGCAAAAGCGGCATTCTTTGCTGAACCGGTCAGCGATATCCTCGGCCCGCTTGCTTCGGCAATTACCTATAAATGGACGATCAACCGCGTGCTGAGCGATGAGCATGCACGGATATAAGGAGGAACCATGGAGATTTCCGCTTTTCTCTCTGAAAAACTGACGGCGCAGTATGGCGATGAAGCTGCACGTATTTTTGCAGGATTTTCGGCTCGGCGCCTGACGACCCTGCGTGTCAATCGACTTAAAACGGATGCGGATTCGGTGCGCCGAGCGCTTGACGACGCTGGCATTGAAACGCAGACTGTGGTATGGAGTGAAGATGCGCTCATTCTGCTGAATGCGAAGGAGGACGCCGTGACGGCGCTGCCGATGTTTGAAAATGGCGAAATCTACATGCAGAGCCTCTCTTCCATGATTCCGCCCATCGTGCTGGGCGCCCAGCCGGAGGAAAATGTGCTGGATATGGCGGCGGCGCCCGGCGGAAAGACGACGCAGATTGCGGCGCTGACCGGCGGACGGGCGATGATCACCGCCTGTGAGCGCAACAAAATGCGCGCCGACCGCCTGCGTTACAACATCGACCGGCAGGGCGCGCCGCGCGTGACCGTGATGAACATGGATGCGCGGCAGCTTGACGACCTGTTTGCCTTTGACCGTATTCTGCTCGATGCGCCTTGCAGCGGAAGCGGAACGGTGACGGAGGGCTCGCGCGGGCAGTTCTCCAAAGATTATCTTGACCGGACAGTCAAGATGCAAAAGACGCTGCTAGATAAGGCGATACGCCTGCTCAAGCCGGGGCATGAACTGGTTTATTCGACCTGTTCCGTATTGAAAGAGGAAAATGAGGAAGTCGTCGCGTCCGCACTGAAAAAGGGCGGCGTGAGCGTCGTACCCATTGACGGCGCGGCGTTTGAGGATGTACCGAAGCTGCCGGTGACGATTGAAGGAACGCTTTGCGTCTGTCCGAATGAACGATATGAGGGCTTCTTTGTCGCGAAGCTGAAAAAGGCGGAGAAGGGAAAAAAGAAATGATGCGGATGCCCCGTAATGGCGGCGGGATTGCACATCGGCTGTAAAATACGATAAACTGACAGAAAATGCGGGCGCGCGCCTAAGAAGGAAAAGGCGCACGTCCGCATTTTATTTATGGTGGATATCCGAACTTTTTAGCTCATAAAAGATTTTTTGAGGGAAAATAAAAGGCTGCATGTTGCAGAACACAAAAAAATTCAGAAAACTTTCCGAAAAGGCTTGCATTTTTGCGCGGAATCTGTTAAAATACTATTCGTTGCCGATGCTGATGTAGCTCAGTCGGTAGAGCGCATCCTTGGTAAGGATGAGGTCGCCGGTTCGAATCCGGC
>CAKTXP010000113.1 GCA_934631055.1 uncultured Clostridia bacterium | reverse complement strand
ATCGAGGCGGGCAGCCAGCTGGAGGAAGTCGGCAAGGATCTGCGCAGCAAGATGAGCTGGGGCACGAAAGTGGAGGAACTGTAAGATGGCAGTCAGTGATCGCGTAAAATCCGGCCCGGAGAAAGCGCCGCACCGCTCGCTCTGGAAGGCGCTGGGCTTGACCGACGAGGAGCTGAAGCTCCCGCTCATCGGCGTAGTCAGCGCAAAGTCCGAGTGCGTTCCCGGACACAATCATCTGAACAATATCGCGCAGGCAGTCAAGGACGGCATCCGTCTGGCGGGCGGCGTGCCGGTGGAATTCCCGGCAATCGGCGTCTGCGACGGCATCGCGATGGGTCATGTCGGCATGAAGTATTCGCTGGCTTCCCGTGAGCTGATCGCCGACAGCTGCGAATCCATGGCGATTGCGCACGGCTTTGACGGCATGGTCTTTATCCCGAACTGCGACAAGATCGTTCCGGGCATGCTGATGGCGGCGCGCCGCCTGAATCTGCCCGCCATGGTTATCTCCGGCGGGCCGATGATGCCCGGCCGCATGCCCGGCGGCAAGGGCGATATGGATTTGAACTCCGTGTTTGAAGCCGTCGGCGCGTACAAGGCGGGCAAGATGGACGACGCTCAGCTTAACGCGGTCGAGTCTTCCGCCTGCCCGGGCTGCGGCAGCTGCTCCGGCATGTTCACCGCCAACTCCATGAACTGCATCACCGAGGTCATCGGCATGGCGCTTCCGGGCAACGGCACGATCGCCGCTGTGGACGCCGCGCGCATCCGCCTTGCCAAAAAGACCGGCATGCGCATCGTCGAGCTGGTTAAGGAAGGGCTGACTCCGGACAAGATCATGACCGAGTCCGCGTTCCGCAACGCGCTCTGTCTGGATATGGCGCTGGGCTGCTCCACGAATACCGTTCTGCATCTGCCTGCCATCGCACATGAGGCGGGCATCGAATTCGACCTCAACTGGGTCAACGAAGCGAGCGCTAAGGTGCCGAACCTCTGCCACCTCGCGCCCGCGGGACATCATCACGTCATCGACCTGCATCTGGCGGGCGGCGTGATGGGCGTGCTCAGCGAGCTGAAGGGGCGCGGACTGCTGGATGAAAACGCGCTGACCGTTTCCGGCATGACGCTGGGCGAAGAGATCAGCCTGAGCGGAAATTACAACCATGAGGTCATCCGTCCGTTTGACGATCCGTATTCCCCGACCGGCGGACTGATGATCCTGCGCGGCAACCTCGCGCCGGACGGCGCGGTCGTCAAGCGCAGCGCGGTCGCCAAGGAGATGCTGGTGCATGAGGGCCCCGCCCGCGTGTTCAACAGCGAGGATGAAGCCATCGCTGCCATCTATGCCAGTAAAATCAAGCCGGGCGACGTGGTGGTTATCCGCTATGAAGGCCCGAAGGGCGGCCCGGGCATGCGAGAGATGCTCAGCCCGACCAGCGCCATCTGCGGCATGGGTCTTGACAAGGAAGTGGCGCTCATCACGGACGGCCGCTTCTCCGGCGCGACCCGCGGCGCGGCGATCGGACATGTTTCTCCGGAAGGCGCGAGTGGCGGCATGATCGGCATCATCGAGGAGGGCGACATCATCTCCATCGATATCCCTGCCGGTAAGCTCGAACTCAAGGTGGACGAAGCGACCCTTGCCAAGCGCCGCGAAGCGTGGGTCTGCCCGCCGCCGAACGTAACGAAGGGCTATCTGGCGCGCTATGCCAAGCTGGTCTCCAGCGCGAACAAGGGCGCCGTGGTCGAATAAACCGCGAAAGCGACAATAATCAGCAGAAGGAGCTTTCTTTCCCAGACGGGAAGGAAGGCTCCTTTGCTGTTGACAGAGAAACGGATGTTCGGTGGAATTGAAAAGAGGGGAGAGGATACGGTTTATGAATCAGGGACGATATACGCGCGCAGATGCCGTGATTGCCGCAGTTTTGGCGGTTTTGACGCTGCTGCTGAGCGTCGGCATGCTGGATACGGATCATCAGTACGGCGATGATTTCGCGGCGTATATGCTGGAAGGCAAAGCTATCGCAGAGGGAAGGCTGACGGAGCAGGCGGAACTGAACGCGTTCATTCATCCGTCGGAACGCAATTTTGGAAACAATCAGGATGAAGGACCGATCGTCTATGTCTGGGGTCTGCCGCTGATTCTGTCTGCGGTTTACAAAGTCGTCGGCTTTGACCAGCCGACAGGTTATGCGATCCTCTGGTATAAACTGCCGGGCGTACTGTTTCTGACCATGACGGCGGCAGCCGCTTATCTGTTTTACAGGCGGCGGTTTTCAAAGGGAATCTCTGCCATGCTGACGGCGCTTTTATGCTGGACGACGGAAGTTGTTCGGGATTCTGCGCGGGTGACGACGGATATTCCCTGTCTGGCGGTCAGCCTGCTGGCGCTGCTGATGGTCGAAGTGCTGCTGGATGCTCGGACACAGAAAATACGGCTTATTTCCGCTGTGACGCTGGGTGTGGCGCTCTGGTATGACTGCGCTGTCCGGCTGAACGGAAAGACGGTGCTGTATGTGGTGCTGGCGGCGCATGCCATCGGATTGATTCGCCAAAAGGTAAAGCTCAGAGAGGCGCTCGTCCATGCGCTGCCATATGTTGTGCTGGGCGTACTATGGGGAATCTGCCGCATGGCGTTTCCGGCGGCGACATCCAACACGCAGGATATCGCCAGCGGTCCGAATCGGCTGATTATGCAGAACATCGGCTATTACAACATGGTTCTGGAACAGTGGGTCACGTCGATGCTGCCTACAGGTTTTTGGAGGTACAGCTCGGCCGTGCTGAATGCGGCGTATGTTTGTATTCTGGCGGGCGTCCTGTTCGACGGCATCTGCCGCAACCTGCATTTGACCGTGTTGATGCTCGGTTCATTTGCTGTGCTGATCTTACTGCCCTATGTACAGACTCTCCGCTATCTGTATAATGCCCTGCCGCTTCTGCTGATGTTTATGGCATACGGCGCGCGGACGATCATCCGCCTGACCAGGCGCGCGGCAAAAAACGCGAAACTTGAACGCGCGATGAAGGCGGCGGCATATTGCGCGCTGGCTTTCCTGACGCTGGGAACGGCGCAAAAGACGGTGATGGCGGAAAAAGCGCATGCCGACGCAGGCGGATTTTCCGCAAGAAGCGAAACTTATGCGCCCGATGCGGTAGACATGTATGCGCATATCATGGAAAACACGGCGGAGAATGCCGTTATCGCGTATTATAAGCCGCGCGCGCTTTTGCTGAATACGGGGCGCGTCGGCTTCAGCCCGACGGTCAACGGACACAGCCTGTCGGAGGGACAGTATCTTCTGATGAGCCAGAAGGCGGATAACACGCAGATTGAGCTTACGCCGGAAATCGAAAAGCGGCTGACGCCTGTTTATCAGAGCGGGGCGTATACGCTATACGAGATAAAAGGCGAATAAAATCGAGCTTTGGGGCGGGGAGAGAAAAGAAGGATTACCCTTTTTTCTCCCTTGCCCTTTTTTCGTTCCGGTGTTATACTGTACACTGAAAAAATGGTGAATTACGCCATTTGCGAAACGATAAAGGAAGTGCGCTTTTGCAAGGCGATGAAATCATGGCGGCGCAGTCCGCTTTTTCCCTGCCCGATCCGCGGGAGCTGAATCCGCTCCAGATGGCGTATCTGGGCGATACGCTGCATGACCTGTATGTGCGCAGCATGCTCGTTTCTAAAAAAATGAGCGTCGGCGCGATGCACAAGCAGGCGGTGAAGATGGTCAGCGCGGCGGCGCAGGCGCGCATGCTGGAGGCGGTCGAGCCGGAACTGACCGAACAGGAAGCCGATATTGCCCGCCGCGGACGCAACGCGCAGGCGAAGCATGCCGCGCCTAAGCACGCGGATCCGGCAGATTACGCGCATGCGACGGGATTGGAAGCGCTCTGGGGCTATCTGTATGTCACAGGACAGACGGAAAGGCTGGATACGCTCATCAAGCTCGCAATCATGCGCACGGAGGAACTATGGCACAGGCAAAACTCAAAATAATGCTGCTTCGCGCGACGCCTGACCCGGACGAGCTGGTCGCGCTGGGCGCGCGGCTCTGCTATGCGCAGGCGGATATCGACGCGCTGAAAGAGAAAGTCGAGAGCGCCGATCAGCGGGCGTTCGTCGAGCGCGTCATGCAGCGCGGGCATTTGTCCGTGACGGAACACGCGACGTTCACCTTCGCGGTCGAGGGCGTGAGCCGCGCGCTGCTGGCGCAGCTGACGCGCCACCGCATCGCGTCGTTCTCGGTACAGAGCCAGCGCTATGTTTCCATGGCGGACGGCTTTGATTACGTCATACCTCCGGCAATCGAAGCGCTGGGCGAAGAGGAAAAACAGGAATTTATCCGCCAGATGGACACGATTCATGAATGGTATTGCCATTGGCAGGAAAAACTGGGCGGGGCGAAGGAGAAAGCCAACGAAGATGCGCGTTTCGTTCTGCCCAACGCGGCGGCGACGCGCCTGCTGGTGACGATGAACGCACGCGAGCTGATGCACTTTTTCTCGCTGAGATGCTGTAACCGGGCGCAGTGGGAAATCCGCGAGATGGCGTGGCAGATGCTTATTTTATGCAAGCAGGCGGCGCCGGCGCTGTTTGAACACGCGGGCCCGGCGTGCGTATCCGGTCCATGTCCGGAAGGAAAGAACACCTGCGGCAGGATTACAGAAGTACGCGAGAAAGCGAAGAACCTGTGAGGGGACGGTTGGGGCTACCGCCCCAAACCCTGTCTGGGGACCAGTCCCCAGACCCCTTCTTCGCTTCGCGGCGGCTTTAATTTACTTGTCGAACGATGCGCATGCGCATCGTATGCTTAAGCTTATTTGAACTGGCGCGAAGCGAATCGGGAAGTCCAGAAACCTCAGGTTTCTGGCAGGGTTTGGGACAGCGTCCCAAACGTTTCCCCTCAGCTTATCAAGATACAACCCTTTGAACGAGTTAAGGAAGGATACAGCAATGGCTTATTACGATCAGTTTACCAAGAAACCGCGCAGCCCGCGTGACGACTGGCGCGATGACGAAGAGACCCTGCGTCCGGAGCGCGACGGCGAACAGAATCGTCGTCCGTATGGCGGACGCCCGAACAATGGAGAGCGCCGTCCTTACGGGGAGCGCCCGAACAATGGAGAGCGTCGTCCTTACGGGGAGCGCCCGAACAACGGAGAGCGCCGTCCTTACGGAGAGCGCCCGAATAACGGAGAGCGCCGTCCTTACGGAGAGCGCCCGAATAACGGAGAGCGCCCGAACAACGGAGAGCGCCGTCCTTACGGAGAGCGCCCGAACAACGGAGAGCGCCGTCCTTACGGAGACCGCCCGAACAACGGAGAGCGCCGTCCGTATGGCGACCGTCCGAACAACGGAGAGCGCCGTCCGTATGGCGACCGTCCGATGAACGACCGTCGTCCGCCGATGCCGCGTCCGGGCATGACCCCGCCGCCTGCGCAGGAAGAGGAGATGGAGAGCAATCTGCTCGTCGGGCGCAACCCCATCCGCGAAGCGCTCAAGGCGGGACGCGACATGGAGAAGCTGCTCGTCGCGAAGGGAGAGCTTATCGGTTCCGCCCGCGAGATCGTCGCGATGGCGCGCGAGCAGAAGGTCATCGTTCAGGAAGTGGACCGTGCGCATCTGGACGCAATGGCGCCGGGTCATCAGGGCTTGATCGCGATTGTTTCCGCTTATGCGTATAAGACGGTGGACGACATGCTGGCGCTGGCGAAGGAGCGCGGCGAAGCGCCGTTCCTCGTCATCCTCGACGGCGTGACCGACCCGCACAACCTCGGCGCGATCATCCGCAGCGCGGAGTGCGCCGGCGCGCACGGCGTCATCATCCCTGAGCGCCGCGCGGTGGGGCTGACTCCGGCGGCAGTCAAGGCGAGCGCGGGCGCGGTGGAATATCTGCCGGTCGCGCGCGAAGTCAACCTGACCCGCACCATCGAGCGCCTCAAGAAAGAGGGCATCTGGATCTACGGCACGGCGATGAACGGCGAAGATTACCGCAAGGTCGATTATTCCGGCGCGAAGGCGCTGGTCATCGGCTCGGAAGGCGAGGGCATGAGCCGTCTGGTCGGCGAGAGCTGCGACAAGGTCGTGACCCTGCCGATGAAGGGCAAAATCGAATCTCTGAACGCATCTGTGGCGGCGGGCATCCTGCTCTACGCGATGATGGACGCAAAGTAAGATGAAACCGCTTCTGCTGGTGGATGGCTACAATGTCATCGGCGCGTGGAGCATCCCGCGCGAGGAACATCTGACCATCCAGGAAGCCCGCGAACGGCTTGTCCATCTCATCGCCGACTACGCGGGGTATTCCGGTGAAGAGGTCATCGTCGTCTTTGACGGACATTACACCGACCGCCCCACGCGCTCCAGAACCATGATGCACGGCGTGGAGGTCGTCTTTACCAAGCACGGCGAAAGCGCCGACAACTATATCGAAGCAGCCTGCGACGCCGCGCCCAGATGGCGGCGCGTCCGCGTGGCGACCAGCGACGCCGTTGAGCAGACGGTGACGCTCGGACGCGGAGCGGAACGCATCTCTTCCAGAGAATTCCTGATGGAGATATCGCAGGTCAGGCAGACCGGACGGGTGCGCATGCGCGAGGAAAGCGTTTCGCGCGGCGACATCTTTTCTCGGCTGCCGCCCCATCAGCGCGAGATCTTCGAGCGCATGCGCAGGGGTAAAGAATGAGCGGGGAGGTTGCCATGCACCAGGATTTTGACAGCATGACCGATGAAGACATCGCCCTGCTTGCCCAGCAGGGGGATGTCGACGCGTCGGAATACCTGCTCAATAAATACAAGAATTTCGTGCGCTCCAAGGCGCGCTCGTATTTCCTCGTCGGCGCGGATCATGAGGACATCGTGCAGGAAGGCATGATCGGGCTGTTCAAGGCGTTCCGCGATTTCCGTCCGGACAAGCTCGCTTCCTTCCACGCCTTTGCCGAGATCTGCGTGACGCGGCAGATCATCACCGCAATCAAGACGGCGACGCGGCAGAAGCATATTCCGCTCAACTCCTATGTATCGCTCAACAAGCCCATCTATGAGGAAGAGAGCGACCGCACGCTGCTGGACGTCATCACGGAGGGGCGCAGCGCCGATCCGGAAGAGCTGCTGATCGGCAGGGAGAGCTATGTGAGCATCGAAAGCCGCATTGACGAGGTGCTCTCCCCGCTGGAGCGGCGCGTATTGGCGGCGTATCTGGACGGCAAAAGCTATCAGGAGATCGCGCAGATGCTCGGGCGGCACGTCAAGAGCATCGACAACGCGCTGCAAAGGGTCAAGCACAAGCTTGAAAAGCTGATGGAAGAACGCGCAAATTGACCCCATGGACTGACCTGAAGACAAAAAAGGCGCACAGCCTGCAAAACGGCGAACGATTTTGCAGGTAAAAATGCGCCGGGATATTGACAATTTCCTCAGATTTGGATAGAATATGGATGTATAAACCGGTTGACAGCCATTTGCAGGTGTAGTTTAATGGCAGAACTTCAGCTTCCCAAGCTGACCGCGTGGGTTCGATTCCCATCACCTGCTCCAACGCGACCACCGACAATTCGGCGGGCCGCACCATAACTGTCAGCCGAAATTATCGAGGAGGTTATTCCAATGGCGAAGCAAAAGTTTGAGCGCACCAAGCCGCACGTCAACATCGGCACCATCGGTCACGTTGACCACGGCAAGACGACCCTGACCGCTGCCATCACGATGGTTCTGTCCAC
>CAKTXP010000112.1 GCA_934631055.1 uncultured Clostridia bacterium | reverse complement strand
AGGATTGAAGAGCTTTCGGTTATTGTAAAAGAGGTGAACCGCTCCCTGTCAAGCAGACAATCAAAATAGCAAAATCAATCTGACAGAATCTCCCGAGTGCTTACTTCTTCGCGTTGGCAGGCTTCCGCTGTTTCTATTTTCTTCTTCGGTTCAATCTTCCTCCTATACATAAAATGCCCCCTATAGCGTAGACTCGATTTTATCATCTCGTGTGTCTACTCTATAGGGAGCATATTATTTTTAGCTTGGCAGCCCCATTGATAGCCTTGTGTTTTAAGTGAGATAAAGTCTGTTTAACGTGCAGACTTTGGTCTTTGAGCCTCTCTTGGATTTTTGATTGAGGAACGAGGATTTTCTGAGCAGACCTGCCTTTAAAGGGATTCGCGGTAACGATTTATCTTACTGCTAAAGTTGTGGGTATCCGCTGAACTGTCCGGCAGACCGCCGTCAGCAGGATGCAGTCGATAGGGAATTGCATCACGTTTTTCATGACGCGCACGGGCAGGAGTGCCGTCTGCGACGGACCGTAGAGCATCGTCAGGAAGAACGTGTTGAGCAGGATGTTGACAAAGACCATGATGAGCGCGCGGGCGAGGATGATCTGCCAGAGCTTGCGGTCGCTTTCATACAGCAGACAGCCGTAGATGATGCCGCCCAGCGCCGCGGAGAGCGTGAAGCCGGGAAAGTACGGCCCGCTCGGCTTGATGAGAAAGCCGAGGATATCGCTCATTGCGCCCTGAAGCCCCGCTGCGACTGGACCGAACAGCATCGCCGTCGGCGCGAGCGCCAGATGCGCCAGCGAGATCTTCAGGCTGTCATTGAGCTGGATGACGCCATAGGAGGAAAGCACCATCTGGATGGCGAGGAACATGCCCACGACAGTCAGCGTCTGCGTGCGGCGCAGGGAATGAAAGGAGTCGGGAAACTTTTTCAGCAAACGGGAAAAAACGCTTTGCATAAAAAAACACCTCCGCGTATCGGTTCGCGCCCAAAGGGCAGGAGTGATTCGCAGAGATGACATAATATAGAAAAATGACAGTCCTGGGCCGGAGGGATACCGCGAAAGCCGCGCTTTCTTCGTCCTGTGTTTTTCCCACACACAGGCACTTAACGCATCCGTACCGTCGCCGCGCAGAGCGACGCCCTGCCATCTTCACGAATCGGTTGTGACAGGAGCATTATAATCAAAAACCGCGGGAAATGCAACAGGAAAATGCGTTTTTGTGCGCGGGAAAGGGGATACGCTGGGCTGCCGCCTCAGAGCTGCTTGGGGCTCTGCCCCAAACCCCGCCCCAAACCCCGCCAAGAACCTGAGGTTCTTGGATTTCCCGATTCGCTTCGCAGCGGCTTGAATAAACATAAGCATACGATGCGCATGCGCATCGTTCGATAAAAATGATTAAAACCGGCGCGAAGCGGAGATGGGGTCTGGGGACTGGTCCCCAGACAGGGTTTGGGGCGGTAGCCCCAATCGTTCCCCAATCGTTCCCCAATCGTTCCCCAATCGTTACCCTTTCTTTACGCCTGGCGCCTGATAGGGTGAGCAGGTCTGCTGCCACGGTAGACCGGAATCGTAGCTCAGCGCGCCGTGCAGCGAACGTAGGGACGCGTAGGATACGCGGCCGAGCATCACGCCCATTGCGCACGTCATCAACTCCTGCGAACGGGCGACGGATTGAACGAACAGGTCGTCAAAACTGTCGTGCCGGATGTCGTCCGGCGTCCAGATGGAAGTCCACGGTTCGTGCGCGTCGTTGGCAATGTCTGCGTCCGGCGGCTCGACGGGCATCATGTGCGCATGAATCGGCGTGTCCAGATGAAAAGGCGAGAGAAATCTGCCTACCGTGTCGTAACGTTTGCCGTCCTCCGACCGGAGCGTGCGGCACAGGCTGACCGCGTCGCTGAAGCTCTTTTCGATGCGCGCGGGCGTCATGGCATACGAGGGAAAAATCTGTCCGAGTGCGGAGGACAGCGCGGCGGCGATGGGCTTGCGCTCGCTTTCGCTCAGCCCCGCAAAGCCCGCCATCTGCACGGGAAGTCCAGCCGCATGCCCTTCGCGGCGATAGTGCAGGGTTTCGAGCTGATGCTCAAGCGTGCAGTGCGCATTGCCGGAATACGAGCCTGCGGGCGTCAGAGAATGGGCGTAGACGAAGGGATGAAAGGTCGTATCGGTCGCGTAATGGGTGAAAAAGCCGCAGCAGTAGGCGCGCAGGAGCTTGTCCTTTGCGCAGGCGTCGCACAGCGCGAGGAGAAAGTCGTCCGTCTTTTGCGTGTGCATGACGGAAGCGACCTTTGGCGCGAACGGCTTGCCGGGACGGAAACTGAAAAAGAACGGATCTGGCCCTTCCGCGCCGGCAAGCAGCGCGCTGCGTTCCGGTTCGTTTTCAAACAGATTCAGTGCATCGGCGGCATGCGCGGCGACGCTTTGATGGACATATGAAGCGGGCATGAGCGGGTCTCCTTTATATGAAAAACAGACGATGTTTCATGTGACGAACCGCTCTTATGATACACCCAAACGCATGTGCTTGTCGATAAGCAAATCCTGGCTGGTCGGTTGCGGGGCGGTCGGGTGACAGGTGTTTTGAAATGGCGCTGCGCGCCTTGACGGAGAAACGGGTTCTCGATATAATAAGGGTGAAAACACGCTGAAAGTGGTGAATACCGTTGAAAATAGCAATCATCGGCGCGGGCGCGATGGGCATGCTCTATGCCGCGTTGCTGGGAAAGACGCACGAGGTGACGCTGGTCGATCGCAATGCGGAGAAAGTCAGCCGCATCGAGCGGCAGGGCATCGTGCTGTATGAGCAGGACGGGAGCGTATCCGTTGCCAGACCGCATGCGCGCGTGATGGGGCAGGCGCTTGAGCCGGTCGAGCTGGCGGTCGTATTCGTCAAGTCGATGGCGACGCGGGAAGCGCTTGAGCGCTGCCGCGCGTTGCTGGGCGAGCATACTCTGCTGATGACCCTGCAAAACGGCGGCGGGCATGAAGAGACGCTCAGCGAATTTGCGCCGATGGAGCGCATCCTCATCGGAACGACCCAGCATAACGCGTCCGTCCGCGAAGATGGAAGCGTTTTCCATGGCGGAAGCGGAAAGACCGTCGTCGGTTCGCCGCTGGGAGAAAGCGCGGATGCGCGGCGCGTGGCGGAGGAATTCGCGCGCGCGGGCGTGGCAAGCGAGTATTCCGACAACATCCGCGCGACTGTTTGGCAGAAGCTGATGACCAACGCGTCGCTCAGCGCGCTGACGGGCGTTTTCCAGATGCCGATGGGCTTTATTACGGACAGCGCGTCCGCATGGGCGCTCTGTCAGGCGCTCGTTCGAGAAGCCTGCGACGTTGCGCGCGCCGACGGCGTCTGTTTCGATGTGGAAGAGCGCATCGCGGCGGTTCGCGCCGTGAGCGTCGGCGGAGCGCAGGGCATCACGAGCATCTGCGCCGACCTGATGCAGAAAAGAAAGACGGAAGTGGATACGATCAGCGGCAGCGTCGTTCGGGCGGCGAAACGCCTGGGCGTTCCTGCGCCGCGCCATGAGATGATGGTGCTGCTGATCCACGCCATGGAAGATAAGAACCAATGACTTTGCAAGGAGGAATTCCCATGCCTGACTGTGTATACCAGATGGGCAACCTGCGCATCGTTGATTTGACGAAAGTGCTTGATCCCAAGACGGAGAGCCGTCGCTGCCACCTGATCCGTTACAATACCGGCGGATCGATCCCGGATTTTCATACCGCGCTTGACCTGACCAGCCATCTGGGAACCCATTGCGAATGCCCGTATCATCATTTTGAAAACGGCAAGTCCGTCGGCGAACTGCCGCTGACGACGTTCATGGGCCGCGCCATCTATGTGAACATCGACTTCCTTGAGCCGAACAGCCATATCACCGCCGCCGACCTCGACCGCGCCTGCGGCGACCGCATTCAGGAGGGCGATATCGTTATTCTGGACAGCAACTGGAAGTTCCCGCCGTTTACGCCGGAGACCAACAGCCCGGCGGACAAACGTTTGTTCATTGGCGAAGAATCCGCGTGGTGGTTCCGCAACCATAAGGTGAAGTGCGTCGGCTTTGGCGACGGCGTGTCCATCGAGAACTGCGAAGCGGACGTCAAGCCTTTCCATGACATCCTGATGGAAGTGGACATCGTCTTTATCGAAGTCCTCAAAAATCTGGAACAGCTGACCACGGATACGTTCTTCATGAGCTATTCTCCGCTGCCCATCCTCGGCGCAGATTCCTGCCCGGTGCGCGCGTATGCCATCGAGGGACTGCCGGGATTCGGAAAGTAAAAAGCAGGATAAGGGCTGCCGCGTGTAAAGCCCTCTCAGTCCCTTCGGGACAGCTCTCCCAAAGGGAGAGCCAAGATGTTTGCAAACTTTAGCGCGTTTGCTTACTCTTGCCTCTCCACATCTGGGGGAGGTGGCTCGAAGAGCCGGAGAGGGCTGTCATGCGGCAGCTTTTTATATTTATGCGATTCTCAGGAAGGTAATCGACGTAACGGCATCCGAGGGTGCGGCGGTCAGCGTCACGGTATCAGCGGTCGTCAGGCTGACGGTCGTTGCGCCGTTCGACGTGACGAGCGCCTGCAAGACATAGGAAGCAGCGTTGCCGCCGTTATAAATGCGGGTCTGCGTAGAAGGAATCTCTGCGCCGTTGCTGCGCAGGACGGCGTAGGTCGATACGTTGGACTGCGGCGGCGTATTCAGCACGGCGGTTACCCAGTACGTTCCGGGCGTGACGAGCGTGAACGTGCCGGCGTTTTGCGTGATGGAGCCTGCGGGCTGGGCGGTGAAGGCGGCGTAGGCGATCGGCGTATTGGCGGCAGCGGTCACGGCGCCGACCGTACTGCCGGACGCATACGAGGACAGCTCAGCCGTTCCGGTCGCGCCTGTCGCGCCGGTTGCCCCCGTTGCGCCTGCCACGCCCTGAATGCCCTGCGGACCGGTCGGACCTTGAAGTCCCTGTATGCCCTGAATACCCTGAGGACCCTGCGGACCGGTTGCGCCGGTTGCCCCTGTCGCGCCGGTTACGCCCTGTGCGCCCTGAGGTCCCTGCGCGCCCTGCGGTCCCTGAGGACCCTGAGGCCCTGTCGCGCCCTGAATGCCCTGCGGCCCCATCGGACCGACAGGCCCCTGCGTGCCGGTCGGGCAGGACGGCGGGAACGGATTACAGTTTCCGCAGTTTCCACTGCACGAGTTGTGTCCACAGCCGCCGAATCCTCCGCCCGGATACGCCTGAGGATTACCGCAGCATCCTTGATTGGCAACATAATACGGCAAGAGAAGTCACCTGCTTTCAAAGAAATGGGGGAACTTGTTTTTTCGCCCCACGCATACACTATGCTGAATGGCGGCGCGGCGTGCCGGAAGCCGATGCGCCGGAAGGGAGCGGTTATGGCGGAGATTTCGCTTTGCATGATCGTCAAAAACGAGGAAGCGCGGCTTGCACGGTGTCTTGAAAGCGTGCGCGGCGCGGTCGATGAGATCGTGATCCTGGATACGGGCTCGGTGGACGCGACGAAAGAGGTCGCCCGCAGGTTTACGCCGCGGGTCTACGATTACGCATGGGACGATGACTTTGCCGCGGCGCGGAACGCGTCCTTTGCTTATGCCACGCGCCCGTTCATCCTCTGGCTGGACGCGGACGATGTGCTTGAAAACAGTGAACGGGAAAAACTTATCGCGCTCAAAAGCTGCCTGACAGCCGACGTCGATGCGGTGATGATGCCGTATCATACGGGGTTCGGCACAGATGGAAAACCTTCTTTGGTCTACGAGCGCGAACGGATCGTCCGGCGGGACGCGGGATTCAGCTTTTCCGGCGTCGTGCATGAGGCGATGGCGGTATCGGGAAACGTCCTGCATGAGGATATCATCGTGCGCCATGAGCGCGGGGAGAAGCCGCCGCAGGGACGGCGCAATCTGGATATCTATGAAAAGTGGATGGCGCGGGGCAGGGCGATGAGCGCGCGCGACCGGTATTACTATGCGCGAGAATGGATGGCGCTGGGCGACTATGCTGCGGGCGAGCGGGAGTTCGCGCGCTTTCTGGCGATGCCGGAGGGGTGGATTGAGAACCGCATCGACGCGTGCGTTCAACGGGGAATATGCCTGCAAAAACTAGGCAGGCGCGCGGAAGCGAAGCAATCCTATCTGGCGTCGCTGGCGATCGCGCCGCCGCGGGCGGAAGCGCTCTGCGCGCTGGGCGAATTGGAGATGCAGGAAAAGGCGTGGCAGGCGGCGGCTTTCTGGTATCGCGCGGCGCTGCTCTGCGGCAGACCGGAGGAGAGCGGCGCGTTTGTCTGCCCGGACGTATACGGCTATGTGCCTGCGCTTCAGCTATGCGTCTGCTATGACCGGCTGGGCAGGATTCGGCAGGCGTCGCAGATGAACGAGCGGGCGCTGCTGGAAAAACCTGGGGATCCGGTCGCGCTGGCGAACCGAAAATACTTTGAAAATCGGCTTTCCAGTCAGGATGGAGGGGAATGAAAACGAAAAGATGGGCGGCAGGGCTTTTCATTGTCCTGGTTTTTATGTATAATCATCTTGGGGGTTTAGCGCAGGGCGAGACCAGCGCCAAAGCCGCCTGCATCATGGAGATGGAGACCGGACGCGTGCTTTTTGAATACAACATGCACGCCCGCCTGCCGATGGCTTCCACGACGAAGGTCATGACGGCGCTGCTGGCGCTGGAGCGGGGCAACCCGGAGAGCCGGGTGACCTGTTCGGCAAACGCGTTCGGCGTTCCCGGCACATCCATCTATCTGGCGGAGGGCGAAACGCTGACGCTTCGGGAGATGCTGCTCGGGCTGATGCTCGCCAGCGGCAACGACGCGGCGGTCGCGATATCCGAACATATCGCGGGAAGCACGGCGCAGTTCGTTCGTCTGATGAACGAGCGGGCGGCGCAGCTTGGCGCGGTCAACACCCATTTTGCCAATCCCCATGGTCTGCCGGACGATACACACGGAACGACCGCATATGATCTGGCGCTCATTGCCCGCGCGGCGATGGGCAACGATGCGTTTCGTCAATTGGTCTCGACACAGCGCGCCGTCATCTCGTGGGAGGGGCGCGGCTATGGGCGGCAGCTCAAGAACAAAAACAAGCTGCTGGAGACGTATCCCGGCGCGACCGGTATCAAGACGGGATTTACCAGCAAGGCTGGGCGCTGTCTGGTCTTTGGCGCAAGCCGAGACGGGATGGAGATTGTCGGCGTGGTGCTGAATTGCTCGGATTGGTTCGACGAGGCGGCGCGGCTGATGGACGGCTGCTTCGAGAGCTATTCTATGGTGCGCGTGCTGGGCCCGACGATGTCGGCGGGAAAGATTAAAGTTGTGGACGGCAGGCAGGAGACGGCGCAGCTCTGCGCGATGCAGGATCTGCGCGTGCCGCTTCGCGAGGGAGAGACGGCGCAGATTATCCTCGATATCCCCGAAAGCGTCCGCGCTCCGGGGTATGCGGGCATGCATGTCGGAACGGCGCATGTGACGGTCGGCGGAAAGACGCTCGCCAGCGGCGAGGTCGTTTTAAGCGAATATGTGGACAGCGCGCATCTGACGATGGACATTCGGCGCGTCGTATCCAGATGGATGCTGTAAGGAGAACGTTGGGGCTTTGCCTCAAGCCCCACCAAGAACCTGAGGTTCTTGGATTTCCCCCTTCATGTATCGCTTTGCGATACATGGACGAAAAGTATATTCAAACTGCCGCGAAGCGAAAAAGGGGTTTGGGGACGATG
>CAKTXP010000111.1 GCA_934631055.1 uncultured Clostridia bacterium | reverse complement strand
GCTCCTTGCGATTTCCGATTTCCGCCACGCTGAATCCCGCACAGCGGGCGCGTGGCTTCAATCCCCAAACCCCACAAGGGAACTGAGCTCCCTTGACCATCCACTTCCGCTTCGCGGCGGCTTAAATCGTCTTTACCAGACGACGCGCATGCGCGTCGCATACTTCAGATGATTAAAACCAGCGCGAAGCGAAGATGGGGTTTGGGGATGAAATCCCCAAGCAGGTTTGGGCGGCAGCCCAACGTACCTCTTAGGAGCTAAAAGAAAGAGAGGGAAAGACATGTCGAAAAAAGCGACAGAGTTCCAGAAAAAGGAAATGAGTAAAATGTATCGCGGCAAGGAGATTTTCAAGCCGCTGAATACAGGCTGGATCGATGAACACGTTGCCTGTGTGCGCGAATGGGTGGCGAATATCTTCTTTTACCGCAAGGGCGAGACGACCATCATGATCGACGCGGGCTATAACTACGAGCGGCTGAAGGAAAAGATGGGCTGGCTCGGTATCGACCCCAAGTCCATCCATGACATTCTCATCACCCATCAGGATACGGATCACGTCGGCGCGGTGGAAGCGGACAGCCCCGGTCTGTTCCGGCATGCCAAGCTGTACATCGGCGAGATCGAGAACCGTTATCTGACCGCAGAGGTGCGCCGAAAGGTCATCTATCACCTATATAAACTGCCGCAGGTGACGATCGACAACGAAAAAGTGCTGCTGAGCGACGGCGAAACGCTGCATATCGGGGATATCAAGATTCAGTGCATGCTCGTTCCGGGGCATACATGGGGACATATGGTCTACCTCATCGACGACAAATATCTGTTTACCGGCGATACCATCTGGTTCGGTGCGGACGGCGGATACAGCTTCATTTCCGCGCTGGCGGAGGATAATAAGCTGGCGGTCAAGTCGCTGGGCGCGCTTGAGGAAAGGCTGAAAAAGATGGGCGTCCGTCCGCTGTTCATCACCGGTCATACCGGATGGACGGATAACTTTGAATTCGCCTTTGCGCATAAAGATCAGCTCTGCTCGCCGTTCAAAAAGCGCGTGCATGACCCAAACGCCCCCTATGACGCCTATGAAGAGGGCAATGATACCGAAGAAAAGGCAAAATTGGGCTTCCTTCCGGGAGTGGGAAGATAAAACAATAAGCTGTCAGCGCGTGAGGAAAATATGACGAAAAGCTATGCGTAAAAGGAGAAAACGGACATGCCTCAGATGATACTCAAATCGCTGCTCCTGCTTGCCTGCGCGGCGCATATTCTGACATGGCGCTGTGACTGGAAGCTGACGTATCTGGATGGCGGAAGATTTGATTTCAAGTACCTGAACGACAACCGGAAGCTGTCGGAGGTCTTTGGCAAAACGCAGACCGGACAGCCGCTTTTCGCAACGCTGGCGGGCGTATTGGGGCTGACGGCGGCTTTTCCGGGCTATCTGGCGCTTTGCGAATGGATGCGGCAGTACTCAAGCGTCTATGCGGCGCTGATGTTTGTGGGCTGCATTCTGTTCTTCCTGCCGGGCATGGCGCATCATGTGTTCTGTGGCGTGGTGGAGTGGTTCTATATCCGTATGGGCAGGACGGAACAGGCGCGCCAGACCATTTTGGAGTTTTTCAAAAAGACGTCGGGGATCATGTTCGCCTGCTATGTGGGTCTGCTCATCTTTTCGACCGCGCTGTTTGCGGCGGTTGTGACGGGGACAACGAGCCTGCCGAACTGGGCGTGCATATTCAATATCCTGCCGCTGTTCCTGGCGCTCATGGCTTTCCGCATTCCCGGAACGGGCAATCTCGTCAGCGCTGCCATGACGCTGGGGCTGGCGATTCTGATTTGAGGAAAACGGAATGAGAAGTGTACAATCATGCAATTTGAAACGCTGGGCAGAAAAGAGAATCCTGCGATACTGTTTTTCCACGCTATGGGTGTGACGGGCGCGAGCAGCGAACCGGTCGCTCAGGCTTTACAGGTGCGCTGTTTCTGCGTCCTGCCGACATCCACGGTCTACTGCGCGGGGCAGAAGTATATCGGCAAGGCGGACGAGATCCGGCAGGTCGAGGAATTCCTGCGCGGGCAGGGTGTAAAGAGGCTTGCGCTGGTCGTCGCATCGTCCATCGGTGCGGATCTGGCGGCGGCGTTCCTTTCGCAGACGAAAATGCCGGTCGAGCATGCGTTCTTTGACGGCGGACAGTTTGCGAAAATCGGCAAAGGCACGCGCCGTGTGATGACGCCGTTTCTCTATCTCGCCATCAAGAGTTTGTACTGGTCGAAGGGAAAGACGCTCAGCAAGATTATGTGGTGCGACGACGACGCCATTAAGCCTTATTTTATCGCGGCGGGCAGGGCGCTGACCTACGGCAACATGCGCCGTCAGCTTTCCGACAGCCTGGAGGATAAACCGTTTCCGGCGCTTTCGGAAGAGATGCAGCGGCACGCATTCTTTGAATTCGGCAGTGCGGAGGATCATTTCAAATACCGCGATACGGTAATGCTGGCATATCCGAACGGGCATTTTCCGGTTTTTGAGGGGCATAACCATATGGAGATGCAGATACGCGACCCGAAGGGATTCGCGCGGATGCTGGAGGAGATCATGGAGAAAAACGAGATGCCCCGGCTTCCGTTTTTGAAAGAGGGAGAAAAAAGATGAAAGAAAACTATATCGCCGCGGGATTCAAAAAGACTGTCTCTGAACGCTTTCCCGCAAAGGCGGACGCGCTGAACGCCATGTTCAACGCGCGGCTTGAAGAACTGCGCGCGCAGAACGCTGGAGCGTCTCCGGAAAAGCTGCGCCATCTGGAAGGGCAGATCATGCCGGGCGTCGCGGCGTATGAAGCCTTACAGAACGTGATGACCAAAGACGAAGCGCTGAAAACGATTCATGATTATGTGGAAGAGCGTGCGTGGAAGCTGAAGGGGACGTTTCAGAAAATCGCCGGCTTTCCGGGCGTTTACCGCCTGATCCCCGGATTGTTTGTCAAGGGGACACGCAAGATGTTCGGAGAGAGCGCAGGCTTTGCCGCGAAAGAGATACAGACCGGCAAAGGCGTCTGGCGCATCGACATGGTCAAATGCCCGTATCATGACGCCTGCGTGCGGTACGGCTGTCCGGAACTCTGCCCCTGCTTCTGCGACAGCGATGATATCACCTATGATGAGCTGCATCCCAAACTCGCATGGCATCGGACAAAGACGCTCGGACGCGGGGATGACTGCTGTGATTTCTGCTTGAAGATGAAGGCGAAATAAATCATTCAAGCCGCCGCAAAGCGGATTTGCAAAGCGCCGCCGTTAGGTATCGCTTTGTTTCCCGACTGCTTTTAAACGTGATGCGGGAACGATGGGGCGCTGCCCCAAACCCCGGAAGGGAATTGAGTTCCCGTCACCTTCCGATTCGCTTCGCGCTTACAATTTAAGTTTGTCAAAAAACAAGGAGTTCCCATGAAGATTCTTGCGATTGTATTATTCTATCTGCTCTACTGGGGCATCTGCTATCTCGGCACAGGCACGGACAAAAAGAACATGGCGTCCTTTCGCGCCTATCCCGATGCGGTACAGAAAGCCGTAAAAAACCGTCCAGAGCTTACGCCGATGATCCCGAAGGAAAGCGCGGCGTGGAAGGTCTGGGCGGGTAATTTGATGCTGTTCACGGCGGTGTTTTCCGTGGCGGGGCTGCTGAGCAGAAACGCGTTCGCGCTGACGAGCTATGCGGCGGCTTTTGAGTATCTGCTTGCGCTGGGAGAAGGGCTGGGGATGTTTGACCTTGTGGTGGTCGATCTGCTCTGGTGGCGGCATACGGAAAGGACGCGCTTTTCGTTTTTGAAGGAAGGAGTGCCGTATCAGAATCCGAAGAAGCATGTTCAGGCGTTCCTGCGGGGTATCCCGATGTTCGCCGCAGCTGCGGCTGCGGCGGCGGGAATCGTCGCGCTCACGCTTTAATCGGAGACGGAGGACAAGACCATTTTTCCAAACGCTTTTGCCGCGATGCTCAGCGCCTGTCCGCTTCGGCGGGCAAGGATCAGCTGACGCGCGGGCAGGGGCGTTTTTAATGTGAGCCGAACGATTTCGCCTGCTTCCAGCGCGGGCAGGGCGAACGCCTCCGGCAGGAAAGCGACGCCCAAGCCTTGCCGTACAAGGGGGAGAATCTGGTCGGAGGTCGCGGCTTCGATATCCGGAGAGAACGTCAGTCCGTCGCCTGCGAACAGGTCGCGCGCAAAGGCATAGCTGGCGGTCTCATGCCCCAGACAGATAAAGGGATAATCCAGCAATTCGACAAGGGAGAGCGTTTTGCCGCAGAGGGAACGCAGGGACAGCCCGCAGACCGGTATCTCCTCGAACTGACCGAGCGGCTCGATATGCAGACCGGTCTCGTCTTCCAGCGGCGAGGTGACGACGGCGATATCCACCAGTCCGGCGCGCAGGGCGGCGAGCGCCTGCGGCGTGGAATGGTTGGAGATGCGCAGGCGGATGCCCGGATAAGCGCGATGAAATGCGCCGAGAACAGGCAGGAGCAGGCTGTGCAGGGCAGTCTCGCTTGCGCCGATGGAGATGACGCCGCTCTTCAAGCCGCGGTCGTTCATCAGTTCCTCTTCGCCCGCCTGAATCTGTTCGCAGGCGACGGAAACGTGCGCGAAGAGCTTTTCTCCCTCCGGCGTCAGGGATACGCCGCGGTTGCTCCGAATAAAGAGCGTACAGCCCAGCATGGATTCCAGATTGCGTATCGTCCGGGTCAGGTTGGGCTGGCTGCTCATCAGGGCGTTGGCGGCGCGGGTAAAGCTGCCGAGCTTGGCGACAGTATAAAAGGTACGGTAGGCGTCGTAACTGACGATCATGAAGGCACGCTCCTTATCTATACGCGCGGGATATATCCGGAATATCATTTATATATTTTTCATATCGCGTTTTTTGTAGTATAGTCGGAACGTTGAAAAGAGTCAAGGCTTTCTTAAGCCATGGGAGGGGTACGCATGAAAGGTCCGGTCATCTGCATCGGAAGACAATACGGAAGCGGCGGGCGCGAGATTGGCGAAAAGCTTGCGGCGCGTCTTGGCATCATCTGCTACGATAAGCTGCTGCTCAAACAGGCGGCTCAGAAGAGCGGCGTATCGGAAGAGGAAGTCGAGCAGCTCGACGAAAAGCCGGTCAACGAGAGCCGGTTCCTGTCCGGCAATGTCTTTGCCGACAGCGCGAGCATCGGCAGCACGTTCTACTCGGAGAGCCAGATTGTTTACGATGCCGAGCGGGAAACCATATTGAAGGCCGCTGAGGAAGAACCATGCGTCATCATTGGCCGCTGCGCTTCGTCTATCCTGCGCGGAAAGAAAAATGTACTTTCTGTATTCATCTACGCGGATGAGGATGACCGCATCGCGCGCATTGCTGCCAGAAACCATCTGGACGAGCGTGAAGCGCGGGCGCGTATGCGCAAGATGGACAGGATGCGCCGCCGCTACTTTGACTTCTACGCCGATACCCAGTGGGGAGAGCCGGAAAGCTATGACCTGATGCTCTCCAGCAGCGCATATGGCGTGGATGGCTGTGTAGACCTGCTTGAAGAAAGCATGAAACTGAAGGGAAAAGAACATGAATAAGGATCTGACAGTCGGCAATCCGACAAGCGTACTTTGGAAATTCTGTCTGCCGCTGTTTGGCAGCATCATCTTTCAGCAGCTCTACAACATCGCGGACAGCTTTGTCGCGGGCAAGTTCATCGGCGAGAATGCGCTGGCGGCGGTTGGCAACAGCTATGAGATCACGCTAATCTTCATCGCGTTTGCGTTTGGCTGTAACATCGGCTGCTCGGTCATCGTTTCTCAGCTCTTCGGCGCGAAGAAGCTGGGCGAGATGAAGACGGCGGTCTATACGACGTTTGTAGCGAGCGCCGTGCTGTGCGCCGCGCTGATGGCGGGCGGTACGCTCTTCTGCGACAGCCTGCTGCATCTGATCAACACGCCGGAGAACGTCTTTGCGGATTCGCGGCTGTATCTGGATATTTACATCCTGGGCTTGCCGTTCGTGTTCTTCTATAACGTGGCGACGGGCATTTTCTCCGCGCTGGGCGACTCCAAAACGCCGTTCATCTTCCTTGCGGCGTCTTCGACGAGCAACATCTTCATGGATATCCTGTTTGTGACGGCATTCAAGATGGGCGTCGCGGGCGTGGCTTGGGCGACGTTCCTCTGCCAGGGCGTAAGCTGTGTGCTGGCGGTATGGTTTGTCCTGCGTCGGCTCAAGGGCGTTGAAACGGATGAGAAGAGCCATATCTTCTCTTTCCCGATCTTCTGCCGCATTGCTGTCATTGCCATTCCGAGCATCTTGCAGCAGAGTTTCATTTCCGTGGGCAACATCGTCATTCAGGGCGTCATCAATTCGTTTGGTTCGAGCGTCATGGCGGGCTACTCCGCATCCGTCAAGCTGAATAACCTCGTCATCACTTCGTTGACGACGCTGGGCAACGGCATCTCCAACTTCACCGCGCAGAACATCGGCGCGAACAAGATGGAGCGCGTGCGCCAGGGCTTTGCCGCCGGTCTCAGGCTGGTCTGGATGCTTTGTCTGCCGCTGGTCGCGCTGTATCTGCTGGGCGGCCGTGCGCTGGTCAACATCTTTATGAACGAGCCGAGCGCGGAAGCGATGGATACCGGCGTGCAGTTCCTGCGCATCGTTTCGCCGTTCTATTTCGTCGTTTCGACGAAGCTGGTCTCCGACGGCGTACTCCGCGGCGCAGGGCTGATGAAGGAGTTCATGATCGCGACGTTCACGGATCTCATCCTGCGCGTCGGGCTGGCAATTGGGCTTTCCAAGGTGCTGGGTGTGGTCGGCATCTGGTGCGCATGGCCGATCGGCTGGACGATCGCGATGGTGATGTCGGTCGTCTTTTACAACCACGGGCCGTGGAAGGCTGGCGCGTCGGAAAAAGCGTCTGTTCTTGCGAAATAAGGATGTCTACAGTCTGAAGCGGGCTGAGCCCGCCTGCATTTCCGCCACAGTCCGTAAAGATTCAAAGCTTTACGCACGCGAGCAAGCTTTATGCAATTTCCTATAAGGAAAAAATAAGGGGATGACCGGCGGTCGTCCCCCTTTTCTTTTTACATGTCAGTATTTCTCTGTGGGGAAAAAGTGATTTTTGTGGTATAATGAAATCAAATCCGGCGGCGTCAAGCCGGAAAGAGCGTAAAAATTTGAAAGGAGAAAACCGATATGGAGCTGAAGGGGAGCAAGACCGAGAAAAACCTGATGACCGCGTTTGCAGGCGAATCTCAGGCGCGCAACAAGTATACCTATTTTGCGTCCGTCGCCAAGAAGGAAGGCTATGAGCAGATCGCCGCAATCTTCCTCAAGACCGCCGACAACGAGAAGGAACACGCGAAGATGTGGTTCAAGGCGCTGGGCGAGCTGGGCAGTACCGCGCAGAACCTCGCCGCCGCCGCGGAGGGCGAGAATTACGAATGGACGGACATGTATGCGCAGTTCGCCAGGGAAGCCGAGGAAGAGGGCTTTAAGGCGCTGGCGGCGAAATTCCGCATGGTCGGCGAGATCGAGAAGCATCATGAAGAGCGCTACCGCGCGCTGCTGAAGAATCTGGAAATGCAGCAGGTCTTTGAAAAGGGCGAGATGACGATGTGGGAGTGCCGCAACTGCGGTCATCTGGTCATGGGCAAGAAAGCGCCGGAGGTCTGTCCGGTCTGCGCGCATCCGCAGAGCTATTTTGAAGTCCGCGCGGAGAATTACTGAGTTACGTTGGGGGACGTTTGGGGCG
>CAKTXP010000110.1 GCA_934631055.1 uncultured Clostridia bacterium | reverse complement strand
GGAAATCGCAAGGAGCGCTTGCGCGTTCGCGAAGCGGGCGCGTCTGCCGCAGGCAGAGGACAGCGCCCCTATGCGAGCTTCCCGGATCGGCAGCCCCAAACGCGCTCCCTTACGTCTCCATGATGATCGGCAGAATCATCGGGTTGCGCTTGATTAAATCAAAGAGATAGCTGTGCATCTCGTCCTTGATGCCGTTCTTGACGCTCGTCCAGTCGCTCTGCTCAATCCGATCATAGCGCTGCAAGACGCCCATCGCCACATTGCGTGCGCCGGAAATGAGTTCCTCATTCTCACGCACATAGACAAAGCCGCGGGAAATCAGTTCTGGTCCGCTCGTGACCTGCCCTGTCTCCCTGCTCACGCCGACGACGACGATAATCAAGCCATCCTGAGAAAGATGCTTGCGGTCGCGCAGGACGACGTTTCCTACGTCGCCTACGCCCAAGCCGTCCACCATCACCGAACCCGTCGGGATCGGACCGGTGATGTTCGCTTCGTCCTCCGAAAGCTCCAGCGCCTGCCCCATCTCCAGGATGATGACGTGATCCTCCGGCATGCCCAATTCCTGCGCGAGCTGCGCGTGCCTGTGCAGCATGCGGTACTCGCCATGAACCGGAATGAAGTATTTCGGCTTGACCAGCGTGTGCATCAGCTTCAGCTCTTCCTGACAGGCATGTCCGGAAACATGAACGTCCGCGATGCGGTTGTAGATGACCGTCGCGCCACAGCGGTACAGCTGGTCGATGATGCGCGAGACCATGATCTCGTTGCCGGGGATCGGCGTCGAGGAGATGATGACCGTATCGCCCTCGCGGATCTGCAGCCGCCTGTGTTCGCTGTTCGCCATGCGTGTCAAGCCGCTCATCGGCTCGCCCTGGCTGCCCGTCGTCAGCACGACGATCTCATTATCTTCATAGCAGTCCAAATCGGCGACCTCGATAAAGACATCCTGCGGGATGCGCAGTTCGCCGATCTCCATCGCCAGCTTGGTGACGTTGACCATGCTCCTGCCGACAAAGCATATCTTGCGCCCGAACTCGATGCAGTTATCCACGACCTGCTGGATCCTGTGCAGATTCGACGCAAACATCGCGATGATGATACGCCCCTTCGCGTCTTTGAACAGGTTGTGGAAGGTCTCGCCGATCTTGCGCTCGCTCATTGTGTAGCCCGGTCGTTCCACATTCGTGGATTCCGCCAGCATCGCCAGTACGCCGCGGCTGCCCCATGCGGCGAGCGTGTTCAGATCGGTCACCTCTCCGTCGATGGGCGTGTAGTCGATCTTGAAGTCGCCTGTCACGATGACCGTACCCGCCGGACAGGTGATCGCCATGGCGACCGCACCCGCGATGGAATGGCTCACCTTGATGAACTGCACCGAGAACGCGCCGACCTCGACGACATCCTTAGGCTTGATGATATGCATCTGGATGTTGTTGATATTATGCTCCGCGAGTTTGCCGCGTATGAGCGCGCAGGTCAGCTTCGTGCCGTAGACCGGCGCGGGAACGCGGGGAAACACATACGGCGTCGCGCCGATGTGGTCTTCATGTCCATGGGTGATGAGATACGCGCGCACGCGCTCCCTGTTGCGTTCCAGATAGGTGATATCCGGAATGACCAGGTCAATGCCGAGCATGTCCTGTCTGGGGAAGATCGAGCCGCAGTCCACGACAACGATATCGTCTCCAAATTCAAACGCCGTCATGTTCTTGCCGACCTCGCCCAGACCGCCCAGCGGAATGATCCGCAGCTTCGCCAAAGGGTTCTCCTCCTTTCTGCTCTCCCTCTCTTGTTTTATCCTTTCAAAAGCCCCTGCGTTGCCGCCAGCGGACTTTTAAATATCCGATTAAATCCGAACGTTTGAAGCGTATAGCTTCCTCATCGTATTCGATTTATTATAGCACAAAACAGGTCTTTGTCAAAGCATATCCTTCATAACTTGTCCCAAAAAGAGCATAAGCGGAGCCGACGCCCCGCTTCGCTTTTGTTTTACGCCCCGCGCTCTTTTAAGATTTCGCCTTTTTTACCCTGTTCCAATCCACAAGGTTCGCAACGGCAAAATAGACCGCCAGCAGGGTCATCGCCTGATTTCTAAACGTAAACCACTGATGCAGACGAGAATGCTCCGCCATGACAAAATACCATATATAGGGATACAGCGCCGTACAAAACATTCCCGCCGAACAGGCGATTTTCTTCCTATTTCCTCCATAGAATGCAATCGCAAGAACCAGAAGGACTGCAAACAGCGCAAGCGGGAAAATCATCGTTCGCAAACCATGCTGCAAAAAGAACTTCTCAAAATTGATTTTTACCGCTTCCAGTCGATTAGCAAAAGTCAATTGACCTGCCGCCCAATGTTCCGCATGCCCGCTCACGCTGGACATTACGCCTTTCCCCAGTGCCACATAAGCCAACAGCCATTTGCTTGCCCAGCAAAGCGCATAGCCTGCGCCCCAGCTCAAGCTTGCAGCAAACGCATTACAAATACAGCGCCTTTCATTTTCTTTCGCATCAAGCGCCATATCAAGCAGTATCGGCAGCCCCAGCGTAACGAGCGGCGCAGTGAGCAGATCCAGAAAACTGGTAACCATACCGACCACCATGAAAAGCAAGCCCACGCTCTCCCTCTTTTGGAATGGATACCCTTTCAAAACGATAAGCGACGCCGCGAACGCTGTCATGTAAACAGACATGAACTGCATACTCGACGGGATCGTCGTCAGATACGAGCAAGTTACCGCCATAAAAAACGCCGCCGAATATCCGCGTCCCAGCTTCGCTCGAATTTCAAAAAGCACCAGAATGAACGTACCGAAGAAGATAAACAAATTCAGATATCGAATCTGATGATACTGATACAGCGTCAAAAGCGGTCTGAGAAACACCTGATATCCATGCCAGTACCGCGCGTACCCGTTGATATCCATTGCGTTTAAAAACGCGTTCCTTTCCGGATGCTGAACCATCGCCGCTTCCATCATTACCCTGTCCGTCGTGTTATCCAGCATTCCAGGCTGTCCGTGTCCGCCAAAAAGATTACCAAGCGATTCCCAGCTTTCTTCGATGTCCAGAACGACCTTTGAATATTCCTCATGCCATTCGATTGCCTCGTTTGGAATAGCGTATACCGCTGTCATTAAGCCCGTAAACAACGCAATGAGTGCAACAAAGCAGCCAATGTATTTCAAAATCACTCTCTTCATTTATTTTTCCCCTTCCGTTATATTGTGTCGATTATAGCACAAAGTCAATCACATGGAAAGGGCATAAATAAAAAGCAGTTATCTAACCATAGCGTTAAATAACTGCTCAAAGTTCTGAATTACAGATGTCTCTCAAGCATATCAGCGATATCCTGCTTGCCGCGCGCGCCGACCGCCTGCTCGACGACCTTGCCGTCCTTAAAGACGATGAGCGTCGGGATGCTCATGATGCCAAAACGGCGGGCGATGTCGGTTTCTTCGTCTACATCGACCTTGCCGACGACGGCGCGTCCCTCGAATTCCTCCGCGACCTCCTCGACTGCCGGCGCAATCATGCGGCACGGACCGCACCACGTCGCCCAGAAATCGACCAGCACCGGCTTATCGCCGGAGATGACCTCGTCAAACGTCTGCTTGTTCAAATGAAGAGCCATATTCTTACCTCCTTGAGTTGGTTGTGATTAGTTTTCTGTTTTGGCGGAAGCTGATTCCTCCGCCGGCGTGATGGAAATAATTTTCTGCTCCCAGCGTCCCTTGGACAGCTTGGGATCGAGCGCGCGCATGATGAAATAGGCGGCTGCTGTGCCGATTACGGCAAACAGCGCCATCATCAGTTCACCGCTTCTGCCGTTCATGCCCTTGCTGATGAGCCAGCCTGCGGCAAGCCCGATGATAAAGCCCGCCAGCGGCAGCATATACGCCAGCGCCGACGCTTCCATCACATGCGAATCATCCATTTCTACTTCGATCACGTCGCCGACATTCGCTCTGCCCTTGAGCTTAACGGTATGCTTGGCGCAGTTTTCGCTGCCGTGCATACAGGCATGGCAGTCGCCGCACGCCTCGTGGCGTTCAAACGCAACCGTCAGCGTATCGCCGCTGACCTCGGTCACGACACCTTTATTGGTCATGAATTTCCTTCCTTACTCGTAGATCTTCTCGAACTTCGTGAAGCCTTCCGCTTCCAGCAGCTCGATCTGATGCTTCATGTTCTTGCTCATCGGCAGAACCGTCGCAACGACGCCCGTCGTGCGCATCTGCGCCGCCTGAGCCAGGACTTCCGCCTTGCGCGCCGTCGGAACTTTATTGCCGATAAGATATGCCGTCGAGCCTTCCGGCAGTTTGTAGCTTCCCTGCATATGATCCTTGAGGATGGTCACGATGCGCTCAAAGCCGATGGAGAAGCCGCATGCGCTGACGTTCTGACCGCTGAACTTGCCGATCATCTCGTCGTAGCGTCCGCCGCCCGCGATGGAGAAGTTGTAGCCGTCCAGCGTCACCTCGAACACCGGGCCCGTGTAATAGCCCATGCCGCGCACCAGCGTCGGGTCAAAGACGATCTTCACGCCCTCGGCGAGCATCGGCTTCACGCTGCCGATGATGTCCGCCAGCGCCGCGCCGACGCTCTCCGGCAGGTATTCCGTGCTGATGCCCTTGCAGAATTCCGCAATGTCCATGCCCGGCTGCACATTGCGGTAGAACGCCATGTACTTGGCGACCTTTTCCTCCGCATAGCCGCCCGCGAGCAGGTCTTTCTCGATGCCGTCCAGACCGATTTTATCGAACTTATCCAGCGAAATCAGCGCGCCGCCGATCTCTTCCTGCTCAAAGCCTGCCGAGAGCGCCGCCGCCGCCAGCATCCTGCGGTCGTTGACGTGGATGGTAAACTCGGTGAGATTCGCTTCCGCAAGGATCTTGCTCAGCATTGCCGCCGTTGCAGAGATTAATTCGATCTCCGCCAGGCTGCTGTCGTCGCCGAGGATATCGATGTCGCACTGGGTGAACTGACGGAAACGCCCCTTCTGCGGATTGTCTGCGCGCCAGACGTTGCCCAGCTGCATTGCCTTGAACGGCACCGGCAGCTTTTCCTTGTTGTTGGCGTAATAGCGCGCCAGCGGCACGGTCAGGTCATAGCGCAGTCCGTTGTCCGCCAGTTCGCCGTCTCCTTTTTCGATGGCGCGCTGGAGTTCCGCGCCGCGCTTCATGACCTTGAAGATGAGCTTCTCATTATCGCCGCCCTGCTTGCTGGTCAGGTTCTCGATATGTTCCATCACCGGCGTTTCAATCTGCATGAAGCCATGCGCACCGTAGGATTCCTTAATCATGCCCAGCACATGCTCGCGAAGGCGCATGTCGGCGGGCAGCATATCGCACATTCCCTTAACGGGAGTTTTAATAAATTTCATCGTGTTCTTCCTTTCGTATCCATGTGGGGAATGGGGAACGTTCGGGGCTCTGCCCCGAACCCCGCCAAGAACCTGAGGTTCTTGGATTTCCCACTTCATTTATCGCTTTGCGATAAATGGATGATAACCTTGATTCAAACCGCCGCGAAGCGGAGAAGGGAGTCTGAGGGGATTGGAATCACGCGCCCGCTGTGCGGGATTCAGCGTGATGGAAATCGGAAATCGTAAGAAACGCTTGCGTTTCTATACGAGTTTCCCGGACTGAAATCCCTCAGTGGGGTTTGGGGTGAAACCCCAATCGTTCCCCACTGTCTCCCAATCATCCCTAATTATTTCTCTATTGCTCCTGATTTTCCTGCATCCTGCGCCATTCCTCTCGGGAAATGAGAACCGTCCGCGGCTTCGTCGGTCCTTCCGCCTCCGCCGTGATGCCCCGCAGGGTCATCTCGTCCACGAGCCTTCCCGCACGCGCATAGCCCACGCGCAGGCGTCTTTGCAGCATGCTGATGGAGACCTGCCCCGCGTCCACAGCCAGCTCGATGGCTTTGTTCAGCATCTCGTCCACCGGCTCGCCTGCGCTGGGCGCATCGGACGCCGCCGTGCTTTCCTCGTCGGCAGCCGTGTTCATCTGCTCGATGACGTCCTCGTTGTAGTCGGCGCTGTGCCGCCCGCGGACAAACTCGACGATGCGCTGCACCTCGTCGTCAGAGACGAAGCAGCCCTGTACGCGCGTCGGCTTGCCCGCGCCCTGCGGCGCATAAAGCATATCGCCCTTGCCCAGCAGCTTTTCCGCGCCGCCGGAATCGAGGATGGTCCGGCTGTCGATCTGGCTGGATACCGCAAACGCAATGCGGCTTGGGATGTTCGCCTTGATGACGCCCGTAATGACGTTGACCGACGGACGCTGCGTCGCGATGACCAGATGGATGCCCGCCGCGCGCGCCAGCTGAGCCAGGCGGCAGATGGATTCCTCAACCTCGCCCGGCGCAACCATCATCAGATCCGCCAACTCGTCGATGATGACGATGATCTTGCTCATCGGTTCTTCGTTCGGTCCGATGGCGTTGTTGTATCCGCGGATGTCGCGCACGCCCATCGTCTCGAACCGCTTATAGCGATGCTCCATCTCTACGACTGCCCAGCTCAGCGCCGCGCTCGCCTTCTTCGGGTCTGTGACGACCGGAACGAGCAGATGCGGAATGCCGTTGTAGACGGACAGCTCGACGACCTTCGGATCGATGAGGATGAGCCGAACTTCTTCCGGCTTCGCGCGGAAGATGATGGAATTGATGATCGTGTTGATGCAGACGGATTTACCGGAACCCGTCGCGCCCGCGATAAGGACGTGCGGCATCTTCGCCATGTCCGCGATGACCGGCGCGCCGGAGATGCCCTTGCCCAGCGCGACCGCCGTTGGGGATTTCTCGCGCATCATCTCCGGGCTTTCCAATACGTCGCGCAGAGATACCGTTTCGATCTTCTGATTCGGGATCTCGATGCCGACCGCCGGTTTTCCGGGGATGGGCGCTTCGATTCGCACGCCGTCGGACGCCATGTTCAGCGCAATGTCATCGACCAGACCGACGATGCGCGAGACCTTAACGCCCGGCGCAGGCGCAAGCTCATAGCGCGTGATGGCGGGGCCATGCGTGACGTGGAGCAGCTTTGCCTGCACGCCGAAGCTTTCGAGCGTGCCGATGAGCTTTCTCGCGCCCGCCTCGTCCTTGGCGCGCTGATTGGGGTCTTGCGTCGTCTGACTCTGGTTGAGCAGGTCGATGGGCGGGAATACGTATTCCTCTTTCGCCGTCTGCGGCGATTCGTGAACGTCCTTCTGCGGGATGACGATGGGCGTTCCGTCGAGCCGGTTTCCGCGCAGCTGGACGACCGTCTGCTGCTCGTTCATCCTCTGCGCTTTCAGCACGTCCTGCCCCTGCGGCTGCACGGGCGTCCTCTGCGGCGGCTGATATCCTGCGTTCTGCGCGGTGCGCGCCCGTGCCGCGTCGATCGCGCTGTCAGAATAGCTCGACGGCGCGCCCGCGGTCGGTTCTCTGCGCGGCGGCGCCTGCCAGCCCCCGAACGAACCGCCCTGCATGGGCGCAGGCTCGTCGTGCGGCTCGTCCGCTGTCACCTGCGCGTCGCCGTCGTCGTATTCGACATGGTTCACAGGCATCGGCGGCTCTTCTTCCTCCGGCTCCTCTTCCATATAGCTTTCGTCGATGGGACGATCCGCGCCCGGCGCATGCGCGTTGGTGATGGAATATGCCTCGTCGTCCTCTTCAGGCAGTTCTTCCAGTTCAGGCATAGCAGCAGGCGGCGCGTATTCCGTTTCTTCTTTCCGCTCGTCCGCGTCATCCTGCATAGGCTCGACCTCGTGCTGCGGGATATAAGCGGATTGCGG
>CAKTXP010000109.1 GCA_934631055.1 uncultured Clostridia bacterium | reverse complement strand
GACCAGCGGCCAATGATAGTGCCCCGTATTTTCTACAACGATCCGCGGTTCTTCCTTCAGCGCTTTCAACTTCTGTATCAGTTCAGCCATCCCAGTTTCTGTATGCTCATATTCGCTGGCTTGCATGAATACTTCGCCGTTCTCATCAATGGCCGCTACTGTACTTTTTCCCTTGGAAACGTCCACACCTACACAAATCATTTGCATACCTCCACAATAAAGACTCAATATCCATCACAAGCTTGTTATGATTCATTTTGGTTCGTTACTCGGAAGATGCGGCTGCATTTCCAACCTGCTTAAGCGAATCATTATAACAAGACGGATGGTTGACACTTTTTATTCGGGCGTAAAATCCCAAGCGGGCTGCCGTCAAACCGACTCCATCTTATTATAATAAAAACAAGCACAAGCTCTACCTGGTTTGATAGAGTTTGTGCTTTAATAGTACCAAAGCGGGCTGAGCCCGCCTGCATTTCCGCCACAGTCCGTAAAGATTCAAAGCTTTACGCACATGAGCAAGCTTTATGCAATTTCCTATAAGGTAAAAAACCCCTGCCGGGCGTTTTTTATCTGCCAGGCAGGGAAAAACAGCTTATAGGATTTTCTTATATCCACAGTCACAGCAGGGGCCGCCGGAAGCGAGCGTATATCTGCGGACGAAATCCGCCGTTCCGCCTGCGTCGCTCATGGCGTAATCCAGATGGCACATCGCCGGAGTGAGGTCATACAACCCCAATTTCTTCGTCAGCGTGCAGATACCGCACTGGGTGAAGCGCGCTTCATAGCCGCTTCCGTCCGGATAGGGATAATAATCCATGTTCCAGGAATACGGATTGCGATCCGCGGCTTTCAGCGCCGCAGTCTGCTTCATGCCCTGAATATCTTTTTCCGAGAACTTGCTCTTCCCGCTCTTGCGGCAGAAGGCTTTCATCAGCGGCGTCATCATCGCCGCTTCGTAATATTCCGTCAGCGTCTCCACATCCGGACGCTTAGGCATGGAGAGGATGAACGCGCAGAGCATCGCGCAGTTCACGATATTCATCTTGAACCGATCGGCTTTTTCAAATTCGGGAATATCGGAGATGATCGCCTTGTATCTGCCCTTCGCCCTGCGCGCAGCGTCCTTTGCCGCCGCGTCGTCCAAGTCGAAAAACGTCGTCAGGTTCTTTCTGAAAGACGTCGAAAACAGCGCCCACATGCCCATCGGCATTCCCGCATATTTCATTTGCCATTCCTCCATGCTCTGATATTTTCCGTCACATGGCGGTCGATATCCATGCGCGTTTCACGGCAGGCTTTCGGGTTCTCTCTCGCCGCCTTGAACATCATCTTGACGAGCAGCCCCGAACCGACGGGCAGCATCGTTTTGAGCATGCTCTCCGGAAAGACGAAGTGCGTGCCATGTTCATAGACGAGCGCTTCAACCTCGCAGGCATGCGCCCGCTCTGCCAGCCGCTTCTCCATGCGCCGGATATACTTGCCTACGTCCCACAGACTGTCGTCGTCCGCGCCGACCATCAGCAGTTTTCCCCGAATGTTCTCGACCTTGATGAATTGTTCCTCCGTAATGGGATGCGCCGCTTCGGAATCGTCAAACAGCTTGCGGGAACACATCCAATCGCCTGCCGCTCTGCTTTCCGACTGATACACCTGCCAGTACTGCGGATGCTGATAGACGAACGTCATATAGGGCAGCGGCTTGCCGCGATAGGAAAAGATCGATTCGCCCTCAACAGGCCACTCCTTGCAGCCGTCTCTGCTGCCCTGCATGAAGCCCTGCCAGATAAAGTCGCTGGGCGTCATGGCGATGGTCAAAGTAATCTGCGGAAAATATGACGCCGCCGTCAGCGCCAGCGTGCCTGTCGTCGAAGCGCCCGCTATGCCGATCTTCCGATTGCCATGCTCCCGAAGCCAGCGTATCGCGGTTTCGATCCGTTCAAGGGGATAGTTGTGATGTCCATAGTCCTTTCTCGCCGGAGACATAGTCAGTACGTTGAGTCCCTGCCGCTTCAGCCACTTTACCGCCGAGCGCGCCATGTAATCCTCCGGATCATCGCCCAGCATGGCAATCATCGCGCAGTCGGAAGGCTGCTCATTTTTCCAATACGCGCCGTAGAAACCATCCGGTTTCACGTCAAAATGAATCGACTCCATCGTTCTTCCTCCTTTGTTTTTCAGCCCGCAATCGTTTTCACCAGCTGCGCCCACTGCTGCGGATGGCACGCCAGCAATTCTTCATGCTGCATATCCTGCTCATGGATGACCGGATGCGCAAAGTGCTTTTCATAACGTGCGCGGTATTTTTCGCCCATCTTCAAGGCGTAAAATATATGAATCTTCGTCCCCTGAACGTCAATCTTCTCCGGAAGCGGCGTAATGAGATCGGAATAAAACTGATTCTTGCAGCTCTTCCGCGTCACATAGGGGCGAGCGCCGCCGAACATCTTCATAAACGTCGCAATATACGCCGACTCCTTAACCTGTTTCTCCATCTTTCTGCGCAGGAAGCCCATCTTGAGCTGTCCATCTCGGACGAGCGGATAGAACAGCGGCATCAGCAGATTCGTTTGCAGCTTCGCGGCAAGGACAGACGCCTGATCCAGATCGGAACTGCCAATGATGCCGAAATCCATGTGTACCTTCTGTCTGGATATCAGCAGCCCGACGAACGAGCCGCCCAGCGAGCAGCCGTATGCCGCGCGGATATGCCCGCCGCAATAACGCTGGATATAGGCTTCGAGCTTGACTGTCTCCTCCAGCATGGTCGGGAACTCCGTCCGTTCCGTTTCGTCAAACCCGTCATAGCTGACGCAGAGGACGCGAAAGTCCTTTTCCAGCAGCGGAATCACCGATCCAAAATTGCTCTTCCAGTGACAGCATGTCCCGGGGAAGAGCATGATGACAGGCGCATCAGGCGCGCCAAAGGCATAAACCTTCACGGCTGAGCCTCCTTTAAACAAGGTTAGTTTTTTCTAACACGTTGTGTTTATTATAGCCGTAACAGGCAGGAGCGTCAAGACGATGGGCAGATATGAATCTATACAATTCAAGCCACCGGCATAGCCGGTGGCTTGAATGAAACGCGGGTGATATCTACAAAAACGTTTGGGGCTCTGCCCCAACCCCCGCCAAGAACCTGAGGTTCTTGGATTTCCCGATTCGCTTCGCGGCGGCTTAAATTGTTTTTTAAGAACGACGCGCATGCGCGTCGTATATCTAAGATAATTAAAGCCAGTGCGAAGCAAAAATGGGAGTCTGAGGGATGAAATCCCTCAGGCAGGTTTGGGCGGCAGCCCAACGTAACCCTTTGTGCATAAAGAATTGCCAAATTATAGTCCCTTATAAGGCTGAGATACCTTTCCCATCACGGCGGGATGCTGCGCGCCGGTGACGCTGGGCAGCGTATTCGCCTTGCCGCGCAGACAGCAATCCGCCATCAGCGCAAACGCGACGGCTTCCTTCGCGTCGCTGCTCAACCCCAAGTCCTCCTGCGTGCGCACGGCGACGCCATGCGGCGAAAAGCGCTTCTTCATGAAGCCGAGCAGCGTCGCGTTATAGCTTCCGCCGCCGCCGACGATGATCTCGCTCGCCTGATACTTCGGCAGGACATAGCGTTCGTAAGCGTCCGCAATGGAGTATGCGGTCAGATCCGTGACCGTCGCGAGCAGATCCTCCGCGGGAATCGGATTCTGCTTCCACCAGTCGAGAATTTTGGCGGTATACTGCACGCCGAAATGCTCGCGTCCCGTCGTCTTGGGCAGCGGCTGGCTGTAATAGGGTTCCTCCTTGAGGAGTTCCAGCAGCGCGTCGCAGACCCTGCCCTTCGCCGCCATCTCGCCGCCCGCGTCATACGTCTTTTCGCCATGGGTCATGGCGGAGATGACCGCGTCGATAATCATGTTGCCGGGACCGGTGTCAAACGCAAAGATGTCGCGCGGCTTCGCGCCCGCGGGCATGACGGTCATGTTGCCGATGCCGCCGATATTCTGGAGCAGGATGGTCTCCTTTTCACGGCGGTAAAGCAGATATTCGGAGAACGGCACCAGCGGCGCACCCTGTCCGCCCGCCGCCATATCCGCAACGCGGAAATCGGATACGGTCGTGATGCCCGTGCGCTCGGCAATGACCGAACCTTCTCCAATCTGCACGGTATAGGCGACCGGAATGCCGTCCGGGCTCTCGGGGATGGGCGCATGCCAGATGGTCTGCCCGTGGGAACCAACGGCGTCGATGTCCTCCGGCTTCAGCCCCGCCTTTTCGATGACGCTCAGCGCAGATTTCGCGTAGATCTCACCGAGCAGGAAATTCATGTAACCGACTTTATCGACTGTCGCATTCGCAGGCGTGAACAGCGAAAAGATCTTTTCGCGCACCTGCGGCAGGTACGGTTTGTTTTCAAAAGCCAGCAGCTTGACCTTCGGCTCGCTGTCCGTTCCGCTGATCTCCACCAGCGCGGCGTCCACACCGTCTACCGACGTGCCGGACATCATGCCGACGACACGACGAACGTCTTTCATTCGTTCTTCCCTCCCGTCGCTTCGATCGCTTCGCGCAGATGCCCGCCGCTCTTTTCCAGCGCGAGCTTTGCCGCGTCCGCGTCCAGTCCGCTTTTGATCATCAGGATGGCGAGCTTGACATGCCCGTCCGCTTTGTCCAGCGCCGCCTGCGCCGCATCCGCTTCAACGCCCGTCGCATGGCGCACAAGGCGCACCGCGCGGTCGCGGAGCTTGACGTTGCTCGCGCGCAAATCGACCATCAGGTTGCCGTAGACCTTGCCCAGCTTGACCATCGAGCAGGTGCTGAGCATGTTCAGCACCATTTTCTGCGCCGTGCCGGATTTCATGCGCGTCGAGCCGCTGACCACTTCCGGGCCGACTTCCGGCGCGATGGTCACGTCGCAGAGCGCTTCCAGCTTGTTGGGCTTGTTCGTGCAGAGCCCGACCGTCGCGCATCCGCGCTCCCGCGCGCGAACGAGCGCCCCGCGCACGAACGGCGCGCTTCCGCTCGCGGAAATGCCGACGACCGTGTCGTTCTCGCCGGCGTTCAGGCTGTCCACCAGCGCCGCGCCCGCCTCGGCGTCGTCCTCCGCGCCTTCAACGGCGTTGCGCAGCGCCGTATCGCCGCCCGCGATAAAGCCCTGCACCAGTTCGGGCGATACGCCGAAGGTCGGTACGCACTCCGACGCATCCAAAACGCCCAAACGTCCGGACGTGCCTGCGCCCAGATAATACAGATGACCGCCCTTTTCAAGTCCAGCGCAGATCAGATCGACCGCGCGCGCGATCTGCCCGCTCTCCTGCGCGACAGCGGCGGCGACTTTCGCATCCTGCCGGTTGATCATTTCCACCATGTCCAGCGTGGAACACCGGTCCAGATTCTGGGTTTCCTCGTTGACGTGTTCGGTCGCCAGACCAGAAAGATAGTTGTCCATTCCGTTCAGCTCCTTTTCCATAAGATTACCGCATCCACATTGTTCTGTCAATTCTATTTCACCCAAAATCACAAATAATGAAATAAAATTTCAAATTCAAGCCCTTTCGCTTTACTTTTCTCCAAAAATACTCCTCCGATTAAAAGCGCCGCAAAGCCCCCCTTCCCTGACTTCCTCCACATCCACCCTTTACTTTTTCCCTCCAATTCGGTATGATAAAGGTGAACAAACGTCAAGGGGATGATTCTCATGAGCTGCACCCTGCTCATCCGTGCCTGCATGGACAGCATGACGGATACCGAAAAACGCATCGCGGATTACCTGCTCGTCCACGGAAGCGACGCCATGCACATGAACGCCAAAGAGCTGGCTGTCTCCTGCGATACTTCGCCCGCCGCAGTCGTCCGCTTCGCCAAAAAGCTGGGCTTCAAGGGCTTTACCTCGCTCAAGCTCGACCTCGCCCGCGAATCCGCGCAGGCGGCGCCGGACGCTTTTAACAGCGCCATTCAGGAAAGCGACGACCTCGCCGCCATCATCCGCAAGGCGGAAAAGACCCATCAGCGCAATACCTCGCTGACCTATCAGATGATCAACATCGCGACGCTGCAATCCGCCGTGGACGCGCTCTGCGACGCCCGTCGGGTCTTTCTCTTCGGCGTCGGCGCATCCGGTCTGCTCGCGATGGACTTCCAATACAAATGCTCCCGCATCGGCATACCGGCTTTTTATCAGATGGATTCCCATACCAGCCTCGCCAGCGCCGCGCTGCTCAGCGAACACGACGCCGCCATCGCCATCAGCTATTCCGGTACGACGCGCGAAACGCTGCTTGCCGCGCAGAGCGCGCATGACCGCGGCGCAAAGGTCGTCGCCGTCACGCAGGGCAACCGCAACCCGCTCGCCCGTCTGGCGGATTTCCCGCTGTGCATCCCCAGCGAAGAGAGCGAGATGCGCATCGGCGCGATGACCTCCCGCAATTCCGGTCTGCTGGTGCTTGACCTGCTGTATCTGGGCTGCGTGCAGAAGAATGCGCCGCAGAGCCAGAAGTCGCTGGAGAAAACGCGCGCACTCATCCATGAACTTCGGAATGAATAAATGTTTCAGCGCGCGCATACGCTGTATAAACGCGAAAAAAATTGCTTTCTTTCGTCAGAAACCGAAAACGCTTTGAAATCGAAAGCATTTTTTGTTTCAGGCTTTTCAGACGGTTATTCTTCCAAAATTGAAGCATTTTTCTTGAAAACAAATTTCACTTATGCTACAATGTTACCAGATTCCGGCGTTATGAATCATCTTTCTGGTTTCAAAACCATGCTGGTTTGACAAGCAGTTCCGCTTAAAAAGAGGATTTACAGGATTTTTGAATGTTTGGGAGGTCTATGATGGATTACAACCGGATAGACGCGATTCTGGAGGATTATCGTGCGCGCGGCTATTATCCCAGCGCGGTCTGCCACGTTTTCGATGAAAAAAACACGCTGCACGTCAGCGAGATCGGCGAGGCGAAGGACAAGATGTACTTTGACCTCGCGTCCGTCAGCAAAATCATCTGCACGACGATGATCCTGACGCTCGTAGACGAAGGCAGGCTAACGTTCAACACGCGGATATGTGAGCTTCTGCCGGAGCTGGGCGAAGTCTCCCGCGAGCGGCTGAAAGCCGTGACCATCCGCATGCTGATGACGCATACCTCCGGCATCGTGCCGTGGTATCCGTTCTACGCGGACGGGCGCGATTTCTACGTCGTGCTTGAGCATGTGCTTTCCACCACGCCGAAGGAAGTCGGCATGGCGTACAGCGACCTGAACTTCATGCTGCTGGGGCAGATTGTCATGAAGCTTTCCGGACTGACGCTGCGCGAGGCGCTCAAGCAATACGTCAAAGAGCCGCTGGGCATTTCTGAAATGTTCTACGGGCCGATGAATCCTGCGCTCTGCGTGCCCTCCAGCTACGGCAACCCGATCGAAGAAAGAATGTGTGCCGAGCGGCAGATCACGTTCAACGGCTGGCGCGATAAGAGCCTGCCCGTCTGCGGCGAATGCAACGACGGCAACGCGCATTACTACTGGCACGGGGCAAGCGGTCACGCCGGCATATTCGCCACGGCGGGCGCGCTGCAAAAGCTCTGCCAATTCTATATGACGACCGAAAAGCCCGCTTTCCTTGAGGCGATGAACACCTGCATCTTTGAGCGCGGGCTGGGCTTTGACCGCAGCAACGTCTTCCCGGATGGATGCGGTCACAGCGGCTTTACCGGAACAAGCATCTGGTTCAGCCGTGAGCATCACATCGGCGCGGTCATTCTGACCAACAAATTCTACCGCATCGAGGGCGAGCCGCCTGGAAACTCCAACGAGTTCCGCCGCGCGGTTCACTACGCGCTCATCGGGAAAGAGCCGCCAGTCATCGCGTGAGGGATGGGGACGTTGGGGCTGCCG
>CAKTXP010000108.1 GCA_934631055.1 uncultured Clostridia bacterium | reverse complement strand
AAAACCGACATTTCAGCCCGCATCCCTTGATGGAATCGGGCTGTTATGATATAATCGCATTCGTCTCATGAAGGAGGTGCGCGGATGCTGGGCGTGATGACCATCCGCAAGGATGAACTCAAGTTCCGCGAATTCGACCGCTACCGGGGGTTTTACTGCGGACTGTGCCACGCCATCGGGAAGCGGTGCGGCGGCGCATGCCGCATGGCGCTGAGCTTTGAGATGACGTTCATGGCGATGCTGCTGACCTCGCTTTATGAGCCGCAGACAGCGCAGGACATGCGCCGATGCGCGTTCCATCCGGTGCATAAGCGGCTGATGCTGGGCAATGAAGCTATCGACTACTGCGCCGACCTGAGCGCGCTGGTTTCGTATTACGACCTGCGCGACGGCTGGGAGGACGAGCGGCGGGCGGACAAGCTCGCCGAGAGCGCGCTGCTCAAAAAGGCGGCGGTTCGCGCCGGAGAGGCTTTGCCCCGGCAGAAGGAAGCCGTCGAGCGCTATGTGTCGTCGCTGCATGAAATTGAGCGGAGAAACGATGAAAACCTCGATGCGGCGGCGAACCTGACCGGCGAGCTGCTTGCCGAGCTGTTCGTTTTCAAGAAGGACGTTTACGAGCAGGATCTGCGCGAGATGGGCTTCTATCTGGGCAAGTTCATCTATCTGTGCGACTGCTTTGAGGATATCGAGCAGGATATCAAAAAGAAGAATTACAATCCGCTGATCGCCCGCAGCTCAAGAGCGGATTTTGAGCAGGAAAGCAGGCAGATGCTGGAGGATATGATGGCACGGGCGTGCAGGGCGTTTGAATGCCTGCCGCTGATTGACGATGCGCCCATCATGCGGAACATTCTTTATTCGGGCATATGGCTGCGCTTTGAGAGCGCCGCTGAGAAAAGAAAGGCGAAAGGCAAGCAATGACAGATCCCTATCAGGTTTTGGGTGTATCCCCGACGGCGAGTGATGACGAGGTCAAGAAGGCTTACCGCACGCTGTGCAAAAAATACCATCCCGACGCAAACGTAGGCAAGCCGGACGCCGCGCAGACCGAAAAGAAATTCATGGAAGTTCAGCAGGCGTATGAAGAGATCATGCACAGGCGTCAGGGCGGCGGACAGCGCGCGGGCAGCGGCTACAACGGTCAGCAGCAGCAGCGTCAGCCGCAGTATGACGATCCGTTCGCCTCATTCTGGGGCGCATACGGCGGAAATCCCTACGGCAATGCCGGCGGATATGGCTATGGTCAGCAGCGGCAGGATGATTCCATCGAGATGCGTGCGGCGAAGAACTATATCGACACGGGTCACTATGCCGAAGCGCTCAATGCGCTGGGCAGCGTAGCGCCCGAAAAGCGCAACGCCCGCTGGTATTACCTCAGCGCGCTGGCGCAGAGCGGTCTGCACAACAACGCGCAGGCGATGGAATACGCGCGGCAGGCGGCGAGCATGGAGCCGTCCAACATGCAGTATCAGCAGCTGCTCAGCCAATTGCAGGGTGGCGGAAGCTGGTACAGCCAGCAGGGCGAAGAATACGGGCGCAGACCGCAGAACATGAGCAGTCTCTGCACGTCGATCATGCTGCTGAATCTGTGCTGCATGTGCTGCGGCGGCGGGCGGATGATGTATTATCCGATGTTCTGCTGTCTATGAGACGGGCTTATAGTGAGCGAATATTAAAGTGGGCGACGTTGGGGCTACCGCCCCAAGCCCTGTCTGGGGACCAGTCCCCAGACCCCGTTTTCGCTTCGCGGCGGTTTGAATGATTTTATCGAACGATGCGCATGCGCATCGTATGCTCAAGCATATTGATACAAGCGCGAAGAGATGTGGAAGGTGCAGGGAACTCAGTTCCCTGCCGGGGTTTGGGGCAGAGCCCCAAGGAACTCCCCAGTATGAATAAAAAGCGGCGGTATTCCGATCGAGTTCGGAATACCGCCTTTGTGTAGGGCTTAATCAAATAGATGGCAGCTCACCAGATGCCCGCCGCCCATGTCCTTAGCTTGCGGCATGGTCTCCTTGCAGATACCCATGCACTCAGGGCAGCGATTGTGGAACGGGCATCCGCTTGGCGGGTTCGCCGGACTGGGGACGTCGCCTTGCAGGTGGATGCGCGTTTTCGGCTCGCTCGGGTCGCGGCGCGGAATGGCGGAAAGCAGCGCCTGCGTGTACGGGTGCATCGGATGGGTATAGACTTCCTCCGTATCGCCAGTCTCGACGATGCGCCCCAGATACATGACGCCGACGCGGTTGCTGATATGGCGGACGACGTTCAAATCGTGAGAGATGAACAGATACGAAAGCCCCAGCTCTTCCTGAAGGCTCATCAGCAGATTCAGCACCTGCGCCTGAATGGAAACATCCAGCGCGGAAACCGGTTCATCCGCGACGACGAAACGCGGGCGCGTGATGAGGGCGCGGGCGATGGCGATGCGCTGGCGCTGTCCGCCGGAAAACTGATGCGGATAGCGGTCCAGCTGCTCGGCGGAGAGACCGACCGCGCCGGAGATCCACAGCACGCGCTCGTTCAGTTCATCCTGCGAGAGCTTGAAGTGCGTAATCAGCGGCTCTTCCAGCAGCTTGCGCACGGTCATGCGCGGGTTCAGCGAGGAATATGGATCCTGAAAGACCAGCTGCATATCGCGGCGCTTTTGGCGCATGGCTTCCGCATCGAGCGAGCAGAGGTTTTCGCCCTCGAAGTAGATTTCGCCTTCCGTCGGCTCGATCAGGCGCAGGATGGTTCTGCCGGTTGTGGATTTGCCGCAGCCGGATTCTCCGACCAGGCTGAACGTTTCCTTTTCGTGGATCGTCAGGGAGACATCCTCGACGGCGCGGACATAGCCGACCGTTTTGCGGATGACGCCGCCCTTGATGGGGAAATAGGTTTTCAGATGCTTGACATCGAGTAAAATCTCGCTCATGCCTGTCCCTCCGTTTCCTTTTTGCTGTGCAGGAAGCAGCGGCAAAGATGACCCGGCTCAATTTCGGAAAGCGGGGGAATGCTCTTGCGGCACTGTTCGGTGCAGTGGGTGCAGCGGTCGGCAAAGCGGCAGCCGGAAGAGAAGTTGCCGGCTGTCGGCACCGTGCCGCGGATGGTGTAAAGCTCTTTCTGTGCGCCGCTGAGCGAGGTCACCGAGCGGAGAAGTCCTTCGGTATACGGGTGAGCGGGGGAATGGAAGAGCGTGTTCACGTCCGTCTGCTCGACGACCTGACCGGCATAGAATACGGCGACCTGTTCGCAGGTTTCCGCGATGACGCCGAGGTCATGCGTAATCATGATGACAGAGGTATCGTAGCTCTCGCGCAGGTCGTTCATCAGGTCGAGAATCTGCGCCTGAATGGTCACGTCCAGCGCGGTCGTCGGTTCGTCGGCGATGAGCAGGCGCGGGTTGTTGATGAGCGCGATGGCGATCATCACGCGCTGGAGCATGCCGCCCGACAGGTGATGCGGATAATCCTTGAGGATCTCCGCCGCACGCGGAATCTTGACGCGGTTGAGCATTTCAAGCGCCGCATCGTGCATCTGCGCGTGGGTCATATCCGTATGAAAACGCAGGGTTTCCTGAATCTGTTCTTCGATGGTATACATCGGGTCAAGCGCGGTCATCGGCTCCTGAAAGATCATGGAGATTTCTTTGCCGCGGATCTTGCGCATCTCCGCTTTGGGCAGGGAGGTCAGCTCGCTGACGCTGCCGTCCTCGCGCTGAAAGCGGATGGAGCTGCCCGCGCCGACGGACAGCGGGAAGGAGAGCAAGCCCATGATCGAGGAACAGGTGATGCTCTTGCCGCAGCCGGATTCGCCGACCACGCCGAAGTTCTGGCGCTTTTCCAGCGTCAGGTCGATGCCCTCCACCAGCTTGACGGCGGGCGTCTTTTTGCCCTTGTACAGGTCGATGGAGAGATTGCGCATTTCAAGAAGATGATCCATGCCATTCCCTCCTTACACTTTGAGCTTCGGGTCGAGGACGTCGCGCAGCGAGTCGCCCAGAATATTGAAAATCAGAATCGTGACGACGATGAACAGCAGCGGGAACATCGCGACCCACGGCGCACGAACCATGTCTGCGCGGGCTTCGGAGAGCATCGAGCCCCAGGACGGGTTCGGCGGCTGAATGCCCATGCCCAGGAAGCTGAGCGTCGCTTCCGTCAGGATAGCGCCGGAGAGCGCCAGCGTCGCCTGCACGGTGAACGGCGCGACGACGTTCGGGGAGATATGGCGAACGAGCAGGGGCCACGTTTTGACGCCGACGCTGCGGGCGTTCTTGACGTATTCAAGCCCCTTGGCGGAGATGACCGCGGCGCGTACCGTGCGGCAAAAGACCGGAATATTGACGATGCCGATGGCGACCATGGTCGGCCCGATGCCCTTGCCCAGCACGGCGGAGATGAAGATCGCCAGCAGGATGGACGGGAAGGCGAACAGAATATCCATGACGCACATGATGACCCGATCGACCTTGCCTTCGAAATAGCCGGCAGTCAGACCGAGCAGATAGCCGAAGAACGCGCCGATGCCCACGGCAATCAAGCCGACTTCCATTGACACGCGCGCGCCGTACAGCACACGGCTGAAGATATCGCGTCCGAATTTATCCGTGCCGAAGATATGCTCGGCGGTCGGCGCCTGAAAGCGTCTGCCGATGGCGTCGTATTCATAGGGGGCGAGCAGGGGGGCGAAAATCGCCATCAGAATCAGCAGCACGACGCCGACGATGCCGATGCGCCCCATCGGGTCTTTCCAAAGCTCCTTGATGGTCTTAACAAAGCTTTTCATCTGTCTTTCCTCCGTCAATCATAAGAGATGCGCGGGTCGATATAGGCGTAAAGCACGTCCACCACGAGGTTGACGATAACGTAAACGAACGCGATGAACAGCACGCAGCCCTGTACGACGGGGTAATCGCGGTTGTTGATGCCCGTCAGCGTCATCTGCCCCAGACCGGGGAGGGAGAAGATCTGTTCAATGACGACGGCGCCGCCCAGAAGTGAGCCGATCTGCATGCCGACCAGCGTGACGATCGGGATGAGCGCGTTGCGCAGCGCGTGTTTGAAGATGGCGATGCGTTCGCTGGCGCCCTTGGCGCGGACGGTTTTGATGAAATCCAGCCGCAGGACTTCCAGTACGGAGGAGCGCGTCATGCGCATGACGGAGCCCGCCATGCTCGTGCCCAGAATCAGCGAGGGCAGCAGCATGATCTCCAGATTCTTGAGCGGATCTTCAAAGAAGCCGACGTAGTTGAGCGGGGGATAGTAATTGAACGCCAGCGACAATACGAGGATGATAAGAATGGAGAGCGCGAATCCCGGAATGGATACGCCCAGCAGCGCGACGACGCGGACAACGCGGTCAACCGCGCTGTTGCGCTTCACGGCGGCGAGAATGCCAAGCGGAAGCGCGATGCACCAGGAGATAATCGCCGCGAGGATCGCCAGTTCAGATGTAACCTTGAAGCGGGTCAGGATTTCAGGCAGGATATCCGCGCCGGAGCGGAAGGACTGACCGAAGTCGCCGTGGAGGACGCCGCCGATCCATTTGAGATACTGGGTGACGACGGGCTGATCCAGCCCATAGCGTGCGTTGACCTGCTCGATCAGCTCGGGCGTTGCGTCGATGCCCAGCATACCGGAGGCAAAGCCGCCCGGAATCAGACGAAGCACGGCAAAAATCGCGATGCTGATGCCCAGCAGAACGGGAATAAGCTGCAAAAGGCGGCGGATGATGTAGTTTTTCATGATTCACACTCCCTGCGTAATCACCCTGCTTAAACAAAGCTTGGGGCAGTCTGCGGACAGGCTGAGGAAACCAGCACGGCTTGCGCTGGCTTCCTCAGCCCGCCCAGCCGAAGCCGGACGGGGAAGGATGACGAAGGCGGCAGGGGCAAACCCTGCCGCCGCATGGGAAACGATTTTTACTCGAAGTAAGCCTCGGTGAAGTCGCCCGCGTTCGCGGCGAACGGCTCATAACCCTTGAGGTTGGCGCTGGTGAAGAGGTAAGACATCGGGCTGGCGAACCAGAGGTTCGGGCACTCGTCGATAATCAGCTGCTGAGCTTCCTTGTAGTAGCCCTCGCGAGTCTCTTCGTCAGTCGTGGTGATGCCCAGTGCGCAGAGTTCATCCACGCGGTCGTTCTTATAGCCCCAGACGTTGGCGTTGCCGGTGCTGGAGTAGAAGAAGCTGACGGCACGGTTCGGGTCGGTGCCGGAACCATTCTGGCCGCACATGGTGTCAAAGCCGGCTTCCGGCGTGCTCATCTTCTTCCAGATGTCCACGTATTCGCCGGATTCGAGGTTGCTGATGGTGACGTCGATGTAGATTTCCTTGAGCTGCTGCTGGAGGACGACCGCGGTGTCGCGGATGGAGTCGAGCAGACCGGCAGCCATGGTGATGGACAGGCGGTTATCCTTGGAATAGCCGGCTTCTTCCATCAGCTTGCGGGCTTCTTCGATGTTCTGCGTGTACAGCGGGGATTCCTTCGCGGCATCCCATACCCAGTGACCCATAGCCGGGGCAACAAAGGTGGAAACCGTCGCTTCGCCGTTGTAAACGTAGTCGATGATCATGTCGCGATCCACGGCAAGGCTCATCGCCTGGCGGACGCGCTTATCCTGGAGCTTTTCGCTGGAGAGGTTGAAGCCCAGGTAGGTGTAGTCGTTAGACTGATAGGAGATGACCTTGATGTTGGCGTCGCGCTCGACGTCGGCAAGGCTCATCGCGCTCAGCGAGCAGAGGTTGATATCGCCGGTGCGCAGAGCAGCAAGGCGCGCGCTCTCGTCGCCGAGCAGATAGAAGGTGATGCCGTCCAGCTTCGGGGAATTCTCTTTCCAGTAATTCTCGTTCTTGACCAGCGTGATGTGGTTGTCAACGACGGACTCGCTGTACTTGAAGGGGCCGGTGCCGCACATGGTATCGATGGAGGACAGGCTGCCGCCGTTCGCCTCGACGACCTCACGGCAGACGATTGCGCCGTAGCTGGAGGTCATGCCCGCCATGAACGCCGCGTTCGGGGCGGAGAGGGTGAACTTGACGGTGTAATCATCCAGAGCCTCGACGGACTCGACGCCGCCGAAGTAGCTGGCGCTGGAACCGAGCGCGCCGATATCGCCGTACTCGGTCTTGCCGAGGATGCGGTCAAAGCTGTAAACCACGTCGGCAGAGGTCATCTCACGACCGTTGTGGAACTTGACGCCGTGGCGCAGATGGAAGACATAGGTCACGTCGTCCGGATTTTCCCAGCTTTCGGCAAGCACACCGCCGAACGTCATGTCCTTGTTAAAGGTGAGCAGCGTTTCATAGACCTGGTTGAAAACGCGGGTTGCGGCAATGGCGGAGATGGTGTGCGGATCGAAGCCCGCCGGCCAGGTATCCGTGCCGTACTTGAGGATCTGACTGCCGTCCGCCAGCGCGCCTGCGCCGAGGGTCAGACAGAGCATCAGAGCCATCACCAAAGCCAACAGTTTCTTCATGGAATGACCTCCCTATAAGTGTTTTTTGTATGAAACAGAGGTACGCCCTCTGCCGATACCGTGGGAACGGGGACGTGGGACGGGGGGACGATTTGGGACGCTGATCCGGGAAACTCGCATAGGGGCGCTGTCCTCTGCCTGCGGCAGACGCGCCCGCTTCGCGAACGCGCAAGCGCTCCTTGCGATTTCCGATTTCCGTCACGCTGAATCCCGCACAGCGGGCGCGTGACTCCAATCCCCAAACCCTGCCAAGAACCTGAGGTTCTTGGATTTCCCATTACGCTGTCGCTTTGCGACAGCTGATAAAAACGAATGTTTAAACCGCCGCGAAGCGGAGAAGGGAGTCTGAGGTACTAGTCCCTCAGGCGGGGATTGGGGCGGCAGCCCCAACGTCCCCATCCCTCACGCGATGACTGGCGGCTCTTTCCCGATGAGCGCGTAGTGAACCGCGCGGC
>CAKTXP010000107.1 GCA_934631055.1 uncultured Clostridia bacterium | reverse complement strand
AAGGTGAAAGGAACTCAGTTCCCCAGACTGTAGACAAAAAGCTATTCTCCCCCCGAAGGGGGAGAATAGCCCTTTCCGCAAATGAAAGAATAGCTGAATTTCTTAATATTGCTATTCAAACCAAGTTTGCTTATGTCAACAAGCTAAGGAACTCAGTTCCCTTCTGGGGATTGGGGCAAAGCCCCAATCGCTCCCCCATACATCGCCCCCGCGCAGATTAAGATCATCTCAAACTGGAAAAAATATCGCGCCCGCGTCTCCCAGATGCACAGGAATAGAAACGCCCCCAGCAGCGTCAGGAAGAGCGCTGCCGCCGATGTATCCTTCCTCCTGATTGCCTGCGCGCATGCCATGCATGCCAGCAGCATCTGCGCCATGAACATCGCCGTGCAGAGATGATAATAAACCTTGTGCGCCGTTCCCGCTTCAAACAGCACCTGCTTGACCATATTGTCCGGCTCGTGTTCGTCCGCCTCGAAAATCTCGTTCAGATTGAACGTGCCGTTTCCAAAAGTCGAAAGGTTCTTGCGGCTCATCATGTTCAGCATCCTGTCCGGATAGCGCAGATAATAAACCCTGTCGATGACCTCCTGAAGCAGCGCCGCATCCCGCTCCTGCGGGTCGTCGAACGACGTGGAAAACACCAGCCATCCGCCGTATCCATACTGCCCATATCCTTCGTCGCTCTGCACCGGCAGCCCCATCGCGATATAATGCAGCTTGGGCAGCGTATATTTTTTGATGTTCTCCTCGCCGAGCTGCGCGTTATTCGCGCGTGTGACCGCCGCCCCGCCGACACAGAAGAACAGCGCCAGGAACGCAGCCAGCCACGCCGTCAGTTTGAATCTCTTCTCAAAGAACGCCGCGATCAGGCAGGCGATTGCCGCGATGATGGTCGTAAACCGAATCTGCGCGCCGACGAATGCGGCAAGCCCAAACAGCAGCGCGCAGCCCGCACACCGCTTCCCGCTCTGCGCATCCTTCGCTTTCAAAAAGCTCCAAATGATGACGGATGAAAACGAGAGCGAAAACGCGTCGGTATAGAGTTCCGTCGTGCAGTACAGAAACGGCAGAAAGACCGCAAACATCAGCAGCATGCGTGTCTGCGCCTGTACGCCGCCTAAACGCCTGCACAGCCGCGCGGAAGCCAGCAGCCCGACCGTGAACAGCAGGCTGCAAACCAGCGCAGCCTGAGCAAATCTATCCGCCCAGCCAAGCATCCCGAAAAACTTGAATATGCCCGCCAACAGATAGACCAGCCCAAGGTTATGCGGGTATCGCGTGAAGTAGATGAACGGGCGCTCAAGGTTTCCGAATCCGCCTTCATCGACCAGCATCTGCGCCGCCGTGTAGCATTGTTCCAGATCCGTCACCGGCGTGAACCGCAGGAGCTGACTCATCGCCAGCTGACAGACCAGATAAAACAGCGCAAACCCGACGAGTACCACCCGCTCATGTTTTTCAAAAACCTTTGCCCGTGCCGCACGCCCTAACAGGAGCAGCAGTCCCAGGCACAGCGGCGTCAGGATAACCAGCGCAAGCCGGTTCCGGTCATACAGTTCCCACGAGGACAGCGCCGTATTGCCGACCGTAAACAGATAGCAGGGAATCATCAGCCCCATGCCGGCCAGCAGCAGCGTCCGCATGAGGCTTTTCTTTTCTCTGTTCATCCTCTTTCTCCCCTCTGCGGCAGCGCGCCGCGCGCGGCAAGCAGCAGCGCCGCCGGCACAAATCCAAAGAGATAGCGCCCGCGCGCTTCCCAGAGCATCAGGAACAGCGTCACGCCGAATACCGCGATATACAGCATCGCGGCGTCCGTTTCCCACTTCCGAATGTCCCGGATGCACGCCAGCAGCGCCAGCGTCCACTGCGCCATCCAGATGCCCGTGCATACCGCGCTGTAACCCCGGTAAAACGGTCTGCCCTCCAGCACGAACGCCGATATCGCGTTCTCCCTCACCGGTCCGTCGTCGAGCATCTCCGTCATGCCGAATGTTCCGTCGCCCATGAACGCGGAATTCTTGCGCAGTGCGGCAGTCATCAGCCTGTCGGGATAGCGAAGCGTATAAATGCGGTCCTTCATTCGGGTGTAGATGGATTCCATGACCTCTTCATGCGTCGCGCCCTCGTCCATCATGCCCCATGTGATGCCGTAATCGCCCGTCGAGCCTCCGTAAGGGTTGTCGCTCGTAGGGATGGACATCATCACCCAGTGGATGACCGGCGTATGCTCCTGCGCGTAGACCTTCGGGTCGAGTACATGCCCCAGCATGTAGCCTTTCACCGCCGTCGTTCCCGCAAATATCATCGCGCCGCAGAGCGCAATGGAAACGACTGACCGCATCGGCTTCATCGCCATCAGCCAGATGATTCCCGCCGCGATCAGCGCGATCAGCACCGTCATCTTGATCTGGCATCCGATGAGCGTCACTGCGCCGCAGACAGCGGCATAGCCGATCTGTCCCTTTGCCGTCCCGGCATCCCGCGCGCACAGCGCGAGGTCAAGCGCCATCAGAATGAACGGCAGAGAAAACGTGTCCGTGTACAGCACGCCCGCCGCCAGAACCAGCGGCAGACAGACCGCCAGCATCATGACCGTCAGGATCTCCGCCCGCGCGCCGCCCAGCCGCCGGGCAATGCGCAGCGCCGAGCGCATGCCCAGCACATACAGTCCTGCCTGCAAGACCACCAACGGAAAGAAGAATTGCGTCACGCCCAGCACGCCAAGCGCCCGAAACAGCGCCGTCAGCATCAGCAGAAACCCCCACTGATTGGAGAAGCGGCTCAGGTATAAGCCAAAGTCCGGATACGCGTCAAAACTGCCGTCACGGGCAAGCATCTGCGAACCGTTGTAAAGCATGAAATTGTCGCCGCTGGGCGTATATTCCATCCAGTAACCCACAACGAGCTGAACCATGAACAGCGCCGCCAGAAAGACCGGCGCAAGCGCTTTGGCGGCGCGCTCCGCTTTCTCTTCCTCCATGCGCCCGACGCTTCGCCCCGCCAGAATCAGCGCGCCCAGCGAAACGGCATAAACACCCAGCGTGACCGCCGCCGAATAGCCGTAGTTGGCGCGCGCATACGGCAGAAAAAGAACGTTGAGCAAGCTGATTCCCGCCGTAAACGCGAAACAGCCCATGCCCGTTCTCAACAGCGCGGGACGGATATCCTTCATGCCTTTACTCCTTCAGCCGCAGGAGCTGATACTGTCCCGCGGCGTCCACAAATTCATACTTTGTCTCAAAAATTTCCGCCACGCGCGCGTCATACGGCGGATAAAATTCCCGGTTGTAATAGATGACCAGCCAGTGCGGCGGATCGCTTTCAAACGTCGCGACGATCTCGTCCATCACCGCCGGATCCGCCTGCGCCAGGATCTCCTGCAAGAAGTAGAACCGCATGCACGGCAGAGCCTCCGCCGCCACATACCATCTCGGCTCGACGCGGTACGCCATGAAATGCCCGCGCTCGTCTTGCGGCACTTGCGCCATCAGCGTCTGCGCGTCCTGCGTGAATTGTTTGAGATCCTGCCTTTCGGAAAGACGCCATTCGTTCGTTTTTACGCCCTGTACGCCCAGCCACAGCCCGCAGCAAACCGTCAGCACACACAAGCCTGCCTGCCGAATGCGCGGCTTGGACAGCGTGGAAAGGATCGACGCCATGCCCAGCGCCGCCAGCGGCGCACCGAGGATCAGGTAATGGTCATAAAACTTGTGGGACAGGAACGCCGCCGCCCCTCCGGCAGCAGCGGCGGCGACCATCGCCGCGCCAAGCAGCGGCGCATGCCGCTTTTTCATCATCACCCATGCGCCCGCGCAGGATACCGCCGCCATCAGCAGCGCCGCATGACCATAACCGCTCGTCAGCAGCATGGCAGCGCGGCTTCCGTCGCCCGTCTCCGTGTACATCATGTTGTGAACGATCGCGCCGTACCATGCCGCGGAAAGCGAGCCTTCCGCCCACAGCCACAATAAAATCGGCGCGCCGACTATCAGCATGCCCAGCGCAAACCCTGCCGCACACTGACCCAGCAGCGCAAACCGGCGTGTAAACGCCAGTCCCAGCGCCAGCACAAAGACCAGCGTGCCGACGGGCATCGCGTTATTTGCGCGCAGCATGAACGCCGCCGTCGCGCAGGCGCCCATCAGCATTGCGGGAGCAAACAGCTTCTCTTTCGGCTCTTCCCCGCCAAACGCCCGAAGCGCCGTATACAGCGCAAGCAGCGTCGGCAGGCTCGTATATTCCTCCGTCAGGTTTCCGCCGCCCGTCAGCGAGCAGATGAGCGCCAGATAGAACAGCTGTACGCCCCATGCGCTGACGCCCATTTCCCGCGCCATAGCGCACAAGACCATCAGACAGGCAAACAGCACGACCGCTTCCTGAATGAACACCGCCAGCGTGCTGTACCCGCCGGAAAGGATCTGCGGAACCGCCTGCAAAAGATAAAGCAGCGGACCTTTGTGGTCGAATATCTGGGTATACGGCGCATATCCGTTTGCCAGCGCCGTTCCCAGCGTCAGATACATGGCGTTATCACTTCCGATGCTCGCGCCCAGAGGCGTGTTGAACGCGTAAAAGACGAGCGAAAACGCCAGCGCAAGCCCTGCGCTCAGCACGATCTCCATCCGCTTTTTCTTCATGGCGTTTTCTCTCTCCCCTGCCTGTTTTCCGGCAAAAGCGTCGCGCCCAGCATGACCGGCAGCGCGTAAAGGATGGGCATCAGATAGCGTATCTCTCCGCTCTTTGGCGAAAGCATGCAGATGCCCAGCGTGCCGACAAAGAACATATACGGTACCGCTCCGCCGATTCCATCTTTTCTGACTGCCATCGCCAGCAGCAGCAGGAACGCCCATGTGATCGCATCCACATAGAACAGCCCGCCGACGACCGGTATCCGTCTGAGAATAAAGTAGATCCAGTTGAACACCGCCTGCCGCTTCTCTGCAAGCGCTTCATTCTGCGTCAGCTCCACGCCGCCCTGATCCGGCGAATTCAGCGTCAGGCAGACGATGGTGTTGCTCTCCGACGGATAGAAATAGCCGTAGATCATGTTCAGCCATGCGTCAATGTACACGCCCGGATGGCGCAGGCCCATGCTCAGCCATGCCCGAAGATAGGGCGAAAGAACCTCCCCGTTCAGCTCAGGGTTGCTCGTGTCCTTAACGGCATCCGCCAGCCGCGGATCGTAATTCTGAACCGCATGCTCGACGTCCAGCATGTTGGAGACCGCCTGCATTTCCTCTTCCGTCACATCGTCCGGATAGGTGATCAGATATCGCGCCGTCTGCTGAAACGGAATGGAGAGCATCTCCCGCGTTTCCCCCGGTATCACCCCGCACGCGGGCAGGATCACGCCATTATACATTCCCGCAAATACCGCAACCGCGCCCAGCGCCGACGCCGCCAGCCGCACCCGAACGCCGCGGTAACGAATCAGCATAAAGACCGCCGCAAAGCAAAGCGCGTACATCGCCGGTTTGCGCATCATCATCATGAGCAGCGAGCAGACAAACAACCCCATGCAGAACCGGACGCTCTCTGCCGCCCGTCCATCCGTCCAGTGCAGCTTCAGCATCATCGTCAGATACAGCAGCACAAACGGCTCTGCGCTGATATCCTTGCACATGTTAAACGCATACAGCGCCAGCACGGGATACAGCGCAATAAACAGCGCAATGCCCAGCACAGCGCCGCGCCCAAGCCCCCGATCCCGAAGCGCACAGAGCGCATACGCCCAGCACAGCGCCAGCGCCGCCATGCTCAGCAGGCTGTACAGCAGCTGTCCAAGATTCGCGTCCCCCATCCAAAGCCCCAGCTTCATAAACCCGCCGTACACCAGCGTTAAAAACACGGGATGGTGGTCGCTGAGCGCGCTTCCGTCGCCGATATAACTCGGATAGCCGAAAAATTGCAGGATCTGGTCATGCGTATCGAAAATATTAAGCCCCGGCGCATACAAAATCAGATACGGAATCGACCCGGCAAAGATCAGCGCGGCGCATGCCCAGAACAGTTTTTTTCTTCCTGCGGGCGTTTCCTCTTCCTCCGTGCAGACCTGTTCTCCGACGGCTTCCAGAAAGCGGGTCAACAGCAAAACGGCGCAAAGCGCCGCCGCAAACATCGCCGCCATCGCCGCGCCGCCCGACAGCAGCGTCTTTGCATTTTTGAGCAGCAGCCCATAGGAATCCAGGGTTTCATAAGAGTAGCCGACCGTCCGCCCAACGGCAAAGATTGCCGCCGGAATCGCGCCGATCCAGACCTCTCTGCTCCGCGGTTTAACGGCAATCGCCCCGATGAACAGCATCCAGCAGGCGATCATCACCGCCGCTCCGCCAAAGGGAAAATATCCGCCGATTGCGGAAGCCGCCGCAGCAGCCGCCACGCCGCAGAGAGCGATCATTCTCAATCTCGGCAATTGAATCGTCATCGCTTTCCTCCCGCTCACAGCCCAAAGTGTGCGCGAATCACCCGCATCACGCCGTCCTCATCGTTGCTCGGCGCGATATGGCGCGCGAGCTTCTTGAGTTCCGGATGCGCATTCTCCATCGCATAGCTTTCTCCGACTGCCTCCAGCAGTTCGCAGTCATTCAGATAATCGCCGAATGCCATGCACTCTTCCGGCGTAATGCCCAGCTTTTCCTGAACGCCGCGCATCGCGCCGCCCTTGTTGACGCCGGGCTTCATCACATCCACCCAGTGTTCGCCGGAAAGGATGACCGCTAGTTTAGGCGCAAGCTTCTTTTGCAGCTCCGGAAGCTCGTGCGTCTGCGCGTCGTATTCGTCGTAAAACGCCACTTTGCATACGTCGCCCAAATTGCAGTATTCCGTCAAATCGTCCACGACCTGAACGCTGGGGTAATACATGCAGGTGTTTCGGATAAACTCCGGCGAAGCCGTCTTTTCAATGAGCGCCACCCCCGCGCGGCAGACAACGGGATATACGCCCCGCAGTTCCCGCGTCGCCGTTACGATATCATACAAGTCACGCGGATCGAGCGGGTCGATGAGCAGGCGTTCATCCCGCTGCATGACCAGCGCGCCGTTTTCGCAGATAAACAGAACATCCTCGATATAGGGTTCAAAATCCCGCCGAAGCGCCGCATATTGTCTGCCGCTTGCAACAGCGAAAAGCACGCCCTTCTCTTTGAGCGCGGCGAGAACCTCCGGAAAATCCACGGGCAGGCGCTTGTGGCTGTCCAGCAGTGTTCCGTCCATATCGCAGGCGATGAGCTTGATCATGGTTTTCCTCCTTGTGTCTTCGGTCTGGGATCGTCACGCAGAATCGCATACAGCGCCACATCGACGAATTGTCCTTTGTTATACAGCCTCTGGCGCAGCACGCCCTCTTTGCGCATGCCGCATTTTTCCATCACCCGGCCGGATGCAGGATTGTCCAGCTCATGCTGAGCTTCAATGCGGTTGACATCCATCGCGTCAAACGTATAGTCGATGACGCGGGCAAGCGCTTCGGTCATGTATCCGCCGTTCCAAAGCCAGCGTGCCAGCGAATACCCCAGCTCCACGCTGGCGTTGTCCACGCTGTAATCCATATAGCCGATGGTTCCGACCAGACGATCCGTCCGCTTGTCGATAATCCCCCAGCTGCTGGGTTCATCCGCCCGATACCGGCGCATCATGTATTTGCAGTAATCCTTGGCCTCGCTCAGATCCTTCTGTGCCGACCAGAGTACATGGCGGGCAACCTCCTCGTCGCGGCTGTACGCAAAAACATCCTTCGCGTCGCGCATGGCGATCCGGCGAAGGATGAGCCTTTTCGTTTCAAGCGTAGGCATCGAAAAAAGCCCATATTCATTGGGAATAAACATATCCTTACGCGCCCAAAGGCGCGCTCCCTTCGTCAAACTGAGTTTCGCATTTCTTATTATACACGAATCAAGTTAAAAACGAAACCCCATGAAA
>CAKTXP010000106.1 GCA_934631055.1 uncultured Clostridia bacterium | reverse complement strand
AAGAGCGGAAGCGGAAAATCGACGCTGCTCCGCCTGCTGATGCGCTTCTGGCAGGTCGATCAGGGACGGGTAACGATTTCCGGAACGTCGGTTGAGGACATCAACACGGAAAACCTGCGCGGCATGGAGAGCTTTGTCGAGCAGGATACGCATCTGTTCCACGACAGCATCGCCGCGAATCTGCGCATCGCCAAGGCGGACGCGACGCAGGAAGAGCTGGAAGCCGCATGCAGGAAGGCGTCCGTCCACGACTTCATCCTGTCCCTGCCGCAGGGGTATGACACGCCGGTCGGCGAGCTGGGCGATACGCTCTCCGGTGGAGAGAAACAGCGGCTCGGTCTGGCGCGCGCGTTCCTGCACGACGCGCCGATGATGCTGCTGGACGAGCCGACGAGCAATCTGGACAGCCTGAACGAGGCGGTCATCCTGCGTGCGCTCAGACAGGAGAAGAGCAAACGCGCGGTCGTGCTGGTCTCACATCGTCCGTCCACGATGGCGGCGGCAGACGTGGTTTACCGGGTCGAGCAGGGGAGAGTCAGCTGATGGAGAAAGCGAAGAACGCGGAGAAGATACAGAAAAAGCGCGAGCGGGAAAAGCGGACGGTCTCCCTGATGATCCGTTTGTACTGCCACGGGAAGCACGGCACGAAGGGCAAAGCAATCTGTCCGGACTGCGCGGCGCTGGACGCGTATGCGCAAAGCCGGAGCGACCGCTGTCCATTTATGGAGACCAAGACATTCTGCGCGAACTGCCGGGTTCACTGTTACAAAACGGAGATGCGCGAGAGGATTCGCGAGGTGATGCGCTATTCCGGCCCGCGGATGATGCTGCATCATCCTGCAATGGCAGTACGGCACGTCATCGAAACGAAGAAAGAGAAAGCGCGGCTTGAAAAAGCGGGGCGCTGAGGGACGGGGGGAGACGTGTGGGGCTTTGCCCCACGCCCCACAAGGGAACTGAGTTCCCTTGACCTTCCTCTTCGCTTCGCGCCGGTTTAAATCAACTAAACATACGACGCGCATGCGCGTCGTTCAGTAAAGCATATTCAAACCGCCGCGAAGCGAAGAAGGGGTCTGGGGACTGGTCCCCAGATAGGGTTTGGGGCGATAGCCCCAACGTCTCCCCGTAATTTTAAGATACGGAGGAACTTTGTGAAGATTCAGAAAGCATTTTTTGTGGTGCTGGGCTGCGTGAGCCTCGGCATCGGCGCAGTCGGGGCGGTTCTGCCGCTGCTGCCGACATTCCCCTTCCTGCTGCTGGCGGCGTTCTGCTTCGCCAAAAGCAGCGAGAAACTGCATAACTGGTTTGCCTCGACGAAGCTCTATCAGGAGAATCTGGACGACTTCATGCAGGGGCGCGGCATGACCAAACGCACGAAGCTCCGCATCATGGCGACGGTCACGGCGCTGATGGCGTTTGGTTTTGCCGTGATGGGACGCGTACCGGTTGGGCGCGTTATTCTGGTCGCAGTATGGGTGTTCCACGTCGTCTATTTCTGCTTCGGCATCAAGACGATCGAAGAGGACGAAGCAGAATAAAATTGATTAGTAAAACCTAACAAATTTTGGAAAAGGGGGCGGGAAGCCTCTTTTTTGTCTTGAAAAAGATTTGAAACAGTGTTATGATATGGAAAAAAGTTAGCAGAAACTAACAAAAGCGTTGATAAAAACCGACGCAGAAGAAAGGATGGATCCAAATGAAGAAGTTTCGTTTTGTCGCGATGCTGACGGCGCTTGCGCTCGTGCTGGCAATGCCTTTTGCCATGGCTGAGGACGCCATCGACCCCGCTCAGCTAATGGAGGATGTTAAGGGAACGTATGTCCCGCTGTTCTCCATTCTCGCCAAGCCGGAATACGACGAGATCTGGGTGAGCAAGAGCGCGGAGATCGTCGGCGAGGAGAACGCCGAGGCGGTCGCCGAAATGCTCAAAGCTTCCACGACCGCGGAGATCTACGGTCAGAAGGCGGTGGACGCGTATGCCGCCGATCCGGAGAGCATGCGCTTTGACTGCTACTTCATTGGCGGCGTGGATAAGTTCGTCTTTGACGGCAATACGCTGACCGGTCTGGATGCGGACGGCAACGTCATGTTCACCCACAGCTATACCTATGTGCAGGAGCTGCCGGAAGCTATTTCCTGCTATGCCTATAAGACGGACGATGAGGACGCAGGCGAGTTCACCTACCTCTGCCTTGCGCCGGATACCCCCGCGACGACCTGGCATATCGAGTTCCGCTATGGCAGCGACCTCGATGCGCTGGGTCAGATGTATGAAGGTCCGTATGCATTCTGGCAGGGCGCCGGTATGCTGGAGGACGCGGATGAAGAGATGATTGAGAACTGCATCGAGCTGTTCTGCACGGAGAACGCGTCGGAAGAGTAAGCTTGCAAAACTGAGGATAACCGGCGCGAAACGAAGCGTCACCTGACGAAAGACGTTTTGCAAACTGCGGCGTACAGCCCGTTTTCTGCCCGCCTAAGGGCTGACAAGGGACGGGCTGTACGCCTTCTTTATTTATAATGACACGGGAATCGCTCGCGTATATAAGTCTTTGAAGCTTTGCAGACCCTAGCGGAAATGCGGACAGGCTCAGCCCGCTTTAAAAAAAGAATTTGTGTTGACAAACGACGGGGCAAAGTGATACAGTATACACGCAAAAAAGCCACGGCTTAAAATATGGAATTTGGAGTGGGCTTCCTCCATGTGTTAGCATCGGCTAATCGTATGCTGATGATGAAGTGCGTTCCGAAAGGAGTTGAAACAGCATGAATTACGGAGTCATTGCCGTTGCCGTATTGGGCGCTGCCGCGTTTGCCATGCCGAAAGAACCGGATCATAACCTGATGAAACTGCCGTCCTTCAGGGGCGTGGTCGAGGTTCGCGCCAGCATTCCGGGGCGCATGCGGCTGTATATGCCGTCGCTTGCCGCCAACATGGAGCAGGCGCAGCAGATGAAGGCTCAGCTGGAGGGTACGGGCGTCGTGCATCAGGTCGCGCTCGAACCGGTCACCGGAAGCGTTCTCATTTGCTATGACGAGCTTCGCGTGGAAGCCGCCGTCATCGAGGGAGCAGCGATGAAGCTTATGGGTCTGGACGCTCAGCTTTCCTCCGCGCCGAAGAGCCGCATGGAAGAGGGCTTGCAGACCATCAAAAGCGCGGTCAACCGCGGCGTGATGGATGCGACGAACGGCATGATGGATGGAAGGATGCTCGCGGGAACGGCGCTGACCGTCGTCGCCGCGAAGAGCTTCTATCAAAGCGGGCTGGCTGTGCCGGGCGCGATGACGCTGTTCTGGTGGGCAGGGCGTCTGCTGGGAGGCAGCAGAGCATGAACATCATCGGAGAAACGTTCCTGCGCCACTGTTTGAAGCCGCGCGTGGAATGCGACCTGCCGGGACGTCTGCGCCTGCGCTTCCGCCATAGCGAGCAGCTGCCCAAGGAAGCGCTTCCGTATCTGCACTATGTGCAGGACGTTTTGAAGATGCTTCCGGGCATTACGGAGGTCACGGTCAACGCGCGCATCGGCACGGTTCTCGTGATTTATGATGCGGGAACGACGAATACCCGGCAGATCCTGCGCTGGGTGGATATCGTCGTGGATACGGGGCTTGAGATCGCCAAGGAGATCAAGCCGGAGGAAGTCGATGAAGAGAGCCTGGAGCGCGTCGTGCGCCAGCGGCTCATCCTGAGGCTTCCGCAGGGAAAAGAAGGTTGAACATATGCTTCACAGAGAAAACCAGAAAGATTGGATGAAAGGACATGTGGCGCACAGCCTGCCGGGACGCCTGCGCCTGAACGTAGAGGGGCTTTCCTTCCTCTATGATTCGCGCGTGGACGTGGCAAACGAGCTGGCGGCAATCGCCGGTGTCCGCCGCGTGCAGGTGACGCCGTGTACGGGAAGCGTGCTGTTTGAGTACGACCAGCGCGCGCTCGATTCGGCGGAACTGTGCGAATGCGCGGATATGGTGCTGGCGCGCTATGCGATGCCTGCGCTGCGCGCGCATCACGCTTCCGGAAAGGAAGAGACGGTCGAGCAGCCGATGACCACGGCGCGGCTGGCGAAGCGCCTTGCCGTCAATGCGGGCGCGATCGTGCTGGGCAATACGCTGTTTACCGCGCCGCTGCTGGGCGGCGCGCTGGCGAACTTCACGTCGCTGGAAGCGCTGGCGAGCCTTGGGCTTTCCGCGCCGATGACGAAGAGCGCCATCGAAGGGCTCAAGAAGGACATGCGTCCGAATGCGGACTTCCTGACGGTGACCTCCATTGTCGCGAGCCTGCTTCTGGGTACGCCGCATTCCGCGCTGATGATCCTGGCGCTGTCCGATCTGGCGGAGCTGATGACGTCCTATACCATCGAGCGCACGCGGTCTTCCATTAAGAAGATGCTCTCCGCGGACGACGGCGACGTCTGGAAAGTGCTGGACGACGGGCGCGTGGAGCGCAAGCCGATTGCCGAACTGCATGCGGGCGATACCGTCGCCGTGCATACGGGCGAGAAGATCGCGGTGGACGGCGTGATCTCTTCCGGCATCGCGGTCATCGACCAGAGCGCCATCACCGGCGAATTCGTGCCGGTCGAAAAGCGCACGGGCGACGAAGTCTTTGCCGGTACGGTCGTCAAGAGCGGCAACATCCAGGTCAAGGCGAACAAGGTCGGCGATCAGACGGTCGTCTCCCGTATCGTCGGCATGGTCGAAGCCAGCGAGCTGAAGAAAGCGCCGATTCAGCGCTATGCCGATAAATTCTCGAATTACCTCGTGCCGCTGAACTTCCTGCTCTGCCTGTCCGTCTGGCTGGTGACGCACAACCCGCAGAAGGCGCTCAAGATGCTGGTCATCGACTATTCCTGCGGCATCAAGCTGTCTACCGCGACGGCGTTCTCCGCGGCGATCAATACGGCGGTCAAGCGCGGCGTACTCATCAAGGGCGGCGCGTATATCGAGCAGATGAGCGGCGCGAACACCGTCCTGCTTGACAAGACCGGCACGGTCACCGAGGGCAAGCCGAAGGTCGTCTCCATGACGATGCTTACGGACGGTATGGACGAAAAGGACGTGCTTGCCTACGCCATGGCGGCGGAGGAGACCAGCACGCATCCGTTGGCGAGCGCCATCCTGAGCTATGGCAGGCAGATCGGCGCGCAGATGCCGGCGCACGGAGAGATTATCACCGAGGTCTCTCGCGGCAGCCGCACCGATGTGGACGGGCATATCGTCCGCGTCGGAAACATGAAGTATATGAATGAAAACGGCGTCTGCACGAAACGGAGTATTCCGGATTCGCACAGCGCCATCCCGAACTATGTCGGCATCGACGATAAAATCGTCGCGGTTCTCTTTGCGATGGACAGCCCGCGCGACAACGTGCGCCGCGCGGTCAACGCCCTGCGCTATGACGGCGTGGGCGATATCGAGCTGCTGACCGGCGACATGGAGCCGCAGGCGCGCGCCGTTGCGGAACTGGTCGGCGTGGACGGCTTTAAGGCGCAGCTCCTGCCTGAGCAGAAGGCGGAAGCCGTTCTCCGGCTGCAAACGCAGGGCAACGGCGTCGTGATGGTCGGCGACGGCATCAACGACGCGCCCGCGCTGGCGTATGCGGACGTCGGCATCTCGCTGGGCAGCAAATCCACCGATATCGCGATGGAGACCAGCGATGTGGTCATCAGCCGCGACGACCCGATGATGATCCCGGAGCTGCGCAGGCTGTCCCGCGCGACGATGCACATCGTTCAGCAGAACTTCGCCATCGTCATCGGTATCAACACGGTCGGCTTGATCCTCGGCGCGGCAAGCGGTATCTCGGTCATGATGAGCGCGCTGATGCACAACGCTTCCACCATCCTGGTGGTCGCCAACTCTCTGCGGCTGATGTTCTTCCCGCCGATGGAAGGCAGGTAAGCGATGCGCAACGAACGAGGCGCGCTTCATCTGGAAGTGCTGAGCGCGATGCCGGGGCGCATCCGCTTTCATCTGGAAAAACCGATCCGCAGCGAGGTTCCGTTCATCGGTATTTCGGGCGTTTCCTGCTGCCGCTACAACTCGCGCATCGGCACGCTGCTGTGCGAATACGACCAGCTCAGCGTGACGGAAGATCAGCTCATCGTCAAGGTCGGCGCGGTCTATGCGGGATTGGTCGGGACACAGCTGCTGCATGTCAAGCACTCGGAGGAAGAAGGCTTTTCGATGGCGCCGAGCGGCTATCTGGCGCTGATGGGTATCGCACTGGACGGAGGATTGACGCTGATGGGCTCGACGCTGACGCGGTTCTCCCGTTGGATATCCGTCGGCACGACGCTGGCGGCGGTCGCCGAACACGGCTATCAGGAGCTGCATGCGCGCGGAAGCTTTGACCCCGAGGTCATGTCTGTGGTATACTTAATCAACTCGATCGGCAAACAGAACGGCGTTCAGGCGAGCATGCTCGCATGGGCGCTGACGTTTGGACGTCATCTCATCCCGCACGACCCGCGCGAACAGGTCTACATGGTTCGCCGGTCGGGAAACTCCATCACGCTGACGCCGGTTAAGGGCGACGGCGACGGGGACGGCGTTGCGTATGCGGGAAGCATGCTGCGCCGCGGCATGGAAATGATGGCGAAGAAGGGGTAAAAAGCCCTCTTAGTCAGCCTTCGGCTGACAGCTCTCCCAAAGGGAGAGCCAAGAAAAGTGCGACAGCCCTTGCCTCTCCCTCTGGGAGAGGTGTCGCCTATGGCGACGGAGAGGGCTTGTATCAATGGGTTTTAAAGTATTAAGATTTTCAGGAGGAATGATTATGGTTACTCTCAACAATCCGATGGTTAAAGGCGTTCTGATCGGCGTAGGCGCGAGCCTTGTGGGCTTTGCCATCTACAAGCACAACGAGGACAAGGTGGATGCGTTCCTCAACCGCCACGGCGTGAAGGTCAAGACCCCGACCGCGGGCTTTGAAACGATGTCCGTCGAGGATCTGATGCGCACGAAGGAGACCATCGAGGATCTCATCGCGGAGAAGGAAATGCAGGAGCAGAGCGTGACCGTCGAGGGCGCGGCTGTTGCCGAGGCGTAAGGGTTAAACAAGAGAACAAAATGGCGCTGCCGTCGGAAGCAATCTGACGGCAGCACTGTTTTATAGGCGTGGGGGAGGACGGCTGAACGGAAAAATTTCTTTGTCATAGAAGCAAGAAAACCGGGGCATGGTTCGTCTTTATGAATAGAAGGAAGAACGTGGGAAAGACTGAAAGAAGCTTGACCGCGGTTTGCCAAAAAGATATAATACGGGCAGAAACGAGGAGGATGATGAACATGAAAGCAAAGCATATTCTGGTTTTGGTTCTGACAGTCCTGATGCTGGCGGCGCTGGCGGTTCCGGCGTTTGCGGCGGAGACTGAGGCTCAAGAGACCGGCGATAAGATGTATATCACGACGAAGAGCAGCGACACGGTGAGCATTCGTTGCAGCCCGGGCGCAAAGTATGAAAGCGTGGTCAAGGCGCCGTATGGCGCGCAGGTCTATGCCTACGAAAAAATCAAAAACGGGGCGGACGAAACGTGGATTCATGTGGAATACTACGATAAGAACGGAAATCACTTTAGCGGCTACATCAGCGAGCGCTATCTGACGTACGATAAGCCGGGATACAGAGAGGACGACAAGACTTCTGATTCCAACAACAATAATAATAATAATTCCTCAAACAACACGGTCGAAGTGGACAGCAGCATGTTCAGCGGCTTCAGCAAAGTCGGCGAGACCTGCACCGTGAAGCCCAGCAGGAGCGGCAGCTTTGTCAATATGCGCTGGGCGCCGAGTACGAGCATGCCGGTCATCGCGCGCTACTATGAGGGCGACGAGCTTTACGTCATCGCGGAAAACCGCAGCTGGTGCCAGGTCTACGACGAGGAATCGGGCGTTTGCGGCTTTATGTATAAGTCGCTGACCAGCCGGGGACAGTAAAAAA
>CAKTXP010000105.1 GCA_934631055.1 uncultured Clostridia bacterium | reverse complement strand
GGCGCCTGCATCCGGGAACTGGACGCAAGGCTTGAAGCGCGCGGCGTGCGGCATATTCTGGAATGGAACGAGGGGAACCACTTCTGCCAGCCGGACATTCGGGTGGCAAAAGGGTTTTGCTGGGGGATGGGGAACGCTGGGCTGCCGACCCGGGAAACTCGTATAGAAATGCAAAGCATTTCTTACGATTTCCGATTTCCGTCACGCTGAATCCCGCACAGCGGGCGCGTGACTTCAATCCCAGACCCGCCTGAGGGATTTCAGTCCGGGAAACTCGTATAGAAACGCAAGGCGTTTCTTACGATTTCCGATTTCCATCACGCTGAATCCCGCACTGCGGGCGCGTGATTCCAATCCCCTCAGACTCCCTTCTTCGCTTCGCGCTGGTTTTAATCCTCTAAGGCATACGACGCGCATGCGCGTCGTCCGATAAAATCAATTCAAACCGCCGCGAAGCGAATCGGGAAGTCCAGGAACCTCAGGTTCCTGGCGGGGTTTGGGGCGGAGCCCCAACCGTTCCCTTCTTCTTTGGTCTGAGCGTGTGGATGGCGTAAAGCTCGCCGAGCGCGTACGCTTCCTCGATATCTTCCGGTTCGGTCGGTGTCAGTCCGGTGCATTCCGTTGCGCTGGCGACGTCGTCCGGTTCGCGCGGAGCGCCCGTCTGCGCGGGCGGGTTCCATTTCTTTGCCGGATTCTCTTTCTGATGACACATTAAAAATACCCCCTGTCTGCGTCGGATATGTTCAGGATGGCGCGGCAGGGGGATTTTTATGCTTTTCAGTTTTCAATGAGCGCTTGCAGGGTTTTGGGCAGAGGCTCCGTTATGTTGATGACCTGACCTGTAATGGGCTGTGTGCAGCGCAGATGCGCGGAATGGAGCGCAAAACGGTCTTTCAGTTCGGGGAGCTCTTTTCCGTACAGATAATCGCCGACGATGGGACAGCCGATGTGCGACAGATGGACGCGGATCTGATGCGTGCGCCCGGTTGCAAGTTTCAGGCGGATGAGTGCGCGTCCTTTATACGTCTGCTCGACGCGGTAATGGGTCACGGCGCGCTGTCCGCCTTGCACGACGCCGCGCTTTGCGCCCGCGCCGAGCCGCGCAATGGGCGCGTCGATGACGCCGGATATCTCTTCGGGAATGCCGTCGGTGACAGCCAGATATTCGCGCAGAAAGGCATCGGAATGGAGCTGAGCGGTCAGCAGGCGCTGGGCATGCGCATGCCGCGCGACACAGAGAAGCCCGCTCGTTCCCTTGTCCAGCCGGTTGACAGGGTGATAATCAAACGATGCGGCGTCCTGTCCGAGCAGGGCGGCAAGCTGCTCGCGGAGCGTCCCCGTATGGATATGTCCGCAGGGAAGGGTCGCCAGCGGCGCACCTTTGCTGACGATGAGGATATCCTCGTCGGCATAGCGGATAAAAGACGGCGGGAGGGCAGCATCGGGCGTCAGAGCCGCGCCGGGTGTTTCGCCGTTATCAAGGCGGATTTCCAAAACCTGTCCGGCACGCAGGATGGCGTCCGCACGGACGGGCATGCCGTCGCAGAGAATGCAGCCCTCGACTTTGAGCCGCCGAAAGGCATGCGTGCCCAAGCGAAACCGTCGGGGAACGACGCTACGAACGGCGCGTCCCGCGTCCTCTTTGGTGGTGATATAGGTCAGGATGCGCATAAAGACCTCGCTTTATGGAAAATGGTCAAGGCTTTATTTCGTCGAAGTCGGAGTTTTCACTGCTGAGTTCAGGGTCATTTTTTTCGGCAGTGATATCCCGATAAGCTTCTTTAATTCCGTTCTTGACTGCCCATTTGATGACAAAATACAGCACGATTAGAATCAGAAGTGCCGTTCCGCTGCTGATGCCCAGTTCTTCCCACATGGATATTCCCTCTTTCTTTATTGAACCACATATACGATGCGCATGCGCATCGTTCTACAAGCCTGTTAAAACCGCCGCGAAGCGAAGGGGAAGGTCAAGGGAACTCAGTTCCCTTGTGGGGTTTGGGGCAAAGCCCCAATCGTCCCCTCTTTAGTATACAGTATACCATATTTCGCGGTCAATTGACAAAGCCCGCCGGCGCGGGTACAATGAAGCTATCCATAAAAACCCAAATTAAAATCGAAACGGGGGACGCATATGAACGCAGTCGCCGCTTTTGAAAACAGAAAAGAATCTCTGCGCGAGCAGCTTGAAGCCGCGCAGGATATGACGCAGGCAATATCCGCTGTAACGATGACGCTTGAACAGATCGCCTGCGACTTGGCGCAGGACGAACAGGACGACTTCGCCCGCCAGAGACAGCAGGCGGTCATGGCGCTTGCCAAAAGGATGCCGGACTGCCTTCGCGCCGCGCGCGCGGAGGGAAAGCTGGTCGTCCGGCAGGAGCAGACGCAGCAGCCGAATAAGACGCAGAAGATGAAGCGCGGCGCATTGGGCGTCGGCGCGCTCATTCTGGCGGCGCTGGCAATCTATGAAGCCATCGAGGGCAAGATGACGTTCGCGTTGGCGCAGGCGCTTGGCGCGCTGCTGATGCTTATGGGCGGCGGCTCGAATCGGGAGGATATGCCGAAGGAGACCGCATGCGCGGAAGCGGCTGTCCGCCTTGACGCGGACGGCATGGTGCGCGAGGTCGGCGAGATCTGCCAGGCGGCGGATCTGTGCGCGGCGGATTTGGCTCTTTTGGAGGAAGACCGCGGCGTGGCGCGGCTTTCCGGCACGGCGGACGACGCCATGCTCGAACTGCTTTCCGCGATGATGGAGGCGCGCGCTTCCGGACGGCAGGATCTGGCGCTCCGCAGTTTGGATCAGGCGGAACAGTATCTGCGGATGCTCGGCGTGGAGAGCGTGTTCTATGACCCTGCGCATGCGGCGCTGTTTGACGTATTGCCCGCGCGAAGCGGCGCGAGGACGGTGCGTCCGGCATTGGTGCGCGATGGAGAATTGGTGCGCCGCGGCGTTGCGGCGGTCGCAGTCGGGGAGGTGTGAGGCGTGAAGATATTAGGCTTTGACTTGGGCGACGGCGAAAGCGCCGTGACCCTTCTGGACGAAGATTCGACGGTCGAACCGCGCGTCCTTCCCTTATGCGGCAAGACGAGCCTGCTTTCCGCCGTCGGCGTAAAAAACGGACGCATCGTGATCGGCGAAGCCGCCAGCGTCATGGACGGCGCGGCAGAAGCGAAGGTGCGCTTTAAGTCGCGCTATCTGGTCGATCCCGCGGCGGCGGGCGACGTGCGCGCGTTTGCGCAGGGCGTTGTCGCCGAATTGACGCGCACACAGCCCGCACTGATGGCAGAGGTGGCGCGGACGGTCGTCGGCTGTCCTGCCGGCTGGGGCGAGGGGCGGCGGGAGCAATACGCCGCCCTGCTGGAATCCGCGGGTTTTCCGAATGTCAGCGTTGTTCCGGAACCGCGCGCCGCGTTCCTCTATGCGCGCCATGCGCGGGGTCTGCGGGTCAGTCCGGAACTGATGCGCAGGAGCGCGATGGTCATCGACATCGGCTCTTCGACGACGGATTTTGCCTATATCGTGGACGGACATCAGCAGAATGTTTCGCTCTTCGGCGATACCAATCTGGGCGGCGGGCTCATCGACGAGCTGATCTTATCGCATGCCGTGGCGCAGTCTCCGGACAGAAAAGCGCTGGCGGAGGTCTTTGAGGAATGTCCGGCGTGGAAGAGCTATTGCGAGCTGGAAGCCCGCAGGCTCAAGGAGAGCTATTTCCTCGACGAAGAGAAATGGGCGGACGCGCCGCTGCGGCGTCAACTGACGGTCTGCTATGACGAACCGCTGGCGCTGGAATTGAGCATCGGCGGGGCGAGCGTGCGCGAGATGATTCAGGAACCCCTTTCGGCGCTGGGCGGCAGGAGCTTTATCGACTGCCTGAAAGACGCGCTGCATGCGTCGGTCGAGGTCAGCAGAACCTGTCCGCCGCAGGTGGTCATCCTGACGGGCGGCGCGTCGCGGATGGCGTTCTTCCAGCAGGCGTGCAGGGAAGCGTTCGACGGCGCGCTGCTGGTTCTCTGTCCGGAGCCGGAATGCTCCATTGCGCGCGGGCTGGCGTATGCGGGACGCGTGGACGAACGGCTGAAGGTCTTTCGGCAGGAGGTCGGCTCCATCGCGCACGGCGAAAAGCTGTCCATGGCGGTGAACGCAAGCGCGCATGAACTCTATGAGCCGGTTGCGCACGCGTTGTTTGAGATGGCGCAGGAAAGCACGCTGGAAGCTATCGGGCTTTGGCGCAAAGGCGGCATCGCGACGATCAACGAGCTGGACGAGGACATTCAGCGGCGCATCGCCAAGACGTTTGAAAGCGACGCGCTGGGCGACAGGCTGGAAGGCGAACTGCGCGCATGGCTGGACGAGCTGATGCAGACGCTGGAGGGCGAACTGACGTCGCTGTGCGTCCGCTGCGGCGTGCCGCCGGAAAAGATGAGCCTGACGAGCGCGCGGCTTCAGGCTGGCGTAGGCGGCGTGAAGATGTCGCTGATGGACGTGATGGGCATGGACATTTTTTCAGGCGTGATGGGCGTCGTTTTGGCGGTCGTCGGCGCGACGCTGTGCGGCGGGGGCGGCATGGCTCTGGTCAGCGCGGGTCCCGCAGGCATGGTCGCGGGCGCGTCGGCGGGCATATTGATTGCGATACTGGGCAAATCCGGCATGGAGAAAGCGCTTCGCAAGGCGAAGCTCCCCGTTCTGATGCGCCGGGTGGTCACGGACAACGCCGTGCGGCGAGGGCTTTCCCGCCAGCGGGAGGACATCGAGCGCACAATTATTCAGGCGCTTGCAGACCCGTCGAGCGGATTCTCGGCGCGGCTGTGCCAGAGCTTATCGCAGACGCTGGGTGTCCAGATGGAGCAGATGGCGCGCGACGCGGAGATGTCGATCTGCGCGTGAGGAGGGGAAAACGTTGAGGGCTCTGCCCTCAAACTCCCGGCAGGGAACCTTGTTCCCTGCACCCTGACTACGCTATCGCTTCGCGATAGCTGGGAGAAAGACATAATTCTGTTGCTCACAAACTTCGGGCAGCAGACAGAAGGTCGTCCTGCCCACTCGACCCCCAGTCTTCCCCTTTGGGGAAGGTGGCGTCTTTAGGCGACGGATGAGGTCTCCCCCGGACGCGCCCCGCAGGGCGGTTAGTCCGGGTCGTAGTCCCCGTTCCCGGGTGCAGGGTGTCCCTGCTCGTTTTAAGGGGTGAAGGGGTCAAGGGGGGAAGAGGGGGAAATCGAAATCCCCCTATCCCCCCTTGCCCGCGGAGCGCGTCCCCTAAAGCAAAGCACAGGATTATGAGAACATCTTTGATTCGGAAATTCTTTGGGTTATCATAGGAAATTTTTTCATTCTGTGTTATAATGCAATCAGCAAATTTCGACAATCTAGGAGGTACATCATGGAATTCCATGTCTACGAGAACGCGAGAGCAGCCTGCGAAGCCGCGGGCGTCCTTATCGCGGCGCAGATCACCCGCAAGGGCGACAGCGTGCTGGGTCTGGCGACCGGCTCAACCCCGATTCCGGCTTACGAAATGCTGACTCAGTGGTACGACCGCGGCGTCATCGACTTTGACCGCGTTCGTACGTTCAACCTGGATGAATATGTGGGCATCGACCATAAGAACCCGCTGAGCTATCATGCCTTCATGCAGGAGCATCTGTTCAGCAAGGTCAACCTGCGCAAGGAGAACGTCCATCTGCCCAGCGGCAACGCGGCGGCAGATGTTCAGGCGTATGACCAGGCGATCCACGACGCGGGCGGCATCGACATTCAGCTGCTGGGCATCGGGCGCAACGGTCATATCGGCTTCAATGAGCCTGCGGAGGATTTCACCTACGGCACGCATGTCGTGACGCTGACAGCGAACACCATCGAAGCGAACGCGCGCTTTTTCAAGAGCGCCGACGAAGTGCCGCGTCAGGCGGTCTCCATGGGCATTGGCAACATCATGGCGGCGAGGTGCGTCGTGCTGGTCGCCACGGGCGAGAACAAGGCGCAGGCGGTCTATGACACCATCCGCGGCCCGATCACCCCGCATGTGCCGGCGTCCATTTTGCAGCTGCATCCCTGCTGCGTGATCCTGACCGACCGCGAGGCGGGCAGACTGATGCTTGAGGAGTAAACCATGCTGGTTAAGAACGGAACAGCGTTCATCGACGGTCGTTTTGTGCGCGCCGATGTGCGCGTTGAGAATGGAAAGATTGCGGAGATCGGCGAGCTGGGCGCGAAAGCGGGCGAAGAAGTCCGCGACGCGGCAGGGCTGTTCGTCCTGCCGGGCTTTGTCGATATCCATATCCACGCCTACGCGGGCGCGGACTGCATGCGCGGCGAGGCGGATGTCCGCCGGATGAGCGAGGGACTATTAAAGACCGGCGTCGCGGCGTTTGTGCCGACGACGATGAGCGCTTATCCGGAGGAAACGAACCGCGCGCTGCTGGGCATTCAGGCGGTGAAGGACAAGCCCTGCGCGCATGGCGCGGCTGTGCTGGGCGCTCATATGGAAGCCCCCTTCCTCTGCCCGAAATACAAAGGGGCGCAGCTGGAAGAATGCCTGTGCCTGCCGACAATCGCGGCGTATGAAAACATGACGCGCGGCGTAGACTGCGTGAAGATGATGACGCTTGCGCCGGAACTGCCGGGCGCGCTGGACATGGTCGCCTATCTCAAGGAGCATGGCGTCGTGACCTGCGCGGCGCATTCCGACGCGACCGCTGAGGACGTCCATGCCGCGGCAGACAGGGGCTTGACCCAGATCACCCACCTGTTCAACGCGCAAAGCCCGCTGCATCACCGCAAGCCGGGCGTTCCCGGCGCGGGACTGGCGGACGACCGCATCATCGTGCAGGTCATCGCCGACGGGCTGCATCTGCATCCGGATGTGCTGCGCATTGCGGCGCTCTGCAAGGGCGCGAAGGGCATGGCGCTCATCTCCGACTCGATGGAAGCGGCGGGCATGAGCGACGGACAGTATGACCTCGGCGGGCAGGCTGTGTTCGTCAAAAACGGCGAAGCCAGACTGGCGGACGGCGTTATCGCCGGTTCGACGCTGGTGCTGCACCGCGCTGTCCGCAACATGATCAAGCTGGCGCACATCGCGCCGGAGACCGTCATCCCCATGGCGACCAGCACACCGGCGGATTCCATCGGTGCCAAGGAATACGGCAGAATTCAGCCGGGCGTCTGCGGCGTGCTGACGCTGATGGACGCGGATTGGAACCTGGCGGGAGTCATCGCGTAACTTTCAAGGAGGAACCGTCTTTTGCAATGTACGATCTATGCGCTTGGCGAAAAGAAGCGGCGCGTCAGCCTTGACCGCGTGCTTGTGCTTGCGAGAAAGGGCGAGAAGCTGATTCTGCATCGCGATGAGCTGAATGCGCTTTGGGAACTGCCTGAAAAGGCGCTCGTTCGGGGCGAAAGCCGAGATGAGACTGCGCGCGCCGCGCTGGGCGAAGCAATCGGCGAGGCGGTGTTCGACGTGTCCATCCTGTGCGCGTATACGATCACCGGCGAGGACGGCAGGGAGAGCGGCGGCTACTGCTATACGGCGGATGTCCGCGAATGGCAGGGCGGGGAAGAGAGCAAGTCGCAGGCGTTTGACCGCCTGCCGCTGGCTTCTCAGATCAAAAATCCCGCGCTGGTCTTTGCGCTCCATAAGTGGGCGGGCGAGTTTTTTGACCGGCGGCTGGAGATCGAGCGGCTCGGTCAGCCCGCGCCCTATTGACAGAAGCGCCAAAAGGCGGTATGCTTGCAGACGATTTGAAATCCCGGAGGTTATGAAAAGATGGAACACGAAAAGATCCTGCGCATCAACGAGCTGGCAAAGAAAAAGAAGGAAATCGGCTTGACCGATGAGGAAGCACAGGAGCGTAAAGAGCTTCACGCGCAGTATATCAAGGAATTCCGCGAACAGACGGAAGCGACGCTTAAACGCGTGCGCGTCGAACAGGCGGACGGCAGCTATAAGCCGCTGGTCAAAAAAGAAAAGAAGCTCAATTGAGCATC
>CAKTXP010000104.1 GCA_934631055.1 uncultured Clostridia bacterium | reverse complement strand
TTACTCGTCCATCTTCAGTACAGCCATGAACGCTTCGCTCGGCACCTGTACGCTGCCCAGCTGGCGCATGCGCTTCTTGCCTTCCTTCTGCTTTTCGAGCAGCTTGCGCTTGCGGCTGATGTCGCCGCCGTAGCACTTCGCCAGAACGTCCTTGCGCATCGCCTTGACCGTCTCGCGCGCGATGACCTTGCCGCCAATCGCCGCCTGAATCGGGATCTCAAACATCTGACGCGGAATGACGTCCTTGAGCTTTTCAGCAATGGAGCGCCCGCGCGCATACGCCCTGTCGCGATGCACAATCATCGACAGCGCGTCGCACGGGTCGCCGTTGAGCAGGATATCCAGCTTGACCAAATCACTCTCCTGATAGCCGCACAGCTCATAGTCGTAGCTCGCGTAACCGCGGCTGCGGCTCTTGATCTGGTCAAAGAAATCGAAGATGATCTCCGCCAGCGGCATCTCGTAATGCAGGCAGACGCGCTGTCCTTCGTAGACCATATCCTTAAATACGCCGCGCTTGTTCTGGCAGACCTCCATCAACGCGCCGACATATTCCTGCGGCGTGTGGATACTCGCCTTGACAAACGGCTCTTCCATATGCTCAATGACGCTGATGGGCGGCAGGTTCGACGGGTTATCCACATCGACCTCCGAGCCATCCGTCTTGTATACCTTGAAGATAACGCTCGGCGCGGTCGTGATGAGGTCGAGGTCAAACTCGCGTTCCAGTCTTTCCTGAATAATTTCCATGTGCAGCAAGCCGAGGAAGCCGCAGCGGAAACCGAATCCGAGCGCCTGGCTCGTTTCCGGATCATAGGTCAGCGACGCGTCGTTGAGCTGAAGCTTTTCCAGCGCATCCTTCAGGCTTTCGTAGTCCGCGCCGTCCGCCGGATAAATGCCGCAAAAGACCATCGGGTTCACCTGACGGTAGCCGGGCAGCATCTCCGCCGCCGGATTCGCGTCGTCCGTGATGGTGTCGCCCACGCGCGTGTCGTGCAGATCCTTGATGGACGCGGCGATATAGCCGACGTCGCCCGCCCGCAGCGCCTCGACCGGCTCATAGCCCGGACTGCGGACGCCGACCTCAACCACGTCGAACTTCGCGCCGGTGTTCATCATCCGGATGGTCATGCCCGCGCGCACCGTGCCGGATACGATGCGCACAAAGCAAATCGCGCCGCGGTAGTTGTCGTAGAAGGAGTCAAAGATAAGCGCCTGCAAGGGAGCGTTCTCGTCGCCCGTCGGCGCGGGCATCATGTTGACCACGCTTTCCAGAACTTCGTCGATGCCCAAGCCGACTTTCGCGCTGATGAGCGGCGCTTCGGACGCATCCAGACCAATGACGTCCTCGATTTCCGCGCGCACTTCGTCCGGACGCGCGCTGGGCAGGTCGATTTTGTTGATGACCGGCACAATCTCCAGATCGTGATCCAACGCCATGTAAACGTTCGCCAGCGTCTGCGCTTCTACGCCCTGCGTCGCATCCACGACCAGCAGCGCACCCTCGCATGCCGCCAGCGCACGGGACACCTCATAGGTAAAGTCAACATGACCGGGGGTGTCGATGAGGTTCAGCGTGTAGGTCTCCCCATCCTTCGCCTTGTACTGCATGTGGACGGCTTTGCTCTTGATGGTGATGCCGCGCTCGCGCTCCAGCTCCATGGAATCCAGCACCTGCTCGACCATCTCGCGCTTTTCAAAAACGCCTGTCTTTTCCAGCAGCCTGTCCGCCAGCGTGGATTTGCCATGGTCGATATGGGCGATAATACAGAAATTGCGAATCTTCTCCATGCGTTCGCTTTGCAAGTTGATATCCTCCGTTTCAGGTCAAATCGGCGCGGCGTTCATCCACGCGCCTGTCATCATCAGCATCAAGCCGCCGCAGATGAGCAGCCATTCCCATACGCTTTCGTATTTCAGCCGGATGCCGCCCAGCGCGGTCACCGCCATCAGCCTGTCGCCGAAAAAGGCGAACAGGACGCCTGCCGCGCGCAGGATGCCCGCCGCCATCTGCCCCTGCGCAAATCCAGCCGCCGCCAGTGCCAGCCCGGATGCCGCCGTCAGCGCGGGCGCAATGCCCAGTACGCCGCTGAGCAGTCTCAGCAGGATGGGCTGCCGCCGGTTGAACAAAATGAGCGCGCAGAACAGCGCCAGATGCGCGCCGATCGTCACCAGCATCGCGCTTTGCAGCACGACGTTGCTCAGCACGCCGTAAGCGATATACCGCGGGAAATAATCCGCCAGCGGGGCGGACAGCGCCAGCGTCCGCAGGCAGACGGAAAACAGATATCTCTGCCGGATGTTTCCGCAGATGGGCTCATACCCCAGCTCCATTGCCGCCGACACCAGCATCAGGCACACCGTCAGCGCGCATAGCGCCATCTCTCGCCCTCCGGCCGCCAGCGTGCCCAGTGCCGCCAGCCCGAACAGGAACAGCGTCGTCGCGAACCTCAGCCGCATCCCCGCGTCGTCCAGCACAGCCAGCAGCCGCGCCTTTTCCTTAAAAAAGCCGGAAGCCCGCGCCATGAAGTCGTCGCTTCTCTCCGCCGTTTCTTCCATGAATCGGTTCATGTCGTCCTCGGAACGAATATGGATGAGCATGCCCATCATCGCGCGCTTCATGCTGCTTCCGTAGAGATACAGCCGCCAGCCTATGGCAGAGTTTGCCAGACGGATCTTTCGCGGGTTGGCATAAGCGGGAACCGCTTCGCATGCCTCGTCCACTTTTTTCTCAAACCACTCGTCCAGCAACGCGCTCACCTCAAAAAATGCTTTTCTCCCCTTCTGTCTGCTGGTATAATGAAGATACATTCAAAACAGGGAGGAATGTCCTATGATGGAAATGCTCGAAAAAACCGCCGCCGCGCTCAGGCGCCGCCATTTTGAAGCCGCCGTTTTCGCCACCGCACAGGAAGCCGCCGCGTTCATCCTGTCGGAGCTGCCCGACGGGGCGTCCGTTGCGTTCGGCGGCAGCGCCACCTGCCAGCAGATGGGGCTTGCGCCGCTCCTTCGCGAAAACGGTCATCACGTCCTCTGGCATTGGGAGGCCGCGCCCGCCGAGCGCCCCGCGCTGCTGCATCAGGCGATGAACGCGCAGGCCTATATCTGTTCCGCCAACGCGCTGACGCAGGATGGTCTAATCGTTCAGATCGACGGCAACGGCAACCGCGTCGCGGCGATGTGCTATGGACCTTCGACGGTCTACGTCATCGTCGGCAGAAACAAGCTGGTCAGCGGCGGCTACACGCAGGCGGTCAAGCGCATCAAGGAAGTTGCCTGTCCGCTCAACGCCCGCCGTCAGGGGCTGAAAACGCCCTGCGCGGAAAACGGCGCATGCAATCCGGCAAAATGCCCCAGTCCGATGTGCCACATCTTCGCGTCGTTCGATCTTGCACCCGGCGGAAAGACGACCAAAGTTCTCCTCATTGACGAAGACTTAGGATATTAAGAGGGGGGACGTTTTTTGGGGCTTTGCCCCAAACCCCAGCAGGGAACATGGTTCCCTGCACCCTTTCTCCCTGTATCACTTCGTGATACAGGATCATATCCATAGTCTGTTATCCTCATGCTTTGCGCAGCAAAGCAAAGATGGGGTCAAGGGGACAATGTCCCCTTGCGGGTTAAGGGCAGCGCCCTTATGGGGTTTGGGGCAAAGCCCCATACCCGTCTCCCCCTCTTTTACCGCTTCGCGCCCTTGCTGCCGGACGCGACCTTCTTGAGGATGCTCGAATCGTAGGCAAATACGCTGCTGTTCTTGTCAGCATGCTTGCGCAGGGCATCCTCGACCATCTTCTCCACCAGCTTCGGGAAGTCCAGCCCGCAGGCTTTCCAGAGATAGAACGCCAGAGAGCCGGGGATCGTGTTCGGCTCGTTGACGAACAGTACGTCGTTCTGATCCAGAATATAGTCCACACGGATGGTTCCGCAGCAGTCCATCAGCTTGAAGATTTCCGCCGTCATCGTCTGGATGCGCTGGGTCAGCTCCTCGCCGATCGGCGCAGGCACGGCGCGGCTGAGCGACTTCATGCCGCGGCTCTCTTCGCCCTTCGTGCTGGCGTTGCGCAGATACTTCTGCCAGAAGTCGAGGAACGTGTCGTTGCTCGACGGGATCGGCATCTCGCAGACCGAGGTCTGTACCTCTTCGCCGTAGCCCAGCGCCGCGCAGTTGATCTCGACCGGATGCACCACGCCGACCTCCACCAGGATGCGGCGGTCATACGACGCGGCAACCTCCAGCGCGCGCTCCAGCTCTTCGCGGTTCTTCGCGCGGGAAACGCCAATGGAAGAGCCCAGCGCCGCCGGTTTGATAAACGCCGGATACTTAATCTCTTTCTCCACGCGCTCAACGACCGACTTCCGGTCTTTTTTAATTTGTTCGCGCGTAAACCATACAAAATCCAACACCGGATAGCCCGCGCCGCGGAGCAGCAGCTTCATCGCAATCTTATCCATGCCGATGGCGGAGCCCAGCACGCCGGTAGACGCATACGGAATATTCGCCATTTCAAACAAGCCCTGGATCGTGCCGTCCTCGCCGTGCCAGCCATGAAAGACCGGGATCGCGCAGTCGATATGGGCGACCGGCGTCGGCACTTTCGCAAACAGACCGGCTCTCTGCGGCGGCCATGCCCACAAATCGCCCGCATTGGCGGTCACGTCGAGCGTCACGCGCGTGATGCCCTTCGCCATCGGGTTGAAATCGCGGAACGTCTCGATCTGTTCCAGCGGCTCGCCCGTGTACCAAAGTCCGTCGCGGGAAATGTAGACCGGCGTCACCTGAAAATTCGCCGCCTTCGCCGCCTCGATGAGCTGAAGTGCCGATACGATCGACACGTCATGCTCGCAGCTCCGCGAACCGAAGAAAACCGCAACATTCATCTTATCCATCTATTCACACGCTCCTCACTCGCTGTAATTATCCGGCAGATCGTTTTCGTAAAGCACCACATCGCCCGCTTTCATAATCGAATGAAGCAGCGTCGTGCTTTCTTCCAAGTTGCCCACCACATGTATGTTTTCCTGCGGGAATCCCGCTTCCTTCAAGCCCTCGACAATGGGCTGTGTATGCTTTTTGCCGACCAGAATCGCGAGATCCACGCTCTTTGCCATCTGCTCGCCAAACTTCCGGTTGAAAGCGGCTTCCTCGCCGCCCAGCTCAACCATGCCCGGCGTGATGATGATTCTCCGTCCCGGGAAGCCCGCGATCACGCGCAGTGCGCACTGAGCGCCGACCGGATTCGCGTTAAAGGCATCGTCGATGATGCTGATACCCGCGCCGCCGTCCAGCAGCTCAAGCCGATGCTCGACCGGCTGGCAGTGCGATACGCCCAGCGCGATTTCCTCCAGCGTCATCCCCAGCGCGCGCGCCGCCGTGCAGCACAGCAGCAGGTTGGAGATGGAGTGTTCGCCCAGCAGCCTCGTCTGGCAGGCGGCTTTCTCCCCCGTCTGGGTGTCCACAAGCGTGAACCGCGTTCCCCACGGGCCGCTGGCAATCTCCTTCGCATCGACCAGCATGCCCGGCATATACTTGTGTTCCAGCGGGCATCTGGCGTAAAGCTCCTCGCAGATTGCGCCGTCCCGTGCGAAAATCGCCGTTCCGTCCTTGGGCAATCCGTCGATCAGCTCATATTTCGTATCGCGCACGCGCTCGATCGTTCCGAACGTGTCCAAATGCTGCGGCCCGACCGATGTGATAAGCCCCATCGACGGATGAACCAGCTCGACCAGCTCCTTGATATCCCCCACATGGCGCGCGCCCATCTCGGCGATGAACACCTGATGCGCGGGCGTGAGCTGTTCGCGGATAACGCGGGTCACGCCCATCGTCGTGTTAAAGCTCGACGGCGTCGCCAGCACGTTGTATTTGACCGACAGAATGTCCCTCAGCAGGAACTTCGTACTCGTCTTGCCATAACTGCCCGTAATGCCGATCTTGATTAGATTCGGCATCGCGTCAAGCCGCGCCTGAGCGTCCTTGACGAACTGATTGGCGATGTGCTTCTCCATCGGCGCGGCAATCACCGCCGCCAGCATCAGCAGCGCCGGCTCAAACGCCGGCAGCAGATACGCCAGCACAGGCGAAATCCACAGCAGGATGAACGCCAGCAGCGCGTTCACCGCGGCGTGAACCGCAATCAGCCGCTTGACGCGCTCGGTCACGACGAAAGGCTTCTTCGCCTTTTCCCTGCTCGCCCGCACGACCAGCAGCAGCGCCGTCAGCGCTTCCAGCAGCAGCGCCAGTCCGGGCAGCCCGCTGACGACGAGCGCCGCCACGCCCACAGCCGCCATCGCAACCGGCGGGATGAGCGCGCGCATCGCATTGCGCTTCACGCTCTTCATATATCCCGGCAGCTGATAACTCTCCAGCTGCAAATAGTGCAGCACGCGCCGCCCTGCCGCCGCGCTCGCGCAGCCCAGCGCGACCGCCTGCAATACATTTAAAAGGAATCTCACGCTCTTCCCTCCAGCAGGAAATTTCTTACGATGCGCAAAAACGTCTGGTTATGTTCGAGATAGGCGAAGTGTCCCGCGCCCTTCTCCACGACCAGCCCCGCATCGGGGATCTTCTCTTCCATCACTCTGCCCATCCAGAGCGGCGTCTCCGTGTCGTCCTCGCCCCAGTAGAGCAGCGTCGGCGCTTTAATGCTCGGCAGTTCGTCGGTCAGATCCTGCGAGATGATCTTGACGAACGTCTTGCGCATCTCCGGAGAGAGCGCCTTGTAATCCGCCGAGCCGAACCGCTGTACGAGCGCTTCGCGCCCTTTTTCCGGCAGGTCGCCAAACAGTCGGGTCTTATCCATCAGGTTGACCGCGCCGCGAAGCCCCTTATACAGCCGCTGCTTCATATTCGCCCCGCCGGTCTGCGGCTTTTTGATGCCCGCCGCGCCGGTCAAAACCATCCGCCCGACCAGCTCGGGATACGTCGCCGCCAGAAGGATCGCAACCCTTGCGCCGAAGGAATGGGCGACGATGTCGCATGGCGCAAGTTCCAGCCTGCGGATGATCTCCGCGGTCATCTCCATGTAATCCGGCACGCCCCACGGCTTGGGCGGCGGCGAGCTCTTCCCGTTCTTGCCGTGTCCGGGAAAATCAACAGCCGCCACGCGCATCTGCCCGCTCAGCGCCGATTGCACGCTGCTCATCATCTGCGCCGAACACATGAATCCGTGCAGCAGCAGTACGCCGCGCCCCTTTTCTCCGCTTACCGTCACATCGACCGTCGTTCCGCGAATGTCAAGCTGCATCCCTTCGCCCCTATTCCTAATCTAGTCATCCCCATGATTCCGGATTCTAATATTGTACTCCATTTTTCGCCAAAAGAAAAGAGGGCAGCGCCGATTGACAGCCCTTGTCCTCCGAATTGTGTGTCTTCTGTACGGTTTACGCCTGCTTTTCGCCGTCTTCAGGATAGACGAAATCGCGGTACATGATGAGCGCGTCCTCTTTATTATCCTCATAATACCGCTTGCGATATCCTACGTCGAGCATGCCGCAGGCGTGATAGAGATTCTGTGCGACCGTGTTGCTCCTGCGAACCTCCAGCGTGATCATCGCCATCGAGTTTTCCATCGCCAAATCAATGAGCGCGGTGAAGATGCGTCTGCCGTATCCCTTTCCGCGGCTGTCCGGTCGGACGGCAACGTTGCATACATGCGCCTCGTCCAGCACGAACCACATGCCCGCGTAGGCAAGCACATTGCCCTCTCCGTCATCCAAAACCAGCCAGCGTGCCACGACGTTTTCCTTCACATCGTGCAGGATGGATTCCTCCGACCACGGCATCGCAAAGCATACCTTTTCAATGGCGTGGATCTGCGCTACGTCCTCCTCGCGGATCGGGCGGATGAACGGCTCACTCATGCTTTGCCGCCTCCCGCGCGGCGCGCTCCCTCTCCGCCTGCGGCGCGCGCAGATACAGCGGAAGCAGCGTCAGATAGCTCAGCGGCTCCCCGCCCGCTTCCAGCCGCTTTGCCGCCAGCGCACAGGCGCTTCCCGCGCGCAGACCCATATGCTGAGCGGAAACGAAATG
>CAKTXP010000103.1 GCA_934631055.1 uncultured Clostridia bacterium | reverse complement strand
CTCGATAAGGAAGGCATCCCCTATCAGGTTCATACTTATTCTCCGGATACCGGCATCGACGCGCTCTCCGTATCCAAAGCCCTCGGGCAGGACCCGCAGGCTGTCTTTAAAACCCTTGTCACGCAGGGTAAGAGCCGCGCCTACTATGTCTTTGTCATTCCCGCAACAGGCTCGCTTAACCTCAAGCATGCCGCGGCGGCATGCGGCGAAAAGGCGATCGAGATGATCCCTCAAAAGGCGCTGCTCCCCAATACGGGCTACATTCACGGCGGATGCAGCCCCATCGGCATGAAAAAGCTCTACCCCACGTTCATCGACGAAACCGCCCAGCTCTTTGATGCCATCTGCGTCAGCGCGGGCAAAATCGGCGCGCAGGTCGAGCTTGCGCCGGATGCGCTTTGCGGTCTGATCGGCGCAAAATACGCCAATTTGACAGATTAAAAAGAGTTTCGTGCAATTTCGTGCATTTTACGAGTTGAAATATACTTTTCTGCGTGATATTATAAATCATCCTGCAATATCATTTCTTTGTCCCGACCAATCGGGGATACGGAGGATTTTATGAACACCGCAGAATTGCTTGTCAAATGCCTTGAAAATGAAGGCGTCAAAGTCGTCTTTGGCATTCCTGGCGAAGAAAACCTCGCCATGATGAATGCGCTCGCCCGTTCCTCCATTCGATTCATCACCGTCCGCCACGAGCAGGGCGCGGCTTTCATGGCGGATGTATACGGCCGACTGACCGGTCATGCAGGCGTGTGCCTTGCCACGCTCGGCCCCGGCGCGACCAATCTCATCACCGGCGTTGCAGACGCCAATTCCGACGGCGCGCCGCTCGTCGCCATCACCGGACAGGTCTCGACCGACAAGATCCATCTGACCGCGCATCAATTTCTGGATCTGACCAAGATCTTCGAGCCGGTCACCAAGCGCACCAAGCTCGTCATGCGTCCAGACTCCATCGCGGAAATCGCGCGTCTGGCGTTCAAATATGCCGAGGGCGAAGGCAAACCCGGCGCGACCCATATCGACCTGCCCGTCGATGTGTCGTTGATGGCTGTTCCGGAAGACGAAGCGCCGCTCCACCGCGCGGAACCCAGCCCCGAAATCGCCTCTCTTGAGCATATCGAAATCGCCGCAGGCATGATCTTCCGCAGCGAAAATCCGGTCATCCTCGTCGGCAGCGACGCCGTCCGCGAAAACGCAAGTGAAGCGTTGACCGAGATGGCGGAAACGCTGCATATTCCGGTTGTCAACACGATGATGGCGAAGGGCATGATCCCCTACACCAGCCCTTATTCCCTCTGGACGGTCGGCATTCCGCAGAAGGACTACGCCAACCGCGTACTGGAAAGCGCCGACCTGCTCATCTGCGTCGGTTATGATATCGTCGAATATGCGCCCCAGCGCATCAACCCGACGCGCAAAACGCCCATCCTGCACATCAATACCATGCCCGCCCACATCAACAAGTATTATCAGACCGCCTGCGAGGTCGTCGGCGACATCAGCGATTCTCTGCACCGCATCACCCTGCGCACGCACAGGTCGCAGGAGCCAACCGCCGCGCTGGAGATCCGCCGCCAGCTTGTCGCTGAACACGAAAGCTATGCCAGCGACGCCTCCTTCCCGATGAAGCCGCAGCGCGTACTGAACGACGTGCGCAAGGTCATGCGTCCGGGCGACATTCTTCTCTCCGACGTCGGCGCGCACAAAATGTGGATCGCGCGCCATTACAACTGCTATCGTCCCAAGACCTGCCTGATCTCCAACGGATTCGCGACGATGGGCTTCTCGCTTCCGGGCGCGCTGGCGGCAAAGCTGGTCTCTCCGGACAAGCGCGTCCTCGTCGTCACGGGCGACGGCGGCTTCATGATGAACAGTCAGGAGCTGGAAACGGCTGTCCGCGAGCATCTGCCGTTCGTCGTGCTGGTCTTTGTGGACGGCGGTTACGGGCTCATCAAGTGGAAGAGCATGGACAAGTTCGGCGAAACGCACTACTGCGATTTCACGAATCCGGACCTGGTTCAATACGCGGAAGCGATGCACTGCAAAGGCTATCGCATTTCTTCCGCGGACGAGCTTCTGCCGACACTGGAGGACGCGTTCAAGCAGGATGTTCCCGCGGTCATCGAATGCCCCGTCGACTACACCGAAAACGGCAAACTGACCCAGCATCTGAAAGAAGTCTATGCGCATTTGGAGTAAGGGGAACGCATGTGCTTTGCCCCATCCTCTGCCAAGAACATGAGGTTCTTGGATTTCCCACTACGCTATCGCTTTGCGATAGCTGAGGAATATCGAACTGATACAACACGACCCTTATCCTCCTTTTTTAAGGGACGGTGACCTCGTAAGCGGTGGAAGGGTAAGTCCAGCGGAGCGCGTCCCCACGCGCTCTCTTTTTTAAAACGCAACAAAAACGGCATATGCGCTTTTACCTGTACATAGCGCATATGCCGTTTCTCTATGCTCTTTTCGTATCCTTCCTTAGACGTAGAACAACAGATCCGCATACGTCGGCATGCTCCAATATTCCTTGCCGACCTCCATTTCCAACTCGTCAGCAACCTTGCGGGCGGCTTCCATCGCCGGAATGACCGTTCCATGCTCATACATCGCGCGTTCGTTCAGCTCGTCCGGTTCAGCCTTGACAACGGACTCCAACTCCGCCTTGAGCGCGATCAGGTCGGCGGTCTTTTCCGTCAGCGCCTTGACCTGCGCAGCTTCCGCGGGCGCTTCTACGCCGATGCTCGCCTTCACCGCGACGCCCTCCGCCAGCGCCTTGGAATACGCCACGCAGGACGGCACGATCATCTTGCCGAGCATGTCGATCATCGTCATCGCTTCGATGTGAATGATCTTTGCGTACTCCTCCATGTTGATATCCTGACGGGACTTGATCTCCGTATAGGTATATACGCCGTGGCGGGCAAACAGCTCGACGTTCTTCTTATCCGTGTAATGGATGAGCGCTTCCGGCGTGGAACGCAGGTTAAGCAGACTGCGGCGCTCGGCTTCCACTTCCCAATCCGGGCTGTAACCGTTGCCGTTGAAGAGAATGCGCTGATGCGCCGCCAGCTCGCGGCGGATGAGCTTGGAGAGCGCTCCCTCAAAGTCCTCCGCCTTTTCCAGCTCGTCGGCAAACTGCATCAATTCATCTGCAACAGTCGTGTTGAGCATGACGTTGGTGCAGGCGATGTTGAAGGAAGAGCCCGGCATGCGGAACTCAAACTTGTTGCCGGTAAAGGCAAACGGAGACGTGCGGTTGCGGTCGGAATTATCCTGCGGGATATGCGGCAGGGTCGTCACGCCGATATCCATGCTCTTATGCCCCGCCGACTTGTAATCCGTTCCATCGACCAGCGAATGAATGACCGCCGCCAGCTCGTCGCCGACATACATGGACACGATAGCGGGCGGCGCTTCGTTCGCGCCCAGACGATGATCGTTTCCGGCGCTGGCGACGCTGATGCGCAGCAGATCCTGGTATTCATCGACCGCCTTGATGACCGCCGTCAGGAAGAGCAGGAACTGCGCGTTCTCCATCGGCGTAGAGCCCGGGTCGAGCAGGTTCTCGCCCTTATCGGTGGAGATAGACCAGTTGTTGTGCTTGCCGGAACCATTCACGCCGTCGAACGGCTTCTCATGCAGCAGGCAGACCAGCCCGTGACGGTCGGCGACCTTCTTCATGATCTCCATGGTCAGCTGGTTATGGTCGGTCGCGATATTCGCTGTCGCAAAGATGGGCGCCATCTCGTGCTGGCACGGCGCAACCTCGTTATGCTCGGTCTTGGCGTTGATGCCCAGCTTCCAAAGCTCTTCATCCAGATCCGCCATGAACGCCTTCACGCGCGGGCGGATCGAGCCGAAGTAATGGTCGTCCAGCTCCTGTCCTTTCGGCGCCATCGCACCGAACAGCGTGCGTCCGGTCAGGATGAGGTCAGGGCGCTTCTTATAGTCTTCCTTATCAATCAGGAAATACTCCTGCTCCGGTCCGACCGTCGTTGTCACGCGGGTGACGTCCTTGCCAAAGAGCTTCAGCACGCGGCAGGCTTCCTTGCTGATGGCTTCCATCGAGCGCAGGAGCGGCGTCTTTTTATCCAATATCTCGCCCGTATAGGAGCAGAACGCCGTCGGGATGCAGAGCGTGTCATCCTTGATGAACGCGTAGCTCGTCGGATCCCACGCGGTATAGCCGCGCGCCTCAAACGTTGCGCGCAGACCGCCGGACGGGAAAGACGACGCGTCCGGCTCACCCTTGATCAGCTCCTTGCCGGAAAACTCCATGATGACCGTTCCATCCGCGCAGGGAGAGATGAAGGAATCATGCTTCTCGGCGGTGATGCCGGTCATCGGCTGGAACCAATGGGTGAAATGGGTCGCACCCTTTTCGATAGCCCAATCCTTCATCGCGTTGGCGACCACGCCCGCGATCTGCGGATCCAGCGCAGAGCCCTGACGGATGGTCTGCTTGAGCGCCTTAAACGCATCCTTGGGCAGTCTTTCCTTCATGACGGCTTCGTTGAAAACCATGCTTCCGAACAGTTCGGGAACTTTCTTCATCGTAATCTCTCCCATTCTTCGCCGCTGGGCGGCTTTGTGGGCGGCGGCTGCACTTCCCTGCGCTTTTGCCGTTCGCCGTTTAACGTGCGTCAGTATATCCCATTTTTCCGCAGTCGTCAACCATTTTAGAATGTATTTAACGATTTCCTGCAAAAATTATAAAATTGAGTGCTGATTCTGATAAAAATTAAATGTCAGCCGTTTAAAGCTTCATTTTATTTCTATACGTCATCCCTCTGCGCATCTGTTTTCGCCGCATAGAATCTTGAAGTTTTAGAAAGAATAAGTTAGATTTTACAAACAAGCCTTGACAGATACCCCTGAGGGGTATATAATACCGCTGCAAGCGAGGTGAAGAACATGAACGAGGAAGAAAAACCGTGTTGTTGTCATTGCCGAACCAAGCATCGGGATGACAAGGAAGAGCGCGACCTGCTCAACCGGCTGAGCCGTATCGAGGGGCAGATCCGCGGCATTCGCGGCATGGTTGAAAAAGACGCCTACTGTCCGGACATCCTGACGCAGGTCGCGGCGGCAAGCGCAGCGCTGAACAGCTTTTCCAAGGTGCTGCTTGCCAACCACATCAAGACCTGCGTCGCACAGGACATCCGCGACGGCAAAGACGAAACCATCGACGAGCTTTTGACCACGCTGCAAAAGCTGATGAGATAAAAGCGGAGGGACGTTGGGGGCTTTGCCCGTTGGGGGCTTTGCCCGTTGGGGGCTTTGCCCCCAAACCCCCAGCAAGGAACTGAGTTCCCTGCACCTTCCACTTCGCTTCGCGGCGGCTAGAACACATTTTACCGCCGCTGTCGCGTCGCGACAGCGTAGTGGGAAATCCAAGAACCTCAGGTTCTTGGCAGGGTTTGGGGCGGCGCCCCAATCGTCTTCCCCCTGAAAGGAGTTTTTATGGAACAATATACCGTAACGGGCATGAGCTGCGCGGCTTGCAGCGCCCGCGTCGAAAAAGCCGTTTCCCATGTGCCGGGCGTAACGGGCTGTTCGGTCAGCCTGTTGACGAACTCGATGGGCGTTGAAGGCACTGCCGATCCGCAGGCGGTCATCTCCGCCGTACAGGCGGCGGGCTATGGCGCGTCCCTCAAGGGCGCGGCGCAGGAATCCCCCAGCATCGCCCAGCAGGAAGAAGCGCTCGCCGACCACGAAACGCCCGTACTCAAGCGTCGGCTCATCGCGTCGCTGGGCTTCCTCATCGTGCTGATGTATTTCTCGATGGGTCACATGATGTGGGGATGGCCTCTGCCCGCTTTCTTTGACGGCAACCACGTCGCCATGGGTCTGATACAGATGCTTCTGACCATCGCCGTGATGGTCATCAATCAGAAATTCTTTATCAACGGCTTCAAGAGCCTGTTCCATGGTTCCCCGAATATGGATACGCTCGTCGCCCTCGGCGCGACCGCTTCCTTCGGTTACAGCACCTATGCCCTGTTCGCCATGACGGGCGCGCAGGTGCGCGGCGATATGACCGCCGTGATGAGCTACATGCATGAATTCTACTTTGAATCCGCCGCCATGATTCTCGCGCTCATCACCGTCGGCAAAATGCTGGAAGCGCGCTCGAAGGGCAAGACGACCGACGCCCTCAAAAGCCTGATGAAGCTTGCGCCGCAGACCGCTGTTCTCATCCGCAACGGTCAGGAAGTGACCGTCCCCATCGCGCAGGTCAAGCGCGGAGACGTATTCGTCGTCCGCCCCGGCGAGAACATTCCGGTGGACGGCATCATTCTGGAAGGCGAAAGCGCCGTCAATGAATCCGCGCTGACCGGCGAGAGCATTCCGGTCGATAAAGCCGTTGGCGACAGCGTTTCCGCCGCGACAACGAACCAGTCCGGCTTCCTGCGCTGCGAAGCGACGCGCGTCGGCGAGGATACGACCCTCTCCCAGATCATCAAGATGGTCTCCGACGCGGCGGCGACAAAAGCACCGATCGCCAAGGTCGCCGATAAGGTCTCCGGCGTGTTCGTGCCGACCGTCATCACTCTCGCGGTCATCACAACGGTAGTCTGGCTGCTCTGTGGCAAGCCGATCGGCTTTGCGCTGGCGCGCGGCATCTCCGTGCTGGTCATCAGCTGCCCGTGCGCGCTGGGTCTGGCGACGCCGGTCGCGATCATGGTCGGCAACGGCTTGGGCGCGAAAAACGGCATCCTCTTTAAGACCGCCGTTTCTCTCGAAGAGACCGGCAAAACTGAAATCGTCGCGCTCGATAAGACCGGCACCATCACCAAGGGCGAGCCGCGCGTGACCGACGTCATCCCAGCCGATGGGCTGACGGACACCGACCTGCTGACCCTCGCCGCCGCGCTGGAAAAGCGCAGCGAGCATCCCCTCGCCCGCGCCGTCATGCTCCGCGCGGAGGACGACAAGCTGAACGCCGCGGAGGTTTCCGATTTCCGCGCGCTCCCCGGCAACGGCTTGACCGCCGCGCTGAACGGCGAAGAGCTGCTGGGCGGCAGCCTGTCCTTCATCTCCGAAAAGGCGAAAGTCTCTTCCGATATGCGCGCTAAAGCCGAAGCGCTTGCCGAGGAAGGCAAGACCCCGCTCCTCTTCACCAAAGGCGGCAAGCTGGCGGGCATCATCGCCGTCGCCGACGTCATGAAGGAAGACAGCCCCGCCGCCATCGCCGCTCTGCGCAACATGGGCATCCACGTCGTCATGCTGACCGGCGATAACGAGCTCACCGCGCGCGCCATCGGTCGTCAGGCAGGCGTCGATGAAGTCATCGCGGGCGTACTCCCCGAAGGCAAAGAAAGCGTCATCCGCAGCCTGCAAAAGAAGGGCAAGGTCGCCATGGTCGGCGACGGCATCAACGACGCGCCCGCGCTCACGCGTGCCGATATTGGTATCGCGATTGGCGCCGGTACGGACGTCGCGATCGACGCGGCGGATGTCGTGCTGATGAAGAGCCAGCTCTCCGACGTCCCTGCCGCTATCCGCCTGAGCCGCGCAACCCTGCGCAATATCCACGAGAACCTGTTCTGGGCGTTCTTCTATAACGTCATCGGCATCCCGCTGGCGGCTGGCGTGTGGATCCCGCTGTTCGGCTGGACGCTGAACCCGATGTTCGGCGCGGCGGCGATGAGCCTTTCGAGCTTCTGCGTCGTCAGCAACGCCCTCAGACTGAATCTTTTCAAACTGCATGATGCAGGAAAAGATAAAAAAATCAAAGCAAAGAAACATCACAAGGAGGAAAACAACATGGAAAAGACGATGAAGATCGAAGGCATGATGTGCTGCCACTGCGAGGCGGCCGTCAAGAAGGCGCTGGAGGCTGTGGACGGCGTTGCGTCCGCCGAGGTCAGCCACACCAGCGGCACCGCCGTCGTCACCCTGAGCAAGCCGGTCGACAACGCGGCGCTCAAGAAAGCTGTTGAGGACAAGGATTACAAGGTCACCGACATCGCGTGATTGCGCAGGGAGCGGAGCTACGTTGGGGCTCTGCCCCAAACCCCGCCAAGAACCTGAGGTTCTTGGATTTCCCGATTCGCTTCGCGGCGGTTTAAATCACTTTTAACGAACGACGCGCATGCGCGTCGTATGCCTAAGACGATTAAAACTGGCGCGAAGCGAAGATGGGAGTCTGAGGGGATTGGAATCACGCGCCCGCTGTGCGGGGTTCAGCGTGATGGAAATCGGA
>CAKTXP010000102.1 GCA_934631055.1 uncultured Clostridia bacterium | reverse complement strand
CGCGGGGAGAAGCGGCGCTTCACTCCGCGTTTTTTACCTTATAGGAAATTGCATAAAGCTTGCTCGCGTGCGTAAAGCTTTGAATCTTTACGGACTGTGGCGGAAATGCAGGCGGGCTCAGCCCGCTTTTTTATGAATAACGCCCTTTGACTGCGAAGCAGGCAAAGAAGTGGGAAGTGCAGGAACCTCAGGTTCCTGCCAGGGGTTTGGGGACGGCGTCCCCAACCGTTCCCCTCCCCACGCAGAAAGGAAACCGCATGAATGACTTGCTCAAACTGAAAATTGAAAAACTGCCGACTTGTCCGGGCTGTTATCTCATGAAATGCGAGGGCAGGATCATCTATGTCGGTAAAGCGGTCAACCTCAAAAACCGCGTCAGCCAGTATTTCACCCATTCCAAGGCGCATACGGTCAAAGTACGCGCTATGGTTGCGCGCATCGACGATTTCGATATCGTGCTGTGTGATACCAATCTGGAAGCGTTGATTCTGGAATGCAACCTCATCAAGCTTCATAAGCCGCAGTATAACATCCTGCTCAAGGACGATAAGCATTATCCCTACCTGCGCATCGATACGACGCAGGATTATCCCCGCGTCGAGCTGGTTCGGCGGGTGGAAAAGGATAAGGCGAAGTATTTCGGACCCTATATGGGCGCAACCGGCGTGCGCGAGGTGATGGATGTGCTGCGCGGGCTGTTCCCTCTGCGTACCTGCGCGATGCAGATGAAACCCGATATGCACTTGCGCCCATGCCTGCATCATCAGCTCGGCGAGTGCCTTGCGCCCTGCGCGTCGCTGACGACGCCGGAGGAATATGGCGCGGTCGTGCAGGAGGTCATCGACTTTTTAGGCGGCAAGAGCGGCAAGGTCATCGACCGCCTGACCGAACAGATGAATCAGGCGGCGAAAGAAATGCGGTTTGAACAGGCGGCGATGCTGCGTGACCGAATCCGCGACGCGCAGAACCTGATGGAGCGCCAGAAGGCAATCCACGTCAACGGCGGCGATCAGGATATCCTCGCCTGTACGGGCGACGGCATTGACGCTATGGTCGAGGTCGTCTATGTCCGCGGCGGACACATGATCGGCGCGGAGAACTACGCGCTGGAGGGCGCGGGCGACCAGAGCGGCACGCAGGTGCTGGGTCAGTTTATCATGCAGTTTTACGACGACGGCAGACAGCCGCCTTCCGAAATTCTCTGCATGGCTTTGCCGGAACAGGCGGAGGATATCGCGCAGGCACTTTCGGAAAGAAAGAGCAGCAAGGTTGCGCTGATTGAACCGCAGCGGGGAACGAAGCATAAGCTCGTCGAGCTTGCGCTGAAGAACGCGAAGGACGCGCTTGCCAAGCGCAATGCGCACCTTGCCCGCGCGCATGAGCGCACCATCGGCGCATGCGAGGCACTCGCTAAAGCGGTCGGCATGGATCATACGCCGCGGCGCATCGAGGGATACGACATCTCCAATACGCAGGGCGTGCTGAGCGTGGCGAGTATGGTCGTCGCCATCGACGGCGAAGCGGCGAAGAAGGAATACCGCATCTTCCGCATCAAGACCGTCGAGGGCGCAAACGACTTTGCTTCCATGAACGAAGTGCTGACCCGGCGCCTGACGCGGGCGACGCAGGAGCGCGAAGCGCTTGCGAAGGCGGGAAAGCTGCCGGCGGACGGAAAAGGGCTTTCCGGCTTTGCCGATCTGCCCGACCTCATCCTCATCGACGGCGGGCCTCAGCAGCTCCGGTTTGCGCGGGAAGCGATGCTCAAGGTTGGCTACAATATCCCGATATTCGGTCTGGCGAAGCGGCTGGAAGAGATCTTCCTGCCGGATCAGGAAGAGAGCATCCTGCTCGACCGCAAGTCGCCCGCACTGCATCTCATCCAGCGCATCCGCGATGAAGCCCACCGCTTCGGCATCACCCATCACCGCGATCTGCGCCAGAAGGCGGGCATGCACTCGACGCTGGAGGATATCCCCGGCATCGGCGCGACCCGCCGCCGCGCCTTGCTGACACATTTCAAATCGGTTGCGAACATCGCAAGCGCGACGCCGGAAGAGCTTTGCGCGGTCGAGGGAATCGGAAAAGCGCAAGCGAAGGTGATTTGGGAATATTATCATCAAAAGCCTGAGTGATTGGTTTATGGGGGCGGGAGGAACCGATGAAAGGGTAGGCGTTGGTGACTTGTACAAGTTGACTGGAAAAACCGAGTTGTGGTATGATATGAACAGCAAAAACACAGGAGGAAGTGGAGTACATGCCCACATCAGAGGCGCAAAAGAGGGCAGCTATCGCCTATAATCGGCGGCAGGACAGTATCACTATCAGACCATCACGCGAAGATGGCGCAGCGATACGCGCCGCCGCCGCTGCTGCTGGGCAGCCGGTGCAGGTCTACATCAAGCAAGCCTGCTTTGAGCGCATGCAGCGCGACGGCTTCACGCCTCCGGAAGCAACCGATGCGGATCAACCGGATACATAATACAACACCCCGACGGGCTGCGGCTCGCCGGGGTGTTATGCTCTATGCGGCTGATGCGTCAGTCAGGTGACGCTTCGCTCCCTGACTGATGATGAATTGCGCTTCGCGCATATGGGGGGACGATGGGGCTGCCACCCCATACCCTGCTTGGGGCTTTGATCCGGGAAACTCGCATAGTCGCGCAAGCGCTCCTTGCGATTTCCGATTTCCGCCATGCTGAACCCCGCACAGCGGGCGCATGGCTACAATCCCCAAACCCCAGCAGGGAACATCGTTCCCTGCACCCTTTCTTCGCTTCGCGGCGGTATAAGAGGGGGCTTAGGTTTCGATTTCGATTCGCTTACTTTTTTCCAATGTGGGTTTAAGGAACTGTCCGGTATAGCTCTTTTCACAGGCGCAGATTTCTTCCGGCGTACCCTCACAGACGAGCGTTCCGCCGCCATTACCGCCTTCCGGACCGAGGTCGATGACATAGTCGCAGGCTTTAATGACATCCAGATTATGCTCGATAATCAGCACGGAGTTGCCGCCCTTAGCGAGCTGGCGCAGAACGGAAACCAGCCGTTCACAGTCCGCCATATGCAGACCCGTTGTCGGTTCATCCAGCACATAGAAGGTTTTTCCGGTCGATGTACGGGAAAGCTCGGTCGCCAGCTTCACGCGCTGAGCCTCGCCGCCGGAGAGCGTGGTCGAGGACTGTCCCAGACGGATATAGCCCAAGCCCACATCATAGAGCGTTTGCAGCTTACGAGTGATACGCGGATAAGCGGAGAAGAAATCCAAGGCTTCTTCAACGGTCATATCCAGCACGTCGGCGATGGATTTTCCCTTATACAGCACTTCCAGCGTTTCGCGGTTATACCGCTTTCCCTTACAGACCTCACAGGGGACGTAGATATCCGCGAGGAAGTGCATCTCGATGCGCAGAATACCGTCGCCCGAGCAGGCTTCACAGCGACCGCCGCGCACGTTAAAGGAGAACCGGTTTTCCTTATAGCCGCGGGCTTTCGCCTCCGGGGTAGCGGCAAAGACCTTACGAATCAGGTCAAACAAGCCGGTATAGGTTGCGGGGTTGCTTCGCGGCGTGCGTCCGATGGGGCTTTGGTCGATGGCGATCACCTTATCGAGCTGGTCGATGCCGTCGATGCCGTCGCATGCGCCGGGGCGGGTATGAGCGCGGTTGAGGTCACGCTGGAGTGTCTTATAGATGATTTCATTGACCAGCGTGGATTTACCGCTTCCGGAAACGCCGGTGACGACCGCCATCACGCCCAGCGGGATTTTGACGTCGATATTTTTCAGGTTGTTGGCGCACGCGCCGCGGACGGTCAGGTAACCGGACGGCGTTTTACGGCGCGTGGGAACGGGAATGCCGCGCCGACCGGAGAGGTATGCGCCGGTGATGGATTCGGGGCAAGCCATAATCTCCTGCGCCGTTCCCTGCGCGATGAGCTGACCGCCATGCTCGCCCGCGCCGGGGCCGATATCGACAATCTGGTCTGCGGCGAACATGGTATCCTCGTCATGCTCGACGACGATCAGCGTATTGCCCAAATCGCGCAGACGCTTGAGCGTATCAATCAGGCGGGCGTTATCGCGCTGATGCAGACCGATGCTCGGTTCATCGAGGATATACAGCACGCCGACCAGACTGGAACCGATCTGCGTCGCCAGCCGGATACGCTGGGCTTCGCCGCCGGAGAGCGTGCCAGCCGCGCGGGAGAGCGTCAGATAGCCCAGCCCGACGTCGCTCAAAAAGCGCAGACGCGCCAGAATCTCTTTGAGGATAGGCGCGGCGATCATGCTGTCCTTCTGCCCGAAGGAGAGGGAGGAGAAGAACGCCTGCGCGTCGGTCACGGATAGGTCGGATGCGTCGGCGATGGATTTTTCGCCGACCGTGACCGCGAGAATCTCCGGACGCAGACGCTTGCCTTGGCAATCCGGGCAGGGCGTTTGACTCATCAGCCCGTCGTAATACGCCTTGGTGGAATCGCTCTGCGTTTCCGCGGCGCGCCGTTCGGTCGTCGGGATGACGCCCTCAAACGGCGCGGTGAAGGTATGCGAATCGCCGTTGGGGCGGGTATACTGAATCTTCAGCGGTTCGCCCTTACTGCCGTAGAGGATGATATCCAGCGCTTCTTTGGGCAGCTCGTTCAGCGGCGTATCCATCGAGAAGCCGTATTTCTGGCTCAGTGCTTCAAAGAACATGCCCGCCTGCGTGCCGGATTCAAGGTTGCTCCAGCCCATCACGTTGAAAGGGTTTTCGGAAAGCGACTTGCTCCAGTCCGGTATGATGAGGTCGGGGTCGATCTTTTGCAGCACGCCCAGACCGGCGCATGTCGGGCATGCGCCGAACGGGCTGTTAAAGGAGAAGGAACGCGGCGCAAGCTCTTCCATCGAGATGCCGCATTCCGGACAGGCAAGGTTTTGGGAGAAGAGCATCTCCCGTTCGCCGGGACCGATGTCCGCGATGACGATGCCGCCGGAAAGCGAGAGCGCCGTTTCCAGCGAGTCGGTCAGGCGGGTGCGGATATCTTCGCGGAGAATGAGACGGTCCACGACGACCTCGATATTGTGCTTCTTCTGTTTGGACAGCGGCGGAACGTCCGATGCGTCGTAGGTCTCGCCGTCTACGCGCACGCGGACGAAGCCCTGCTTGACGACGTTCTCCAGAATCTTGATGTGTTCGCCCTTCTTGCCGCGGACGACCGGCGCGAGCAGCTGCATGCGCGTGCGTTCAGGCAGGGCAAGCATCTGATCGACCATCTGATCGACGGTCTGCTTGCTGATCTCCCGCCCGCATTTGGGGCAGTGGGCGACGCCGACGCGGGCATAGAGCAGGCGCAGGTAATCGTGAATCTCCGTGACCGTGCCGACGGTGGAACGCGGGTTTTTGCTGGTGGTTTTCTGGTCGATGGAGATGGCGGGGGAAAGCCCGTCGATGGAATCGACATCCGGCTTTTCCATCTGCCCCAAAAACTGGCGGGCGTAGGAGGAGAGGGATTCGACATAGCGGCGCTGTCCCTCGGCGTAGAGCGTATCGAACGCGAGCGAGGATTTGCCGCATCCGGACAGACCGGTAAAGACGATGAGCTTGTTGCGCGGCAGGGTCAGGTCAAACCCCTTGAGGTTGTTCTGACGGACGCCGCGGATGACGATGTTTTCCTGCATGGTGGACTCCTTGGTTTGGATTCGTTGGGGATAAAAGTATGACTGGCGCACGAGCGGGCGGGATGATATAATGACAGGGAACGACTTTTTCGGAGGGCTTGCAGCTATGGAGAATACGCGGAACGCGCGCAGGCGCGCGGCGCTGACGCTTTCCCTCTTTGCGCTGATGCTTGCGGCGCTGGTCATGCTTATGGTCAGCATCGGCGCAAAAAAGGACGGCTTTGATATCGACGAATACTGGACATACGGGCTGGCAAATTCCTATCGGCAGCCCTTTTTGAGCGTACCTGAAGGACAGTGGATCAGCGGAACGGCTTTTTCGGATTACCTTCAGGTCGGAAGCCACGCGCATGAATATCTGAACGTCTATGAAAACCAGATCGCGGATGTGCATCCGCCGCTGTATTATCTGCTGATGCACGCGCTGAGTTCGGTCTTTCGCGCGGCTGGCTTTACCAAGTGGACGGGTATCGCGCTGAACCTCTTCTTTTTCTGCGTGACGCAGGCGGCGCTGCTGGCGCTTTCCTGCCTGCTTCTTTCCCAAGATGGACAGATGACGCCGCTGGCACTCCTGCCGGGAATGCTTTACGGGCTGAGCGCGGGCGCGGCGTCCAGCGTGGTCTTTATCCGCATGTACGCGATGATGACCATGTGGGGCGCGCTGCTGGCGCTGGTTCTCGTTCGGCTCTGGCAGGCGGGGCAGTCTCTGGGACGCCTGCGCGCGCTGGCGGCGATCCTCATCTGCGGCTTTCTGACGCAGTATTACTTTGTCATTCTGGCGTGCATGCTATGCGGCGCTTACTTTTTGGGGAAGCTCGTCCGGCGGGAGTTCGCGCAGGCGGGGCGGTTTGCGGGTTGGTGCCTGTTTGCGCTGGCGCTTGCCGTGGCTTTGTTCCCATGGTGCATGCAGCATATCTTCGGCGGCGTCCGCGGAAAGGAAGCGATATCCAGCGCGGCAGGGCTGAAGCTCAGCGACTTTGCGCGCTGGTTTTCCATCCTGTTCGGGGTCGTCGATGCGCAGCAGTTCGGCGGTCTGCTGCTCGTGCTGCTCGGCGTCGGCGTGCTGCTGGCGCTTATTCCGCTTGGAAAACCGCGCGCGGAGATGGCGATGCCGCTGACCGCGCTGCTGGCATGCGGCGGCTATGTCGCGGTGATTGCTGCCGTATCGCCGTACAAGGTGGATCGATATATCTTCTGCGTTTATCCGCTGGTGACGCTGGCGCTGTTCATGCTGCTTGAACGCGTCGGCATGCGCTTTGGCGCGAAGCGGTGGGCCGCATGCCTGCTGGCGTGCGCGGTGCTGGCGGCGTGCGGCGGTCGGGTAAACCGCGCGCAGCAGGTGCATTATCTCTTTGAAGGGGACAGCGCGTACGTTTCCGCCTGCGAAGAGCGCGCGGACCTGCCCTGCGTCGTCCTTGGAACGAACGATATGACGCAGAACATTCTGGAATTCGCCGCGTTCGACAGGGTATGTGTGTTGGAGAAGGAGGACGCCGCCGGTGTCGCTCAGGCGCTTGACGCGCTGGAGGACGGCGCGCTCGAAGGCGGCTTCATGCTCTTTGAGCGCTATCCGGACGACGCGCAGGTCGATACCATCGTTCACGAAACGGGCATGCAGCAGGCGGATCTGCTCTTTACCCATCAGTATCGGGTGTATTGGGTGCATTGAGAAGGAATGAATGAAAGCTCGACTGAGAGGGCTGAGGCCTTATGCCTTCAAATACTTTCCCGGCTTCCTCTGCCGTCTGCGCTTGCGCTGGGGCAGGGTGACGGTCTCCTCCGGCAGCTCTTCGGGCTTCCTGCCCTGCAATTCAAAGAGCTTGTCGCGCAGTTTGGCGGCGAGTTCAAAGTCCAGATTGGCGGCGGCTTGCAGCATCTTCTCCTCCGTCGAGCAGATGAGCAGGTGCAGCTCGTCCTCGCTGAGTTCCTTGACGCGCTTCACGGCGCGTTTTTTGTCGCTCTCGTCCGCCGCGTGGCCGATCTGCAAGACGTCGCGGACGGATTTCATGACCGTCTGTGGAACGATGCCGTGCGCCTGATTGTAGGCTTGCTGAAGCTGGCGGCGGCGCTGGGTCTCAAAGATGGCTTTGTTCATGCTCTCGGTCATCACGTCGGCGTACATGATGACCCGCCCGTTCGCGTTTCGCGCGGCGCGTCCGATGGTCTGGATCATGCTGACCTCGCTGCGCAGGAAGCCCTCTTTGTCCGCGTCGAGGATAGCGACGAGCGCGACCTCCGGCAGGTCAAGTCCTTCGCGCAGCAGGTTGATGCCGACCAGCACGTCGAACACGCCCAGACGCAGATCGCGGATGATCTCCTGCCGCTCCATCGTCTGCACGTCGGAATGGAGATAGCGCACCTTGACATTCATCTCGCCCAGATAGGTCGTCAGGCTCTCCGCCATCTTCTTGGTCAGCGTCGTGACCAGCACGCGGCAGCCCTCGCCTGTGGTCTTGACGATTTCAGCGTAGAGGTCGTCAACCTGACCAGTCGCCGGACGGACGTCGATCTCCGGATCGAGAAGACCGGTCGGACGGATGATCTGCTCGACGACCTGCCCGGCATGCTCCATCTCATACGGCGCGGGCGTCGCGCTGACGCAGATGAGCTGACCGATGCGCTGCTCGAATTCCTCAAAACGCAGGGGGCGGTTGTCAAAGGCGCTCGGCAGGCGGAAGCCGT
>CAKTXP010000101.1 GCA_934631055.1 uncultured Clostridia bacterium | reverse complement strand
ATCAACGACGAGCAGCACGCGGGTTTAAAGGCGATTGTAGGCGATATCCTGCTTCCGGTCGTGCTGTTTCAGGCGTTTTTCACGGCGGATTACGGCAAGCGGATGCTGCTGGTGTTCGTGCTGGTGTTCGTCGGCTATGGTGCGGCGCTGGCGGCTGGCTATGCGCTGCGTCGGTTCGTCAAGCCGTATGGTCGTTTCATGCCGCTGCTGATGACCAGCGCGGAGGGCGGAATGCTCGGCTATGCGCTGTATGCGCTGCTCTGCGGCGCGGATCAGACCAAGACTTACGCGATGGTCGATATCGGGCAGACCGTGTTCGCCTACACCGTGTTCCTGACGGCGCTCAAGGCGGCGGGCGGTGAAAAGATGACGCCTAAGTTCATCGTGAAGAACATCGTGACCAATAAAGCCTGCATCGGCATGCTCTCCGGCATTGTGCTGGGTGCGTTGGGCGTATATCGGGCAATCGACGGCACGGCGGCGGGGGAGATCGTTTCCTCTCTGCTGAGCTTCATCACCGCGCCGACCTCCGCGCTGATTCTGATTATCATGGGCTATCAGCTGCATGTCAGCAGGCAGCTCCTGCGCCCTGTGCTGACGACGATGGGGCTGCGCTTGGGCGTGCTGGCAGTGGTCTGCGCGGCGGTTTCCGGCATACTGTTTGCCGTGATTCCGTTTGACAAGGGGCTGCTGCTGGCGTTGATGCTGCAATATTCTCTGCCCGCGCCGTTCATCATCCCGCTGTTTGCCGACATGGGCGACGACGCGGAGTATGTTTCCACCACGCTGTCGCTGGGCACGGTGCTTGCCGTTTTGCTGTTCTTCCTCCTTACGGCGTTCAGTCTGGCGTAAAACGTGCGAAATGAAAAAAGCTCTGTTGGACGGCAGGGCTTTTTTGCATATGCAGGAGAGAAAGCGTTAGGTGACGCTTCGCTCCCTGACGGTTTTTTGAGCGCTTCGCGAAAGGGGAACGTTGGGGCGACTGCCCCAAACCCTGTCTGGGGACCAGTCCCCAGACCCCATCTTCGCTTCGCGGCGGTTTTAATAGACTTTAGCGTGCCGCCAGTTCTTCCGGCGTATAGCGCTTTTTGAGCTTTTGCCAGAGGACGGCGAAAATGACGACCAGAACCGCAAACGTCAGTGCCCACGAAACCGGATAGGAGAGCATCAGGCAATCCATCGTCCGGTTCGCTGCGAACACTGTCATGACCCAGAAAATACGGAACACGCATGCGCCCATCAGCGAAACAATCATCGGCAGCAGGGAATAGCCGATGCCGCGCAGAACGCCCGTCATGACGTCCATGATGCCGCAGAGGAAATAAGGCCCGCAGACAAAATACATGCGGTTCAGACCGACCTGTATGACGGCGGGATCGGTCGAATACAGGCTGAGCAGCTGTGCGCCGAATACGCAGGAAAGCAGACCGAATACAACGCCGAATGAGAACGCCCAGAACAGGCAGACATACATGGACGTCAGCACGCGGCGGGGCTTACGCGCGCCGATATTCTGTCCGGCGAAGCAGGTGACTGCCTGCTGGAAGGTAATCATCGCCTGATAGACAAAGTTGCCGACGTTTGCACCGGCTGCATTGCCTGCGATGACGATAGAACCAAAGCTGTTGACTGACGACTGGATGACCACGTTAGACAGCGAGAACATACAGCTCTGAATGCCGGCAGGCAGACCGATTTGAATGATCTCGCGCATGATGTGCGGCTTGATGCGCAGACGATTGAGGTGCAGCTTGGTCGGCCCATCCATCGACATCAGCGAGTGCGTGACCAGCACGGCGGAGACTGCCTGCGAGATGATAGTCGCCAGAGCAACGCCCGCAACGCTCATTTTGAACGCAATGACGAAAACGAGATTCAGTCCGGCGTTGATGACGCCCGCAATCGTCAGGAAGTAGAGCGGATGCTTGGTATCGCCGACGGCGCGCAGGATGGCGGCGCTGAAATTATAGAGCATCTGCACCGGCATGCCGATAAAGATGATGCGGGTATACAGCTCGGCGAGGTCGATGACGTCCTCCGGAGAGCCCATAATCTCCAGCAGCGGGCGCGCGGCGATAAAGCCGATGACTGCCAGAACCGCGCCGCCGACGATGGAGAGCAAAACGGCGGTATGAACGGTCTCGGAAACGCGCTCATTATCTTTTGCGCCGGTAAAACGCGCGACCAGTACGTTGACGCCGATGGACAGGCCGACGAACATGCTGATGATCATATTGTTGAGCGAGCCGACCGAGCCGACGGCGGCGAGCGCCTGATTACCGGCAAAACGCCCGACGACGATGGTATCCGCCGCGTTAAAGAGCAGCTGGAGGATACCGGAAAGCATGATCGGCAGGGAGAAGAGGAGGACTTTAGACAAAAGAGGGCCTTCGGTCATATCCATGGTGCGGTGGGAATGGGTTTTGAACATAAATATCTCCTGTACGCCTTCAATCAAAAAGAAAAAAACATGACACACCTATTATAGCACAGTTTTTGGAAAAGTTAAGAAAAAATGAAAAAGATGTTAAATCAATAAAAACCCTGCCGATGAGCGGCAGGGGGAGGGAAGCACGCCAATCAGGCGATAAAGCCCGGAATAAACAGCGGAAGATAAACAATGGCGAGGAATACGATGACCAGACCGATGAGGTACGGCACGACCGCCTTGGATATTTTCTCGAGCGGCAGATTCGTAATGCCCGACGCAACAAACAGGTTGATGGCGACCGGCGGGGTGATCATGCCGATGGCGATGCCGACCACGAACAGGATGCCGAAGTGCAGCGTAGAAATATTCAGCGCACGAACCAGCGGCAGGAAGACCGGTGTCAGAATGATGATTGCGGAAGAGGTTTCCATGAACACGCCCGCGACAAGGATGATGAGGGAAATCAGGAACAGAATGACGTACTTATTCGTCGAAATGCTCAATACAGCCGCGGAAATCGCTTCCGGAATCTTCCAGTTTGCCAGCGCCCAGCCGAACGGCCCGCTGCACGCGATGATGATCATGATGACCGCGCTCGTCTTGGCAGAGCCGAGCATCGTGTTGTAGAGCTTTTTGAAGCTCATATCGCGGTAGACGAACGTCGAAACCAGCAGCGCATAGACGACGGCGACAGCAGCGGCTTCCGAAGGCGTGAAGTAACCGGAGAAGATGCCGCCCAGAATGATGGCAGGCATCAGGATGCCCGGAATCGCCTTGACGAACGTTCTGGCGACGTTCCGAAGGGAGAACGGTGCGCCCTTCGGATAATCGTTCTTGTATGCCTGATAGAGGGAGATGGCAATCAGCATCAAGCCCATGATGACGCCCGGCAGGAAACCGGCGCTGAACAGGCGGCTGACGCTCTCCTCGGCGATGACGGCGTAAAGCACCATCGGCACGGAGGGTGGGATGACGACGCCGATCGTACCGGCGGCGGCGACCAGCGCAGCGGCGGAATCCTCGCGGTATCCGCGCTTTTTCAGCTCAGGAACGAGCGTTGCGCCGACGGCTGCGGTCGTTGCCGCGCCGGAACCGGAGATTGCGGCGAAGAACATGCCCGCCAGAACGGAAACGACGGACAAGCCGCCCTTGATCATGCCCAGCAGGGATTCGCAGAACTCAACCAACACCTTGGAAATCTTGCCGCCGGCAAGCAGGTCGCCCGCGAAGATGAAGAACGGAACGGCAATCAAACTGAATGAATCGCAGCTGGCGAACATGCGCTGCGCCAGAAGCATCATCTTGCCGCTGCCCAAGCCCGCAAACAAGGTTGCGGCGGCGGCGGAACAAATGGAGAACGCAACCGGTACGCCCAGCAGCAGCAGCGCGATAAACACGCCGAAAAGGATCAGTGCCATTATCCCTTGACCTCCTTCAAGCCTTCGACTTCGCCCAGCGCCATGACCAGCGCGTGCAGCATCATGATGCCCATGCTGATGGGAATGCACAGGTAAATGTACTTCATCTTAAGGGGCAGGGCGGTTGCCGTCTTGTTCAGCTTGCCGCAGTATTTGCTGCTGAAATAGAGCAGCACGGCGAACAGCAGGCAGCAGATGGCATGCACCGCAATGCGCATGAACGCGCCCACACGCTTGGGAACCATGTTCTGGATGAAGGTGATCGAAATGTTGCCGCTATGACGATATACGCAGGTCGCGCCGAGGAATGTGGACCAGATGAGCAGATAGCGCGTCACCTCGTCCGACCAGGTCAGGGAGGTGAAGAACGTGCGGCAGATGATCTGAGCGGTCGTGATGATGACCATCAGACCGAGCATCAGCACGATGGCGACGCTGCAAGCCCGATCGAGCGCATCGCTGACAGGCGAAAGAACTTTCTTGAGTATCATAGGGAGATGCCTCCATCATTGGAATAGTGAAGCTAAAAAAATTTCCTCTCCTCGAGGAAGAGGAAATCATGAGCATGGCTGTCTCTTACTCGGCGAGCATCGCCTGAATGCGGGCGATGTAGTCCGCAAACTGCGGATACGCGTCGTATACGCTCTGGACAGCCGCGCGGAAGGTGTCGGTCTCCGGCGTTTCGATGACTTCCACACCGTGGCTCTTGATGGTTTCGAGCTGGCTGGCTTCCTGCTCGGCGACCCATGCACGCTCGTATTCGGCGGCTTCCTGCGCACTGGTCAGGAAGATCTCCTGCGTCGCTTCATCCAGGCTGTTGAACACATCCAGGCTCATGGTGATGATGGCGGTGGAGTAGCTGTGACGGTCGAGCGTTACATACTTCTGACCGTAATCCCACAGCTTATAGGAATAGATGACGTTGATCGGGTTTTCTTCGCCCTCGATGGTGCCCTGCTGCATGGCGGTCAGCGCTTCCGACCAAGCCATCGGCACGGCATTGACCTTCAGCGCGGAGAAGGTCGCGGTGTAGACCTCGTTCTCCATCACGCGCAGCTTCAGTCCCGCGAGATCAGCGGCGTTGTTGATCGGGCGAACGGAGTTGGTCAGGTTGCGGAAACCGCGCTCGGCGTAAGCCAGACCCTTCAGACCCGCGTCCTCGAGGGTATCGAGCAGCTCACGACCGACTTCGCTGTCCAGCACCTTATAGGCTTCTTCGTTGTTGGCGAACAGATACGGCATATCCAGAACGCCCATCATCTGAGAGAAGTTGACGAACGGTCCGCTGGTGATGATGCCCATATCGAGCATGCCCATGGACATCGAGTCGAGCATCGTGCTTTCGTCGCCGAGCGTGCCGTTGGGGTAAATCTCAATCTTGTATTCGCCGTTCGTGCGCTCGGAAACAAGCTCAGCGAACTTCGTAGCCGCAACGTGGAAGGAGTCCTGCTCGTTGACGGTGGTGCCGAGCTGCAGGACGGTTTCACCCAGCGCGCACGCGCTGGTCAGCGCCATGGACAGAGCCAGGGCGGCAAGGGTCATCAGTTTCTTCATGATCTTCTCCTCCGAAAAATGTTTTCGCAGTCGCCGGAACAGGCGATGGAAGATATTGTACTCTTTTTGACTGAAATGTCAACCATTTTCATGCCACAAGTGAAAAACGTTCATGAATATCGTCTGATGATTTGAAAACAGGCAACCCGTACTTAATTAACAAAGGCAGAAAGCCGCATGTCCTGCCGACAATGCGACCCTCCGCTTATGAAAGAGAGGAGGTGTGTTTTCTGCATCACGCCCGGCTCTGCTGTTTCCGGGCGGATGCGCGATCATGACGATGGCGAACCCTGCGGCGGAAGGACAGAGCGATCGGGTCTGAGGTCTGCGCCTCAGCTCCTCGAAACCTATCATGCCCAACGCTTGAAAGGATATTCGGGGAAACCGATTGTTTTTTGCAAGCTTAAATTGTTTTTTTCAAAGCGACGCGTAAGCGTCGTATACATAAGCTCATTCAAACCGCCGCGAAGCGAAAAAGGGTGCAGGGAACGATGTTCCCTGCCGGGGAATCGGAACCGCGCGCCCGCTGTGCGGGATTCAGCGCGGTGGAGATTGGAAATCGCAATGAGCCGTAGGCGATTATGCGAGTTTCCCGGACTTGGGGCAGAGCCCCAAGCGGCAGCCCGGCGTTTTCCCCTCTTTCATCGAAATAGATTGACGCAAAAAAGAAAGAAGGGTATACTGAAATCATCATGATAACACGGGAGGAAAAGCCCATGAACCACGATCTGCTCGTCATCGGTTCGACCTGCGTGGACGTCATCATCCGCGTCGATCATCTGCCGCAGACGGAGGAAAACCTTCATCCCGACAGCCAGCGGTTTGCTGTTGGCGGATGCGCCTATAATGTCGCAAATATCCTTGGACGGGCAGGTGCGCCGGTCACATTCGTAACGCCGGTCGGCGAACAGGGCGTGTTCGGCGGGTTTGCCGCGGCGCAGCTTGCGAAACTGCCGTTTGCAAAGCCGATCCTGCTGCCCGATGCGGCGAATGGCTGCTGCTATTGTCTGGTGGAAGCGACCGGAGAGAGAACGTTCATGTCCATCCATGGCGCAGAATACAGCTTTTCGCCCGATTGGATGAAGCCTTATGCAAATCAGCGCTTCCGATATGGCTATGTCTGCGGGCTGGAGGTCGAGGAAAAGAACGGTGGTCTGCTTGCCGATTATATGAAGACCGCGCCGGTCGAGACGTGGATGTACGCGCCGGGACCGCGCGGCGCGGGCATTGACAAGGCGAGGACAGAGGCAATCTTTGCCCTGCATCCGATCCTGCATCTGAGCGGGGCGGAAGCGAGCGCACTTTCCGGCAGGGACGGATTGGATGAATCTCTGATTACATTATATGAAAGAACACATGCGCCGATTGTCGCGACCATTGGGGAACTGGGCGCGCGCGTGCTGCTCGATCGGGATACGCTGGCAACAGTCCCCGGCTGTCCGAGCAGCCATGTTGTGGATACCATTGGCGCTGGAGATGCGCATGCGGGCGCAATCCTGCTCGGCTTGAGCCGCGGAATGGCGCTGGTAGACGCTGCGGCGCTGGCGAATCGCGTCTGCGCGAAGGTTGTCGAGACGGATGGCGCAACGCTTTCGGAGAAAGATTTTGCAGCGCTGGGACTGAGGGAGGACAGAAGATGAAAACGCTTTTTGAAAACGCCGTCGTATTGACGATGGACGACGACATGCGCCAGATATTCCGCGGCTATGTGCTGACAGATGGAAAAGACATCGCTGAGGTCGGCGAGGGAGCGTATGACGGGGAGGCGGACGAGCGTATCGACGCGCGCGGCGGCATCCTGCTGCCCGGATTTGTCAATACGCATTGCCATGCGTCGATGATCCCCTTCCGGACGATGGGCGACGATTGTCCGGACAGGCTGCGCCGCTTCCTTTTCCCGCTGGAAAGCGAAGCCATGACGCGCGAACTGACCTATCGCGGCGCGGTATTCGGCATCGGCGAGATGATGCTCTCCGGTATGACGACGTTTGTGGACATGTATTATTTTGAGGACGAAGTGGCGCGCGCCTGCGTGGAAACGGGCATGCGCGGCTATCTTGGCGAAACGCTCATCTCTCAGCCGACCTGCGACAGCCCCGTGCCGGGGGATGGATTAAAAATCGCGCGGGCGATGTTTGAAAACTGGAAGGGCGAAGAGCTTGTCCGCCCGATCGCTGCGCCGCATGGAACGACGACCTGCGACGAGACGCTTTTGCGGGCGGCAAGCGAACTGGCGGCGGAAAAGAACGCTGTCTTTACGCTGCATGCCAGTGAAATGGACTACGAGATGAAGGCTTTTGCCGAACGCGGAGAGACGCCGACAAGCTATTTGAAAAAGATCGGCGCGCTGAATCCGCGTCTGCTGGCAGCGCACTGTATTCATCTGTCGGATGCGGATATCGAGCTGATGAAAGAAGGCGGCGCAGCTGTCGCGCACTGTATTGGGAGCAACACGAAGGCGGCAAAGGGCGTTGCGCCTATCGCGGCGCTGGCAAAAGCGGGCGTCCGTTATGGACTTGGCACGGACGGCCCTTCTTCCGGCAATACGCTGAGCATGTTCGACCAGATGCGTTTGTTCGCGGTCTGCCATAAGACGGCGAATCACGACCGCGGCATTTTTCCGGCGCGGGATATCGTCCGCGCGGCGACGCGCGGCGGTGCGGAAGCGCTGGGCGCGGGGGATGAGTTTGGACAGATTCGCCCCGGCATGCGCGCGGATATGGTTCTGGTCAGTGTGGATGCGCCGCATATGTTCCCGGTCTACAATCCATATTCGGCGCTGGTTTATGGCGCGAACAGCTCGGATGTCCGCTATGTGATGGCGGGCGGAAAGATGCGTGTGCGCGACGGCGTATTGACCCAGCTGGACATGGGGGAGGCGAAAGCGCGGCTGCTTGAGCATATGGGCGCTTTTATGAAGAGCGCGGAGAAATACAGGGATATCATTTGAG
>CAKTXP010000100.1 GCA_934631055.1 uncultured Clostridia bacterium | reverse complement strand
CCCCCTCACTTGTGATACCGCTCTCCGGCGGCGATCTTCATCGCGCGGTACGTCTGCTCCAGCAGCATGACCCGCGCCAGCTGATGCGGGAAGGTCATCGGCGAAAACGAAAGCTTGAAATTTGCCCGCGCGACGACCTCCGGAGAAAGCCCCAGCGAACCGCCGATGATAAAGACCACGCGCCTGCCCGTATCGCCATACTGCGTCAGCGTTTGAGAAAGCTGCACCGAGTCCATCTGCTTCCCGCCGATGCACAGCGCGATAACGATGTCGCCCTCACGGACTTTTTGCAGGATGGCTTTGCCTTCCCGCTCGCAGATCTGCGCTTCGATGGCGGGCGAACTGTTCGCCGGCTCCGGCAGATCCGGTAATTCGATCTCTTCAAACTTTCCAAAGCGCGACAGCCGCTTTTCGTATTCATCCGCCGCGTCGCGCCAATACCGTTCCTTCAGCCGCCCCATGCAGATCAGCGCCATATTCACGGCTTCATCACCCCCGTTGTTACGATCGCGGCGACCGTCGCGATACACGCCGCCGCCAGCAGGATAATATCTTTCCGCTTCAATCTTTCGCCGGTCAGGATAGCCGCCTTCACCCAGCTCGTCCTCGCCCGACACACCCGCGCATACGCGCCCCAGCACAGCGCCGTGCCCATCAGCCGCACCGCGCAGGAAAGCATCGAGTAGCCCGAAAACAGCCAGCCTGCGCCCGAAAAACTGATGACGATGAGCGCCGCGTTGTAACAGCCATGCACCAGCACGGACGCAAAGAACGAACCCGTCCGCGCCACCATATCGCCCAGCAGCGCGCCGAGCAGCAGACGCGGCAGGAACGCCGTGTCGATGCCATGCGCCAGCGCGAAGAGCAGCGCGCTCGTCCAAACAGCGCGCCCGCGCCCAGATCGGGCGAATGTCTCCATCAGATAACCGCGGAAGAACAATTCCTCGCAGATTGGCGCAAGCAGCCCGCTGACCAGCAGATACGGCAGGAACAACGCCCCATCCGGCACGACCGCCGCCTGTTCAGGCAAAGCGAAACCCATGAGCCGCGCCGCCGCGCCCGGCATATCTGCCAGCAGCGACATCGGGCAGACGATCAGCACGCCCGCTATCGACAGGAACAGCACATGCTGCGCGCTCAGGCGGCGCATAGGGAGCATCGCGCTCTGGTCGCCATCCAGCAGGAACAGCCCCGCCAGCGCCGGCAGCAGAAAGCACATCAGCGTTCCCGCCGCGCTCAGCGCCAGCGCAGAAAGCCCTGCCGCACGGATCGCGACGCTGAGTATCCTCAGCAGCAGCAGACCTGCAAACGAAGCCAGCGTTAAAAAAAGCGCGGCGCGCGTGCGCACACGCCGCCGCGCTTTGCTTTTCTTTTCCATCCTCATCACTTATCAAACACAAAGTCGCGCTGGATAAAGTAGCTGATGCCAAAAAGCACAAGGTCAACGGGAATTTTGATGACCGCCGCCGAAACCGGCAGAACCGTCGGCAGGAACTGCACCAGCCCCGCGCCGATCAATCCCTGAACGACGACCAGCGCATAGTATTTCACCATGGAATACTTGCCGCCGCGTCCGGAGAACACGGTATGCTTGTTCAGATGGTAATTCACCTGCGAGGAGAACAGCCGCGCCAGCGCGTAGCTCAGCAGCGGCGCGATTTTGAGCCCCAGGCACAGCCAGTACAGCAGGTAATCCACCGCAAAGGACGTGACCGACGAGAACAGGTATTTGAAGATGACGGCATAAATGCGGATCGCGTCGCGCACGGGATTGAAATGGCTTCCGGAATTATCGTCGATATAAATCGTTTCGATCGGCACTTCAAACACGCCGAGCTTCATATCCCGCAGCTTGAGCAGCACGTTCATCTCGTATTCGTAACGCTCGCCGTCGATGGTGATCATCGCCGGGATTGCGCCCGCCGGAATGCCGCGCAGACCCGTCTGCGTATCGCCGATGTGTACGCCGCTGGCGAGCGCGTAGACAAAGCGCGTGATCCGGTTGCCCCAGCGGCTCTTGAAGGGAACCTCGCCCGTGAATTCACGCGAGCCGAGAACCAGCGCGTTCGGATGTTCGCGCATCGCTTCGACAATCCGCAGGATATCGCGCGGGGTATGCTGTCCGTCCGCGTCGGCGGTCACGACGCCCGCCATATTCTTCCACTTGAGCATTGCGGCGTTGAGTCCAGTTTTGAGCGCGCGCCCCTTGCCCTGATTAACCGCATGCACGGCGACCTCCGCCCCCAGCGCGCGGCATTGTTCAAAAATCGGGGCGTACTGCTCTCCACCGCCGTCGTCTACCAGCAGCACGTCGAGCTTTTCGTCCCTCAGTTCACGCGTCAAATGAATCAAACGCTCATCCGGCTTGTAGGCGGGAATGAGAACCACGACGCGGAAATTCTCTTGCATCACCATCATAACTCCTTGGTTTGGGATTCATCCGCTCCGGCTTGAGCGGAGCATGAGCCTATGCGCCGTTTGCGACGGGCATACGTAGTGACAGTATAACGCCGAGGGCTGAAAAAGTCAATCCAATCAGTAAATCCCTCACGCACCATACGGCGGCAAAATGGTTTTTCTTGCTTCCTATCTTTCTTTGTGCTACAATGAAGGCAAATTTCACATGCTTTTCCCGCTTTTTCAAGGGGACAGATAAAAGGAGATAACCGTTATGGAACAAACAACGACACCCGTCAAAAAGCAGCGCATCCTTTCCGGCATTCAGCCTTCCGGCACGCCGACGCTGGGCAACTACATCGGCGCAATGCGCAACTGGAAGCTGCTGGAAGACGAATACGACTGCCTGTATATGATTGCCGACCTGCATGCCATCACCGTCCGTCAGGAACCGGCGAAGCTGCGCGCGCAGTCCATCCAGCTGCTGGCGCTGCTGCTGGCGATTGGGCTGGATCCGGAGAAGAACATCCTCTTCTTCCAGAGCCATGTGCATCAGCACGCCGAGATGAACTGGCTGCTCAACTGCTATACCTACATGGGCGAAATGAGCCGCATGACCCAGTTCAAGGACAAGAGCGCCAAGCATTCGGACAACATCAACTGCGGTCTGTTCACCTATCCGGTGCTGATGGCAGGCGATATCCTGCTCTATCAGGCGAACCTCGTTCCGGTCGGCGTCGATCAGACGCAGCATTTGGAGATCTGCCGCGACATTGCGACCCGCTTCAACGGCATCTACGGAAACGTCTTTACCATTCCGGAGGGCTATTATCCAAAGCTGGGCGCGCGTGTCATGAGCCTTCAGGATCCGAAGCGCAAGATGAGCAAATCCGATCCGGACGACTGCTTTATCAGCCTGCTCGATCCGGCGGACGTCGTCCGCCGCAAGCTGCGCCGCGCGGTCACGGATTCCGACTCCGAGATCCGTTTTGACGCAGAGAACAAGCCGGGCGTATCGAACCTGCTGGCGATCTACTGTGCGCTGACGGGCAGGACGATGGACGCCGCCGTCGCGGAATTCGCGGGCAAGGGCTACGGCGACCTGAAGAGCGCCGTTGCGGATGTCATTATCGCGACGCTCGAACCGATTCAGGCGGACTACAACCGCTACATGAGCGACAAGGCGTATCTGGAAACCATCTATCGTCAGGGCGCCGAGCGCGCGGGCAGACTTGCCGAGCGCACGCTCTCCAAGGCGATGAAGAAAGTCGGCTTTATCGCAAAGTAAAGAGAGAACGTTGAGGGCGCTGACCCGGGAAGCTCGTATAGAAACGCAAAGCGTTTCTTACGATTTCCGATTTTCATCACGCTGTACCCCGCACAGCGGGCGCGTGATTCCAATCCCTCAAACTCCCGCAAGGGAACTGAGTTCCCTTGACCTTCCACATCGCTTCGCGCCTGTATCAATCATCTTGAGCATACGATGCGCATGCGCATCGTTCGATAAAAATGATTCAAACCGCCGCGAAGCGAAGAAGGGAGTCTGAGGGATGAAATCCCTCAGGCAGGTCTGGGCGGCAGCCCAGCGTCTCTCCCCGTCTCAAAATATAATTTTCATTCTCCGCTTTACACCTCCGTATTTAGTGGTATAATAATCCCATCATCTACAAGATATGGGGAGGAGTCTTTGCCAATGTGCAAGGTCAATATAACCGGCGGCACCTGTCCGCAGGAAGAGATCGACGCTTATATCGCCCGCGGTCAGCAGCTCTACGGGCGCGAACCGGACTGCATCGACGTCCGGCTCGACGGCGACTATGTTGAGCTGGCTTATCACTATGAAAATCAGCCATTCCACCGCATCCGCCGCATTACCGGCTATCTGGTCGGCACACTCGACCGCTTCAATAACGCCAAGCGCGCCGAAGAGCATGACCGCGTAAAGCACGGAATTTCGCTGCAATAACGCATTTTCCCTTGCCAGAATGGGCAAGATGTTGTATGATTAAAAGAGGGTCTTGACCCGCCAATCCGATATAGAAAGAGGGATTTCCCGATGATTACGCCTGAAATGTCCATCGCCGAAGTGATGCGAATGGATCCCGAAGTCGCTCCGGTGTTCATGTCCTACGGCATGCACTGCCTGTACTGCCCGCATGCTTCCGCTGAGTCCATCGCGGAAGCGAGCCTGGTTCATGGCATCGACGCGGCTGCGCTCGTCGCCGCGCTCAACGAGTATTTTGCCGATAAAGAGGGCAAGTAATTTCAGAAGATAAACCGGGGACTGTCAGGCTTAAACCAAGCATTTCAAGAAACAATAAACTAAGCATTTTCAGGATATGGGGTTTTACCCCATCGCCCTTTGGGAAGCCTTCGGGCGCAAATTCTTAGTTATTTCTTGAAATATCAGGTTTATGAGTCTGACGCCCCGGTTTTTTTGTATAGCAAAGAAGCCGCTCATTTGAGCGGCTTCCCAGACCGTAGACAAAAAGCTATTCTCCCCCCAGAAAGGGGGAGAATAGCCTTTCCGCAAATGAAAGAATAGCTGAATTTCTTAATATTGCTATTCAAGCCAAGTTTGCTTATGTCAACAAGCTGAGAGAAGCCGCTCATTCGAGCGGCTTCCCTTGTTATGGCTGACTACTTATTTTTTCAGCGCTTCTTCGACAGCGACGGCTACCGCAACGGTCATGCCGACCATCGGGTTGTTGCCAGCGCCGAGGAAGCCCATCATTTCGACGTGCGCCGGAACAGAAGAGCTGCCCGCGAACTGCGCGTCGGAGTGCATACGACCCATGGTATCGGTCATGCCGTAGGAAGCAGGACCCGCAGCCATGTTGTCCGGATGCAGGGTACGGCCCGTGCCGCCGCCGGAAGCGACGGAGAAATACTTCCTGCCAGCCTCGATGCGCTCCTTCTTATAGGTGCCGGCGACCGGATGCTGGAAGCGGGTCGGGTTGGTGGAGTTGCCGGTGATGGAAACATCCGCGTTCTCATGCCACATGATGGCAACGCCCTCGCGGACGTCGTCCGCGCCGTAGCAGCGAACCTTCGCGCGCTCGCCGTTGGAGTAAGCAATCTCCTTGACGATGGACAGCGCATGGTCTTCCTTCACGTCCGCGGAGAGATAGTCGTACTTGGTCTGCACATAGGTGAAGCCATTGATACGGCTGATGATCATCGCGGCGTCCTTGCCCAGACCGTTGAGGATAACGCGCAGCGGCTTGGTGCGAACCTTGTTCGCGTTCAGAGCGATCTTGATCGCGCCCTCAGCAGCCGCGAAGGACTCGTGACCGGCGAGGAAAGCGAAGCACTCGGTGTTCTCATCCAGCAGCATCGCGCCCAGATTGCCGTGACCCAGACCAACCTTGCGCTGATCCGCAACGGAACCCGGAATGCAGAACGCCTGGAGACCCTCGCCGATGCGCTTAGCAGCTTCAGCAGCGGTCTTGACATTCTCCTTCATCGCGATGGCAGCGCCCAGCTCGTAAGCCCACTTCACGTTCTCAAAGCAGATGGGCTGCGTGCTTTCCACGATAGAGTAGGCGTCTACGCCCTTGGAATTGTTGTAAGCCTTGACGTCGTCAAAGTTTTTGAAGCCGTACTTCTCCAGAACCGGCTGGAGCTGGGGCATACGACCTTCATAGTTTTCAAAAAGAGCCATTTTTCGTACGCCTCCTTCTTATTTATCAGTACGCGGATCGATCCACTTGACGGCGCCGTCTTCCGCCTTGAAGCGGCCGTAGGTGCCGATGTTCTTCTCGTAAGCCTCGTTCGGGGACATGCCCTTCTTGATGGCGTCCATCATCTTGCCCAGAGAGAGGAACTGATAGCCGCAGACCTGGTCATCCTTGTCAAGAGCCATCTTGAGAACATAGCCCTCGGTCATCTCCAGGTAGCGGGTGCCCTTCGCCTTGGTGCCGTACATGGTGCCGACCATGGAGCGCAGACCCTTGCCCAGATCCTCAAGACCCGCGCCGATGCGCAGACCGTCGTCAGAGAACGCGGACTGAGTACGGCCGTAAACGATCTGAAGGAACAGCTCGCGCATCGCGGTGTTGATCGCGTCGCAGACGAGGTCGGTGTTCAGCGCTTCAAGGATGGTCTTGCCGGGAAGGATCTCGGAAGCCATTGCCGCGGAATGGGTCATGCCGGAGCAGCCGATGGTCTCCACCAGCGCTTCTTCGATGACGCCGTTCTTGACGTTCAGGCTCAGCTTGCACGCGCCCTGCTGCGGCGCGCACCAGCCCACACCATGGGTGTAGCCGGAAATATCCTCGATCTTCTTCGCCTGGATCCACTTACCCTCTTCCGGGATCGGAGCGGGGCCGTGATTCGGACCCTTAGCGACGCAGATCATCTCTTCCACTTCTTTGGAATACTGCATTTTGGGTTCCCCCTTATCTTGGAAAGTTGGTTTGTATAGCTTGTAAAAGCAACCAATTCATTATAACACAACCTCTTGCCAAAAAGGAACACCTTTCACGCATTTTTTCAGCTTATAGGAAATTGCATAAAGCTTGCTCGCGTGCGTAAAGCTTTGAATCTTTACGGACTGTGGCGGAAATGTAGGCGGGCTCAGCCCGCTTTTTCACGACCGGACAGTCCCGTGCGTTTCTTTGCCGTTTTTGAACGTCTGAATGACTGTTTTTTGTCGGATGCGTCAATATTTTTCCGCGGGTCTTGTTTCTGCGCGGCGGGTATAGTATACTGTTTTATTATGGATACTTAAAGTATTCTGAGGAGGGATTACCATGGCAGAAGAAATCAGGGAAAAGACCAACTTCATCTGGGAAGCGATCAAGTCCGATATCGCCGAAGGCAAGAACGGCGGACGGGTGCAGACGCGTTTCCCGCCGGAACCGAATGGCTATCTGCATATCGGTCATGTGAAGGCGCTTTCCGTCGATTTCCTGACCGCTGAACGCTTTGGCGGCATTTGTAACCTCCGCTTTGACGATACCAACCCCACCAAGGAAAAGGAAGAGTTCGTCGAGGCGATCAAAGACGACATTCACTGGCTCGGCTTCAACTACGCCAACGTGTACTACGCTTCCGAGCAGTACGATCAGATTTACGAATTCGCGCTGGATCTCATCCGCCGCGGGCTTGCCTACGTCGACGACCTCTCCAAAGAGGAGATCCGCGAATACCGCGGCACGCTGACCCAGCCGGGCAAGAATTCTCCCTACCGCGACCGCACGCCTGAAGAGAATATGGATCTCTTCCTACGCATGAAGAACGGCGAGTTCCCGGAAGGCTCCCGCGTCCTGCGCGCGAAGATTGATATGGCGTCCCCGAACATCAACCTGCGCGACCCCACCATCTACCGCATCAAGTATTGCACGCATCACCGCACCGGCGACAAGTGGTGCATCTATCCGATGTACGACTTTGCCCACCCGATCGGCGACGCGCTGGAGGGCGTTACGCACTCTCTCTGCTCGCTGGAGTATGAAATCCATCGTCCGCTGTACGACTGGGTCGTCAACGTCTGCAATTTCAAGGATAAGCCGCGCCAGATCGAGTTTGCCCGCCTGAACCTGACCAATACGGTCATGAGCAAGCGCTTCCTGCGCCGCCTGGTCGAGGAAGGCTATGTCTCCGGCTGGGACGATCCGCGTATGCCCACGCTCGCCGGCATGCGCCGCCGCGGCTACACGTCCGCCGCCGTCCGTGATTTCATCGACCGCGTCGGCGTATCCAAGGCGGATTCCGTCGTGGACGTCCGTCTGCTCGAATACTGCGTGCGCAACGACCTGAATGAAACTGCGCCGCGCGCGATGGCGGTGCTCGATCCGGTCAAGGTCGTCCTCACCAACTACGAGGAAGGCAAAACCGAGGACTGCGTTATCGAGAACCATCCCAAGAAGCCGGAGATGGGCACGCATACCGTTCCCCTCACCCGCGAAATCTACATCGAGCGCGAGGACTTCATGGTCGATGCGCCGAAGAAGTTCTTCCGCCTCAAGCCGGACGGCGAAGTCCGCCTCAAGGGCGCTTACATCAT
>CAKTXP010000099.1 GCA_934631055.1 uncultured Clostridia bacterium | reverse complement strand
TTTTCCTGTCCTTCCACCAGAACGCCCAGCCCAGCAGCACGACGCTCAGCGCAAAGCAGGCGATGGAGAAATAGGAAAGCGTGCCGGCGAGAGGTTCGACGTTGCAGAGCAGTCCGCCGCAGATAAACAGCGCGGCGGCGACGAGCGCGGAGCAGAGCTTGAGCAGCATATCCTCGACCAGCTTGTTCAGGTCCGGCGTGGTATGATGTTCGATGCCGAAATTCGCTTCGCCCTTCAGTCCGGTGCGCATCGCGTCGGCGAGCAGGGATGGTATCTCCAGCGATTTGTGCGCGCTGGCATAGACCGCTTGCGCATCCTTGAGGATCTCGCTGCGCCAATCGACTTCTTTGAAGAGCTGGTCGCTGAGCCGCGCCGTGACCACGTTCATGACGTTGATCTCCGGGCTGAGGTCGGCGACGACGCCTTCAATGGTCGCCAGTCCGCGGGCAAGCATCGTCAGGCTGCCCGGCATGGCGATGCCGTTGCGCTTCATGACGTCGGTCAGGTCTTCAAAGACCTTCGCCAGATCCATGCTGCCTAAATCGGCGGAGCCGTATTTATCCAGCAGGTCTTCGATATCGCGGTAGAGCTGGCGCTTGTCCGCCTTGCCCTTGAATTCGCCCAAGCCCATCACAGCGTCGCGGCAGAGGTTGATATCCCCGCGGGCGACGCCGGTGACCGCCTGACCGACCAGCTTGCGTTCGCGCTCGGTGAGCGAGCCCATCATGCCCATGTCCAGCCAGACGATCTTGCCGTCGCGGATGCGGATGTTGCCCGGATGCGGGTCGGCATGGAAGAAGCCGTCCGTCATGATCTGGCGGACGTAGTTATCCGCCAGCTTGGCGCCGATCTCGGCGAGGTCATAGCCTTCGGCAAGCAGCTTCTCGTGATTGTCGATGGAGACGCCGTCGATGCGCTCCATGACCAGCACATGCGTCGTCGTATATTCGCGGTAGAGGATCGGGGAGGTGACGAACGCCACATCCTGATTGAGCGCATGGAAGCGTTCGAGGTTCGCCGCTTCGGTCTGGAAATTCATCTCTTCCTGCGCAACGATCCACATTTCATCCAGCACCTGATTGAAATCGACCAGGCCGCTGACGGGCGTATATTTGAGTACCTTGCACGCCTGTTTGAGCAGCATGATATCGCGGCTCATCACGTCGTGGATGCCCTCGCGCTGCACCTTGACGACGACGCTCTCGCCGCTGCAAAGGACAGCCGCGTGCGCCTGCGCGATGGAGGCGCTGCCCAGCGCCTGCTCGTCAAAGGAGGAAAAGACCTCGCTCATCGGGCGGCCGTAAGAGCGCTCGACGATGGAAACGACCTGCGAATAGGGCATGGGCGCGACCGAGCTGCGCAGCTTCTTGAGCGCCTCGCAATACTCTTTGGGCAGGATGTCCGACCGCATCGACAGGATCTGACCGAGCTTGATGAACGTCGGGCCAAGTTCTTCGATGATGGCGCAGAGCTTTTCCGGAGTCATGCCGTCCTTAACGATTTCGTGGCGGCGGACGACCTCGACGATCTCCATCAGACGCTGGCGGTTTTCAGTTCTGTTTTCACTGCGTACAGGCATGAGATGCTCCTTTTATCCTTCGGCGTTTTCGTCGGAGGAAGTTTCTTCTTTGGTCTTTTCGGCGCGCGCGGCTTCGGCTGCCTCGATGCGCGCCTTCAGCGCGGCGAGCTGCTCGTCGTCCATGCCGTCCACGGCGTCCATCAGGTCGCCCTGCGGCGCGGCTTCGCCTTCCGTTTCGTCCTCTTCCGGCTCTTCGTCCCCGTCGGTGACGATATGGAGGGTTACGTTGTCGCGGATGGCGTCTTTGATGTTATGCTTGAGTTCTTCGTTCAGCACTTTACCCTGCTCAACGGTCAGCTCGCCTTTTTTCACCAGTTCATCCAGGATGACTTCCGATTTTTCCTTGGTTGCCGCAACCGCGCCGATGCCGGCGAGGATGAGTTTGCGGACGCCGTCGCTCAATTGATCCATAAAACCAAGCTCCTCTCTTCTGCCATAAGGCAGGATATAGCTGTAATATTCTAGATGGGCGGGGGAACTCCTTTTTTCGGAAGAGCGGGTCAATGAAAAAGGCGGGTTCAGCCCGCCTATACTTCCGCCATAGTCTGCAAAACATCAAAGATATATCCACGCGGTCAATCGCTGCGTAATTTCTAATGTGAAAAAACGTGCGGGGTCATCGTTCGTCAGAAATTGGATTTGGGAAAGAGTTTCAAGCGTTTCCTTTGCGTAATTCAGCAATAGAACTCCATCGGATAGGTCAGATAGGGGCTTGGCTCAAGCTGGTCGGCGGTCACATAACCGGCGGGCGCGTGGATGAGACTCGGCAGGCGGTTGACGACCGTCGCGCAGGTGTGTTCGACGGTAGCGGGCTTGACGACGTGGAACTCGGTATCCGGTTCGCCGGAAATCTTCCAGTCGCACAGGTCGCCGTCTTTTGGTTCGTAGACCTTGCCGATGGTTTCTTCCTCGATGACGATGCCCTGCATGGTCTCGATGGTCACGACCGCGCTCATACCGATACAGCGCCCCGCCTTGATGACCTTGCCGAGGGTTGAGGACTCGATATCGTGGTCGATGATGCACGGAACGTGCTTCTGCGCGATGGATTTGATGGTCAGCCCCAGTTTGTTGCAGAGGGCTTCGCTTGCGTTCCATGCGTAGGAAGGCTCAAAAATATCCGGATGGGCAATCTTCTGCTCGAATTCCTCCGGCGTTAGGCCGCAGCCATGCGCCTTGGCGAGCGCCAGCCCGTACTCATCGACGTTGTAGCTGTACGCGCCTTTGATTTTAGTGATTTTATGGCAGCCGCCCACGATGAGCGCGACCATGTTGATCCAGAAGATATCCTGCATGCCGCTGCCGGTGATGGTGCAGCCGGTCTCCTTGGCGAGCGCATCCAGCCGGTTGATCTGCGCGGCGGATGTCGTCCACGGATAGATGGCTTCTTCGCAGGTCGTGATGACGTTGATGCCGCGGCTCACGCACTTCTCAACGGGGTCGTAGATATCGCCGATAAAGCTGAACAGGGTCACGATGGCGACATCCGCGTCGCACTCGTCGAGAACTTTGTCCGCGTCTTTGCTGATGATGACGCCGGTCTTGATGCCCAGCTCGGCGAAATCGCCGACGTCCTGCCCGACGACCGCCGGATCGACGTCGATCGCGCCGACGATCTGCGCGCCATGCTCATGGAGATAGCGCAGGATATACCGGCTCATCTTGCCACAGCCGTATTGAACGACTTTAATCTTTTCCATTCGGGGTGTCCTCCTTTATAGCGGGGTTCTTTCGGCTTATAGCATGAACCGCCGTGCAGAAGGAAAGTCAGGAAATCTGTGGAAATTCCGTCACGAAGTCAGAGCGATAAAGAAAAAACAGGCGCGGAGTCTGGCTCCGCGCCTGCGTACATTCTGCCTGTAAAGAATGATGAAAGAGGATTACTGGTTCGCCGCGGCGTTCACACCGGCGATACGGCCGAAGGTGAAGATGTCAGCCTCAGCGTTGCCGCCCAGACGGTTGCCCGCATGGACGCCGCCGGTGACTTCGCCAGCCGCCCACAGACCGCTGATGGCTTCGCCGTTGGCATTCAGAACATGCGCCTCGCTGTCGATCTTCACGCCGCCCATGGTGTGGTGGAGGGAAGCCTTGCGCGGGCTGATGACGAAGCCGCGGTTCGGGTCAGCCTCGATGGCGTCGATGTCGATCGCGCCGGCGAGAACTTCCTTGCCGAAGTCCGGATCGTTCTGAGAAGCGACATAGCTGTTGTACTTCTCGATGGTCGCGCGGAGCGCTTCCTCGGTGAAGTTCGGGTTTGCGCCGCCGGCGGTCTTCTTGGAATTCTCAGCCAGCTCAGCCAGCGTGGAGCCGTACCAGACATGACCGTTGTCCACCATGTTCTGCACGGTGGTGCCGAACAGAGTGTTATCCAGAGAAGCGCCGAGAAGCTCGCCGTTCTCGTTGGTCTCGCTGCCCGCGTAGATGATGTAGAAGATGCTGCCGTCCAGCGCAAGGGAAGCTTTGGTCAGCACGTCGCGCTCGGCGTACTCGTTGACGAAGCGGTTGCCCTCGCCGTCGATCCAGATCTGCTGGGAAGCGTCGCCCCAGATGCCGTCGGTCATGGTGCCCTTGACCGGAGAAGAGGAAGGCATCATCTGAACGATTTCAAGACCGGTGGTGTCCGCGCCAACCGCGGTCGCCATTACGATGCCGTCGCCCTTGTTGGTGCCGACGTTGGTGGTGAGCATATGGCTGCTCAGGCTGTCGCCCCAGTAGTTGTCGTATTCCTTCACCATGGTCGGGTTGGCGCAGTAGCCGCCGCTGGCAAGCACGACGCCGTTGGTCACGTTGATGGTGATGTTGGTGCCGTTGACCTTCTGAGCGGTCGCGCCGACGATCTTGCCGCTTTCATCCGCCAGCAGAGAGGTGGCGGCGGTTTCGGTGTAGATGGTCACGCCCGCCTTTTCGGCGCTGTCCTTCAGGATGGAGATCAGCTCCGTGCTGGAGGAAACGCGATGGGTGCGCGGCCACATGGCGCCCAGAACGGTGAACAGACTGGAGGAAGCGTCCGCGCCGTTGGCGGCGTACACGCCGATGCTGTCGAGCCACTTGAACGCGTCGAGGGACTTCTCAGCGAGGGTGCGCGCAAGGGTGATGTCGGAGGCAACCCAGCTGCCATCCAGCAGCTGACGCAGACCGCCGACATAGATGTGCCACATGTGCAGGGAAACGGAGTCAAAGCCCGGCATATCCACGCCCGCGGTCTTGCCCTCGTTCGCGGCATAGAAATCGGTGATATCCTGCTGGAGCTGGGTCAGAACCTCTTCCCACTCCGGGAACACATCAAACTTCAGGCTCGGATTGCTGTGGTCGAGCGCGAGATAGCCGTCCATCGTGTTCTTCTGCGCAACGGTCAGGATGACGCCCTTCTGCGCTTCCGGATCGACGGTGTTGTACGCGCCGCCAGCCATCATGGTGTTGCCGCCCAGGAAAGAGCTTTTTTCAACCAGAATGACCTTCGCGCCGCCCTGCGCCGCAGAGATTGCCGCGGACAGACCGGCTCCGCCGCCGCCAACAACCAGCACGTCGGCATCCCAAACCTCGTCCTCGCCGGCAGGCTCGGAGTAGGCGTTCGCCTTCAGCGCGTCGGCATCCAGACCGGCAGCCTTGGCAGCGTTGGCAGCTGCACGCATGATGGCGTTGCTCGCCAGCGTCGCGCCGGTTACAGCGTCCAGCGTGGTGGTCTGATGCTCCACCATCAGCTGCGGCAGACGCTCCATGGCGACACCCGCGATGTTGGCGGTCTCGTGGCATTCGGTCAGCTCGACGTTTTTGATCACGCCGTCTTCGACGGTCATGGCAACCGTTACGGTGCCCTGCATGCCGATGGAAGAGCCTTCATAGACCTCCGCGGATGCGCCGACGCAGGCGGTCAGCAGCATCGCAAGGCACAGCAGGCAGGCGAGGAGCTTGGAGTTTTTCATTTGAAACAAATCCCCCTTAACCAGTTGTGAAAAAAAGTGGACAGCCGCCTTTTCATGTACAGGCTTGGCGGCGATGAGGGGATTATAATCCTGTAAGCAACTTACAAGTCAAGAATTTAACGTAGAAAATTTCACAAATTGCGATAAGCGATGCCCATCCACAATCCGTGAAGCCGTTTCCCGTTTAAAGTATGGGAATAGACGAAGCGCCCGATCATGTCGCCGTAAGGTTCGATGTGCTTCTGGCGGGCAAGGGCATACATCGGTTCCAGGTCTTCGCGGGTCATGGTTTTGAAGCTCTCCTTTTCAAACATGCAGGTCAGCATGTTTCCGCTTCTGTAATGTACGGCGCATGCCGGCGGTGTATAGGAACACGCCGCACAGTTGCGCTCGAGGATGCCGACGCCGAGAATAGGGTGGAACACATCGTCATGAGCCAGACTTTCCGCCGGAATTTTGGCGGCGAGGTAGCTGTATGGAAGGCGGTCGGTCAGCTCCTGCGCGGCGAGAATCTCCTCGCGGGTCAGCTCGCGCGACAGATCGAAACTCCAAATCTCATAGTTGGCGAGCTGATCGGTAAAGGTCGCCTTTCCCGTGCCGCAGCCGAGCGTACGCCAATACCGCTGCATTTCGCGCAGGCGGGCAAGGCGAATCTGTTCCAGACGCAGGTGTTCTTCAAGTTCGCGCACATGCTCTTCGAGCCAGACGCCCATCTCGTTTACGCTTTGACCGGACTGCGTCTGCGCGATTTCCTTCAGATTCATATCGAAACTGCGCAGCATCAGCGCATTGCCGTATTCCAGCGCGTCATCCGGCTCAAAATTCCGGTAGTTGTTTTCTTCGCAGCGTTCCGTCTGACCCAGCCCCAGACGGTCGTAATAGCGGATCTTGCTGACGGGGACGCCCAGCCGTTGGGCGAATTCGCTTGCAATCATGAGGATACACCTCCGTGTCCTTGGAATGCCGACAGTATAACATAAATTCTGTTTTCCGCCCAGATTGTTTTGATAAAATTCGTGGAGATTCGCCAATTGATTTTAAAAAATCCTGACGTCATCTAAACAGCGTGCCATATTGAATGAACAGTGTGTAAAAACGAGCGAGTCTTGCTGATAAATATAAACTGGGTTGAGCAGAACCCGTAAACCAAAGGCTTTCCTTTCTGCCGCGGCAGGAGGAGAGTTCATACAAAAACGCTCATGCCTTCGTCATATCGGGCATGAGCGTTTTTCTTTCGGTTATAGCGTTTTTTGCTTTCAATCTTTTTGGATACCGGCGAAACGTCCCAGAGCGTCCGCCGCTCGGCGTCCAGCGTGCGTTTCGCTTTTTTGCTCAGCTTTTCTTTCGGAATGAAGTTCTTCATCACACAGCGCCCCTTCTTACTTTTTGTCGTCGTTCTCTTTGTCGTTCTTCTTTTTCGTCGAGCCGATGGCAAGCCCCAGGCACATGCCGATGCTCATCCCGAACAGCATGAAGATCGTCGGCGGCATGCTGTCCAATTGAAGGGCATAGCCGAGCGCAAGCCCTGAGCACATGCCGATACACATGCCCGTCGCCATATAGGTCATGATCGAATCGTTCTTTTTGCCGTTGTTGTTCTTGCTCTCGCCGCTCATGGGGAATACCTCGCTTTTGAAAAGGATAAGGATATTATAGCATATGGAGCGAAAAAGAAAAAGCCCCGCAAGCGTTGAACCTGCGAGACTGAAAAGCGTGAGCGTCAGACCGGCGCGAGCCGCGGATGCTCAATCGTCCGTATAGAAGAATAACGATTCCACCGTTGTTTGAAAGACGTTTGCAATGTCCATAGCGAGCTTCAACGAGGGATTGTACTTCCCTTTTTCAAGGTTGACGATCGTTTCCCGTCGCACATGAACGAGGTCGGCAAGAGCTGCCTGATTGAGTCCTTTTGATTCCCGGTATTCCTTTAACTTGGTATGAAGCGCCATTCTCACAGCCCCTTTGCATCCATCAGACAGAAGAGAATTGTCCGGATGATGGAAAGCGCGAACAGCAGCCCCATCAGACAATAGCCGATGACCTCTGTGGTCAGCGTGAGTCTGCCGAGCGCGCAGACAAAACCAATCAGGATGAACGCGGCAACGCAGAGCTTCAGGCAGATGGAATCGCAGCGTTTCAGATTCAGTTCAGCCATTTCGTCGATGGGTTCCTGCTTGTACTTCTTGAGCCGCGAAGCGCGGAAAGTGAAGTAGAAGAAGGTAAAAACAAAAGTGACATATTGGATGGTTTGATAATAGTCCTTCCAGTCGTTGCGCGCCCACATCCAGTAGTAGACTGCGATGAGGATGGCGAAGATGATCTTGTCAGCAACAAGTTCCCGCAGAGTGACTTTTTTCATGACGGTCTTTCCTTTCGTTTTTGCCGCGTGAAAGCGGAATGAGAAGTGAGAAATTTATCACTTCGTGATGTGATAAATATACCACATCAAAAGAACAGTGTCAAGATAAAAGTGAAAAATTTCTAACATTTCGAAAGGCGGAAAACCGAACAAAGGTCAGAACAAGGGAGAGGAAAAATGGGGATGTTAAGCTAATAAACCTGATATTTCAAGAAAAATCTAAGAATTTGCAGCCGAAGGTTTCCAAAGGGTGATGCGCCAAACGGACGCCGTAAACGCTCGGAAAGCACTTTGGCGGGGCGATGGGGCAAAGCATGACCTGGAAGATGACGGTGAAAACCTGTATCGTCAGGATGATGACCTATTCAAGCCATATGTCTTTCAGCGCAATCAGAAAGCCATAAAGGGCAGCCGTCAATGCGCTGCCGCGTGAAAGAAAAACGGCGCACATGGCGCAATTGCCGCCAATAAGTGTGTATTATACGCGGTCGCTGTCGTCGAACAAATCGCCGCATTCCGGGCAGAATTTCGGCGGATGCGCCGGATCGGCGGGCTGCCAGCCGCACTTGTCGCAGCGATAGACCAGCGCGCCTGCCGGGCGCTTCGCGCCGCATTCCGAACAGAATTTGCCGGTGTTGACCGCGCCGCAGGAACACGTCCAGCCTGCCGCGGGCTGGGGTTCGGGCTTTTTCGCGCCGCATTCGGGGCAGAACTTGCCGGTGG
>CAKTXP010000098.1 GCA_934631055.1 uncultured Clostridia bacterium | reverse complement strand
GTTTGTTTTAAGACGAATTTATAGTGTGCTGTATCTAAAAGCAGGTGTTTTCAAAACGCCGCCGTTTCAATTGTAGAGTGCTTTGCATTCTACTCTGAAACTACTTTTTTGATTGATTTGGGAAAACATTGGGCTGCCGACCCGGGAAACTCGTATAGAAACGCAAAGCGTTTCTTACGATTTCCGATTTCCGTCACGCTGAATCCCGCACAGCGGGCGCGTGACTCCAATCCCAATCCCCATCTTCGCTTCGCGGCGTTTATACTAAGAAAGAGGGAAGAATTTCATGACCTATGCCTTTTTGCTTTATCCCCATGCCAACATCCGCTATCGTCAATCGCTTTTACAGCTGGCGACGCAGGAGCTTGCGATGACGCTTGCCGCGCTCGGGCGTGAAGCTGAGGTCGTGCCGAAGGAAATGGGCGGCGCGATGTTCCTCACGTTTGAAGAAGAAAAGCTGACCGCGCGCGATATGCGCATGCTCAGCCAGCTTGCCAGCGTATACATGCTGTTCTCCATGGAGGACGGACGCCTGACGCCGCTTGACCGCGCGCATCCGAACTATGTCGGCGAAGACCTGCCCGCATTGCTCAAGTACAAGGGTAAGACGAACGAGATGTTTACCGATACGATGCTGACCATGGCGCTGGCGGCGAGCGGGTTCATGCCTGTGCATGACAGTCAGCTCATCGTCTGCGACCCGATGGCGGGACGCGGCACGACGCTGATGCTCGCTCTGCGGCGCGGCTATCACGGCGTGGGCATCGAAATCGACAAGGCGGATGTTAAGGAATCCGCCGACTACATGACGCGGTATCTGGAATTCCACCGCACGAAGTTTAAGCGGACGGACAGCGCGCTGACGGTGCGCGGCAAAGTTGGTGGGCGGGAGAACAAGTTTGTCTTTTCCGACAGCGCGGAGCATTTTAAGGATGGCGACACGCGGACGCTCCGATTGATTTGCGGCGACACGCGCGACGCGGCGGCGCTGCTCAAGCCGCAGAGCGTTCATCTGATGGTGACGGACATTCCATACGGCGTACAGAAAGGCACAGCGGGCAAGCAGGATTCCATCGGCGGGACACTGGCGGCGGCGCTTTCAGGCTGGTATGACGTTCTCAAGCGCGGCGGCGTATTGGCGATGAGTTTCAACACGCATGTCACGAAGCGCGAGGGGCTGATCCGCCTTTGCGAAAAAGCGGGATTTGAGATCGTTGAGACGGCGAATCTGGAACACTGGGTCGAGCAGGCGATCAGCCGCGACGTGATCCTTGCGCGGAAAGCGTAAGGGACGATTGGGGCTCTGCCCCAAGCCCCGCCAAGAACCTGAGGTTCTTGGATTTCCCGATTCGCTTCGCGGCGGCTTAAATCAGTTTCGTTGAACGACGCGCATGCGCGTCGTATGCCTAAGATGATTAAAACCAACGCGAAGCGAAGAAAGGGTGCAGGGAACAATGTTCCCTGCCGGGGTTTGGGGCGGCGCCCCAACGTTCCCTAATCGTAACCCCGTATATTTTTCCTGAAATCAGCATATCCTTCACCATGAAGCACATCCGCGGGAGAGCCGCGGCAAAACATGTTTGCCCATTGGGAGGAGCTGAATCCGGATTGGAATCTGTAAGAGCGATTCAAAACATGACGGTCGTGCAGCTGCGGGAGTATGCGCGGGAAAAGAAAGTGCGGCTGCCGTACGGCGTCAATAAGGCGAAACTGGTCGAACTGCTCGATCATGAACTCCGCACGGCGCAGAAGGAAGAGGAAAGCGGCGATATCGGCTTGTATAAGCCTAAACCGCTGGGCTTTTACGATGAGGAATATGGAACGAGCAATCCGGTCGTGCCGAAGATGCTCAAGGCAGGGCTGCTCGCAGGCGGGTGCGGCGTGCTGGAGGTGCAGCCCGGCGGCTATGGTTTTCTGAGGACGCAGAACTGCTCGCCGGGTCCGGACGACATCTATGTATCCATCGCGCAGATCCGCCGGTTCGGACTGCGCAGCGGCGATGAGATCGTCGGCAAGACGCGTCCCAAGCGCATGGGCGACCGATATAACGCGCTGATGTACATCGAGTCCGTCAACGGGGACAATCCGGAGATCGCACGCGTCCGCCGACCGTTTGATACGCTGACGCCCATCCATCCCAATCGACGCCTGACGCTGGAAAGCGCGGACGGCACGAGCGACGCGTCCATGCGCCTGCTGGATTTTATCGCGCCCATCGGATTGGGACAGCGCGCGCTTATCGTCGCGCCGCCGAAAGCGGGCAAGACCATCCTGCTGCAAAAAATTGCCCGCGCCATCGAGAAGAATCACAAGGATATCGAACTGATGGTGCTGCTCATCGACGAGCGTCCGGAAGAAGTGACCGATATCAAGCGCTCCATCCGCGCGCCGGTCTATTATTCGACATTTGATTCGCCGCAGGAGAATCACGTCCGCGTCGCCGATATGGTCTACGAGCGCGCGCAGAGACTGGTCGAACAGGGGAAGAATGTCGTTGTGCTGATGGACAGCCTGACCCGTCTGGCGCGAGCCTGCAACGCGATGAATCCGAGCGGACGGGCGATGAGCGGCGGTTTAGCGCCCGGCGCATTGGACAAGCCCAAACGCTTTTTCGGCGCGGCGCGAAACATCGAAGAGGGCGGAAGCCTGACCATCATTGCGACGGTTTTGGTGGAGACAGGAAGCCGCATGGACGACATCATCTTTGAAGAGTTTAAGGGAACGGGCAACGCGGAGATCAAGCTCGACCGCGCGCTGTCGGAAGCGCGAGTCTTTCCGGCAATTGATTTGGCAAAGTCCGGCACGCGGCATGAGGAACTGCTGCTTACGCGCGAAGAATGCGAGGGCGTCGCGATGGTCCGGCAGATCCTCTCGCAGGGGCGCACGCGCGAGGCAACCGGTCAGCTCATCGGTATGCTGCTCAAAACGACCAAAAACGAAGAATTTTTTAAAAGATTGCGAGAATGGCTTGCAATTTGGGAAAAAGAAGGGTATACTATACGAAGTTCCCGCTCAGGCATATGAGAAGGCGCTGATTGATTTTCGCCTTTCATATGATAGTATCGCGGCGAAAGAGGTGAAAATCATGAAGGAAGGCATCCATCCGAAGTACCAGAAGGCGACCGTGACCTGCGTTTGCGGTAACACCTTCGTAACGGGTTCCACCAAGCCGGAGCTGCGCGTTGAAATCTGCTCCAAGTGCCACCCGTTCTTCACCGGCAAGCAGAAGCTCGTTGACGCGGGCGGTCGTGTTGATCGTTTCAAGAAGCGTTACGGCATCTAATCTTACCTACTCGGAGACAGCGAAAGCTGTCTCCTTTTCTTTTTTGGAAACGCTAAACCATCTCTGCGTTATGTGCAGCATCGATTTGAGTTTCTTTATCGCGAAGCGATAAAGAAGAAAGGGTGCAGGGAACAATGTTCCCTGCCGGGGTTTGGGGCAGAGCCCCAATCGTCTCCCCGCCCGTTTTTCCTACTGCAGACCGATATTCCGGATAAAATGTAAAATATAGTTGACGATTTGACGGGTGAGCGGTATAATGAGCCTGTAAAAGGAAAGAAGAGAAAGATCAGGCTGAGCCCCAGAGGAAAAGGAGGCGGCGGGAGGCTTGAAAAATCTTCGGATGAAAGCGGCGCGCGTGGGGCGCGACCTTTCTCAGGAGGAACTGGCGGCGCGCGTCGGCGTGACCAGACAGACCATCGGCATGATCGAAGCGGGGCGGTTCAATCCCTCGCTGGCGCTGTGCGTGGCGATCTGCCGGGAACTGGGCAAGACGCTGAACGACCTGTTCTGGGATGAGGAGGGTGAGCCATGAAACTCTACCTGAAAACGAAGAACGTGCTGGACGAGCGCGAGATGCAGGAGATGTACCGCATTGAACATCGCAGTCTGTGGGGTATGTACACGCTGCTGTGCGCGGCGGTCGTCATCCAGATGCTCTTTGGCGCGGGCTTTGCGCAGGTCGCAGGCGAGGCAATCGTCATCGCGGTGGTCAGCATCGGCATGATTATCGCTTACGCGCGGCAGGGCATATGGGACGCGGATGCGCGCCCAAGCACGCGGGGCAACGCGGTCTATGCGGCGCTGTGCGCGTTGGGCGTAACGGCGGTGACATTTGGACTGCATGCGAGTTTAGCGAAAGCGGCGCTCTTTGGCGCGGCGGCGTTTTTTCTGTGCTTTGCGCTTTTATCGGCGCTGATGGCATACGTCAAGCGCCGCCAGAAGCAGCAGAGCGATGAGCTGGACGATTGAAGGGGCTGCGTTGGGCTGCCGCCCAACCCCATCTTCGTTTCGCGGCGGATTTAATCGGTTTATTATCCATAAAGTGGAAAATCCAAGAACCTCAGGTTCTTGGCAGGGTTTGGGGCGGCGCCCCAGGCGTTCTTAAAGGAGAGAAAACAAAATGAGCAGCGAAAAGATACAGTATAAGGATATCGGCGGACAGGCGGTCATGGAGGGCGTCATGATGCAGAGCCCATCGGATGAATCCATCGCCATTGCGGTGCGCAGACCTAACGGCAAGATCATGGTCACATGCAGCCATCGCGAACCGCTTTCCAAGAAGCACAAGTGGATGGGTCTGCCGCTAATCCGCGGCTGCGTGAACATGGTCGTGATGCTGAAAATGGGCATGGAAACGCTTGACAAAAGCACGCAGATGCTCGGCGTGATGGATGAAGAGCCGAGCAAGTTTGAAAAGTGGCTGGCGGATAAGCTCGGCGCGAGCATCGACAAGGTCGTCATGGCGGTTGCGATGGTGCTGGCGGTCATCATGAGCATGTTCCTGTTTGTCGCGCTGCCCTCCGGCATGGCGACGCTTATTGGCAAGGTAACGGACAGCCGCCTGCTTATCAATCTGTCCGCGGGCTTGACGCGCATTGCGATCCTGGTCGGCTATATGTTCGCGATATCCTTTGTACCGGATATCAAGCGCGTATTCATGTATCACGGCGCGGAACACAAGACCGTTTACTGCAACGAAGCGGGTCTCCCGCTGACTCCGGAAAACGCGCGCAAGTTCTCCCGCCTGCATCCGCGCTGCGGAACGGCGTTCCTGTTCCTGGTCATGTTCATCTCCATCCTCATCGGCGCAGTTGCCGATCAGCTGCTCTTTGTGCTGTTCGGCATTGAGAAGCTGACTTTCCTGGGGCGCATCCTGCGCAGCGTGCTGACCATTCCGGTGGTGACGGGTGTTTCCTATGAGGTGCTTAAGGGCTTGGCACATGCGGGCGACAGCCTGATCGTGCGCATCCTCCGCTGGCCCGGCATGATGCTCCAGTATCTGACGACCCGCGAACCGGATGATTCGATGCTCGAAGTCGCCATCGCGTCGATGAAGGCGGCGAAAGCGGGCCCGAACAAGTACAAGCAGGAGCTTGACCCGGGCGTTTATGCCTATAATGCGAAGGAAGACGAAGCTTCCGACGAAGAAGAAAAGGACGGTGCTTCCGCGTGACGATACGCGAAGCCCTGCGCGCGGGGACGGCTCGCCTGCAAACGGCGGGCGTTCCCGATGCCGATGTTGATACCAGTCTTTTGCTTGCCAGCGTATTGAAAGAAGATACGCTGGCTATGCGTATAAATGGGCATCGTGAACTTTCGGAAGAAAAGCGGCGCGCGTTTGAAACGCTGCTTGCCCGACGGGAGAAGCGAGAGCCGCTTCAGTACATTCTGGGCGAAACAGAGTTCATGGGGCTGACCTTCCATGTTGAGCCGGGCGTACTCATTCCGCGCGCGGATACGGAGATCGTCTGTGAGCAGGCACTTGCGCGGCTCAGCCCCGGCGCGCGCGTGCTGGATATCGGCACGGGAAGCGGCGCTTTGGCAATCAGTCTGGCGAAACTGGGCAAAGATACGCGGGTGACGGCGGCGGATATCAGCGACGTGGCGCTTGCCATCGCGAAGGGAAACGCCGAGCGGCTTTCTGCGGACATAGAATTTGTAAAAAGTGACTGCTTTTCTGCGCTAAAGGGCGAAAAGTATGATATGATTGTATCGAACCCGCCGTATATCTCCGGTGAGGAGATGAAGGATCTGATGCCCGAGGTGCTGCTTGAGCCGCATCTGGCGTTGTTCGGCGGCGAAGATGGGCTGGACTTCTACCGGAGGATCGCCAGGGAAGCGCCCGAACACCTGAACGACGGCGGATGGCTCATCTTTGAGATCGGCTGGCTGCAAAAGGACGCCGTATGCGGGCTTCTACGGGAGAACATCGGCGAGCCGTTTGCCGAGCGCGATTACGGCGGCAACTGGCGGGCGGTTGGAGCGAGGTATGAAAGGGGAGCGCTTGGGGCTTTGCCCCAAACCCCACCAGAAACCTGAGGTTTCTGGACTTCCCGTTTCGCTTCGCGGCGGTGTAAATATGCTTACATATACGACGCGCATGCGCGTCGTTTGGTCAAGAGTATTAAAACCGCCGCGAAGCGAGGAAGGGAGTCTGAGGGATAATATCCCTCAGGCAGGTTTGGGCGGCAGCCCAACGTAGTTCCTTGTGTAACTTTTAAGCAACGGGGTTTGGGGCAGAGCCCCAAGGAAAGAGGCTATGCTGAAAAAACTGGATTGGGTGCATCCGCGCATGGAAGAGCTGGGCATGCTGCTTTCCGACCCGACTGTCGCGCAGGATCAGGAAAAATGGCGCGCGCTCATGCGGGAACACAGCCAGCTTGAGCCGCTGGATCAGGCGGTGACGCGCTATGCCGCGCTGGAAGAGGAAAAGAAGCAGGCGCAGACGCTCCTTGACGATCCGGATATGGAGCAGATGGCGCGCGAGGAACTGGCTGAGGTCGAGCGTCGGCTTGAACAGACTGAGCGAGAGATTCAGCTCCTTCTTCTGCCCAAAGACCCTAACGAGGGACGTAACGTCGTCATGGAGATACGCGGCGGCGCGGGCGGCGAGGAAGCGGCGCTCTTCGGCGCGATGCTCATGCGGATGTATATGCGCTATGCCGAGCGGCATGGCTATAAGACCGAGATGCTTGAAGCGAATATGACCGAGCTGGGCGGCGTGAAGGAAGCCGTTTTCGCCATATCGGGAGAGGGCGCGTTCAGCCGGCTGAAATATGAGAGCGGCGTGCATCGCGTGCAGCGCATTCCGGTGACGGAGAGCAACGGCAAGCGCCAGACCTCGACGGCGACGGTAGCCGTCCTGCCCGAAGCGGAGGATGTGGACGTCAAGATCGATCCGGACGACCTGCGCATCGACGTCTACCGTGCGTCCGGTCATGGCGGACAGTATATTAACAAGACGGACAGCGCCGTCCGCATTACGCATATCCCGTCCGGCATCGTCGTGACCTGTCAGGACGAGAAGAGCCAGCTCAAGAACAAAGAGAAGGCCATGCGCGTCCTGCGGTCGCGATTGTACGAAAAGCTTCAGGAAGAGAAGGACGCGGCTTATGCCGGCGAGCGCCGCGCGCAGGTCGGCACGGGAGACCGGAGTGAGCGCATCCGCACCTATAATTTCAACGAAGGGCGCGTCACCGATCACCGCATCGGCAAGACCATCTACACCATCGACGCGTTTGTTGACGGTGATATGGACGATATCATTGAACCGCTCATCTATGCCGACCAGCAAGAGCAGCTCCGCGCGCTGGGGCAGAGCGACGCACAAAGAGGATAAGACCATGAAAACACAGCTTCTTACAGTCAACGAGGAATCCATTGCGCTGGGGGGCAGGCTCATCCGCGAGGGAGAGCTGGTCGGCTTCCCGACGGAAACGGTCTACGGTCTGGGCGCAAACGCGCTGGACGCGGACGCCGTATACAAAATCTTTGAAGCGAAGGGACGCCCGCAGGATAACCCGCTCATCACGCATGTTTCCTGCGTGGAGGAGATACCGGCGCTCGTGCGCGCCATTCCGGACGCGGCAAGGAAGCTGATGGACGCCTTCTGGCCCGGACCGATGACGCTCATCCTGCCTAAGGCGGACTGCATTCCCAACGCCGTCAGTGCGGGTTTGGATACCGTGGGCATCCGTCTGCCGTCCGACGCAAACGCGCGGGCGCTCATCGCAGCGGCGGGAAGACCCATCGCCGCTCCGAGCGCGAACCGCAGCGGCAGACCCAGCCCCACGACCGCTCAGCATGTGCTGGAGGATATGGATGGGCGCATTCCGCTGATTCTGGACGGCGGACCGTGTCAGGTCGGCGTGGAATCCAGCGTCATCGACGCGACGGGCGAGGTGCCGGTCATCCTGCGTCCGGGCGGAATCACGCCGGAGATGGTCGAGCGGGTGCTGGGGCGTGTGCGCGTGGACGAGCATGTCATGAGCCCGCTCAAGGAAGGCGATATAGCGCGGTCGCCGGGCATGAAATACAAGCATTACGCGCCGAAAGCAAAGGCAATTATTTTCAGCGGCGCGCCGGAAAACGTCGTCGCGGCGATCTGCAAGCGGTATGACGAGCAGACGGAGAAGGGCGAGCGCGTCGCCATCCTCGGCTTGGACGAGCATCACTACGGCGGGCGCACGTTCATCAGCCTGGGCAGCGAAAAGCGTCCGCAGGAAGCGGCGGCGCGTCTGTTTGCCGCCTTGCGCGAGCTGGATGAGCGCGGGGACACGGTCGCGCTGTGCGAAGCGGTGGATACGTCGGGCATCGGTCTGGCGGTCATGAACCGCATGGGGCGCGCGGC
>CAKTXP010000097.1 GCA_934631055.1 uncultured Clostridia bacterium | reverse complement strand
GCGCATGCGCGTCGTTTAATAGAAGTGATTAAAACTGCCGCAAAGCGAGACGGAAGGTCAAGGGAACTCAGTTCCCTTGTGGGGTTTGGGGCGAAGCCCCATCGTTCTTTTTTTGCGCAGAATCTGCTCACTTCGTTATCGGCAGATTTCCTTCAAATCGCTGAACGTTTTCATCGCGTACGTTGCCAGTCCACAGCTTGCCGCTTCTCCCAGACCAGCGCTGTCAAATCCACCCGCGATTGCCGCCTGAATGCCCGCCTTTGCGTCCTCTACGACCAGACAAGCTTCCGGCTTCATCCCGATAAACTCCGCCGCCATCTGAAATACCTGCGGGTCAGGCTTGCTGCGGGTGATATTCGTTCCGTCGGAAATCGCATCAAAGTAGCTGCCCAGCCCCAGTCTGCCAAGGATGAACTTGGTATTTTTGCTCGACGAGCCTATAGCGAGCTTCAGCCCCCGCGCGCGAAGCGCGTCCAGCGTCTCCTTCACCTCCGCAGAGAGATCCGCCGGAGACATATTCTCAAGCAGCTTGCGGTACAGGTCGTTCTTCTCCTGAGCGATGGCTTCCTTCTCCCGCTGGCTCAGCTTGCCGTCGTATCGCTCCAGAATGATCTCCAGACTATCCATGCGGGAAACGCCGCGCAGACGGTTGTTGATCTGTTCGTTGAACTCGATGCCCAGCTTGTCCGCAACGGTCTTCCACGCCTGATAGTGGTATTTGTCCGTAAAGCAGATGACGCCGTCCAAATCGAAAATAACGCCGGTATATTTGCTCATGATGCTTCGCTCCTTCATGATGGCTTTTTCTTTATTATACCCGCGAATCCATGTGATGTCTATGAGAATATGAAAAAGCGCTGTCAAGTTTAAACCCAATATTTCAAGGAATGTGTCACATTAAGGATATGGGGCTTTGCCCCATCGCCCCACCAAAGGGTTTTCCGAGCGTTTACGGCGCCCATTTGGCGCATCGCCCTTTGGAAACCTTCGGGCTCAAATCCTCAGACTTTCCTGAAATATAAGGTTTGTTTGCTTGACAGCGCTTTTTTCTATCTTTTAGAGCTTGATGAGTTCATATTCGCGGTTGCCCAGCCCGATCTTCGCGGCATGGTCAAGGCAGCTGCGCCATTCGGATTCCGGCGTGGAGTTGCGGAACGGATCGCCCCAATCAGCAAAGCCCGGCTTCTTCATGTTGTCAGAAAGCTGGCTGTGCGGCATCGGGTTCGCCGCGATGCAGGCATCCACACACGCCTGATCCAGCGCGAGCGGATCGAACGACGCGAACATGCCGATATTCGGCAGGATCGGCGCATCGTTCTCGCCGTGGCAATCGCAGTTCGGGGAAACATCCACGATGAGCGAAATATGGAAATTCGGGCGTCCGTCCACGACCGCCTTGGTGTATTCCGCCATGCGCGCGTTGAGCAGCTCGTTGGCATTATAGTCGTCGAAGCTGATGGCGTCAAAGTTGCACGCGCCCAAGCAGCGACCGCAGCCGACGCAATGCTCGTGATCGACGCGCATCTTCCGGCTCTCGGTATCAAAGACCAGACCGCCGTTCGCGCATTCGCGCTGGCAGCGGCGGCATCCGCGGCAGATGTCCTCGTTGATGCTCGGCTTGCCGTTGGAATGCTGTTCCGTCTTGCCCGCGCGGGAACCGCAGCCCATGCCGATGTTCTTGATCGTGCCGCCGAAACCGGTCATCTCATGCCCTTTGAAGTGAGTCAGGCTGATGAATACGTCGGCGTCCATGATGGCGCGGCCGATGCGCGCTTCCTTAACATATTCGCCGCCCTCGACCGGCACGCCGATATCGTCCGTACCTTTCAGACCGTCGCCGATGATGACCGGACAGCCGACCGTCAGCGGCGTGAAGCCGTTCTCCCATGCGCAGTACAGATGCTCGATGGCATTCTTGCGGCTGCCCGGATACATCGTGTTACAGTCCGTCAGGAACGGCTTGCCGCCCAGCTCCTTAACCACATCGACCACTGCGCGCGCATAGTTCGGGCGCAGGAAGCTGATGTTGCCCTGCTCGCCGAAGTGCATCTTGATGGCGACGAACTTGCCCTCCATGTCGATCTGACCGATGCCCGCTTTCTTGATAAGCTTCTTGAGCTTAGTCGGCAGACCGTCGCCGAACGCGACCGTTCGGAAATCGGTATAGTATACCTTTGATTTCTCCATGACTGTATCTCCCTCTGTCTTTAAGTTTGGACGCTTGACACGTTTATTATAAAACTTAAAGTCAGGTCAAAGTCAAGACCATTTTTTCTTTTTGCAGGATTGTATTTTCTCTCGCGAAGCGAAGAAGGGAGTCTGAGCGGCAGCCCAGCGTCTCCCCCCTCGTCACAGTACGAACGACAGCCCCAGCGCCAGCATGACGACCAGGCTCACCGCAATGGACATCGAGTTCGTGAAGCTTGCCAGCTCCGTGCTGCTGTGGCAGCGGTCCGTGTAAATAGGCGCAAGCGAGGACAGCGGCGCAAAGCACACGATGCACAGCGTCTGCCGCACGACCAGCTCAAACGGCGTCAGAAAATACACTGCCAGCGCACTGATTGCCGCAAAGACATAGCGGAACGCCAGCTCGCGCGCCGTTTCGCGCAGAAGCGCCTTGTCGCCCGCCGGCTCGAACATCATACCAATCATCAGCATCGCGATAAAGGCGTTTGCCTGCCCCGCCGGACGCGTCAGCGTAAAGACTGCCGACGGCAGTTTGATATCCAGCGCCGCAAGGACGATCATCGTCATGTACGCGTCGAACGGAAGCGACTTGACGAATTTCATCAGGATATCGCCGACGCTCTCCTTCTCTTCTCCGCCGGTCTTGAGCAGCGTCGAGGTCATCGCATAAGCGCCGCCGGTCATCATCACCGCGTTGCCCGTATCAAACATACACGCGGCGACCGTGCCGACGTTTCCGAAAAACGCCTGCACCAGCGGCAGGGAGAAGCAGCCGATGTTATAGCCGCCGATATTGAGCATGCGGTAGGCGCGCAGCTTCTTCTCCACGCCGCCGGTCATCAGGTACATGATAAAGATAGGCAGGAACGCGCAGATGAAGCCGATTCCGACGATGACGAACATCTGTCCGTCGCGCTCAAAGCCGTCAAACGCCTGAATGATGGTACAGGGCAGCGTGATATTGACCATGATCTTGCTCATGAGACGATGGTCATCCTTGCCGAATAATCCGCAGCGCTTGAGGACATATCCCAGCGCGATGGTCAGCGCAAAGGACAGGGGTTTAAAGATATAATCCATGAAAAGAACTCCTTTATCTGTGGTGCAAGAGGGAACCGTTGGGGCTTTGCCCCAAACCCCACCAAGAACCTGAGGTTCTTGGATTTCCCACTACGCTATCGCTTTGCGATAGCTGAGGGATAGCGAAATTTGGCGTTTCCGACCCCGAACCTCCCCTTTCAAGGGGAGGGGAACCGCCGCAGCGGTGGAAGGGTGAACCCCCGGACGCGCCCCGCAGGGCGGTTAGTCCGGGCGTAGCCCCCGTTCCCGGGTGCAGGGTGTCCCTGCTCGTTTTAATGGGGGTGATGGGGTTCTTAGGGGATTTAGGGGGAGAAATCGAAATCTTAGGAATCTCGCATAGGGGCGCTGTCCTCTGCCTGCGGCAGACGCGCCCGCTTCGCGAACGCGCAAGCGCTCCTTGCGATTTCCGATTTCCGCCATGCTGTTTCCCGCACTGCGGGCGCATGGCTTCAATCCTCCTAATCCCCTAAGCCCGCGGAGCGCGTCCTTTTCCCTAAAAAAGAAACCCGGAAGCAACCTCCCGGGAATTTCTTTTTTAGCCTTCGACAGCTTCCTTGAGCGCCTTGCCCGGCTTGAACATCGGAGAGCGGCGCGCGCCGATCTGAATCTCTTCGCCGGTCTTGGGGTTGCGGGCCTTGCGAGCCGGGCGCTCCTTGACTTCAAAAGCACCGAAGCCAACGATCTGCACCTTTTCGCCGTTCTTGAGGCTCTCGGCAATGATATCGCTCATCGCGCAGAGGGCAGCCTCGGCATCCTTACGGGTAAGACCCGCCTTCGCGGCGATCGCCGCGCTCAGTTCGTTCTTATTCATGGTACCCAAAATCCTCCTTAACGTCACTGTGTTTTTGACGTGTTTGTCAGCATCAATCGCACATTACGGCGATTACAACATATTCTACATGGTTTCCCTCTTTCCTGCAAGAGGAAACATATTTTTTATAAAAATTTCATGGGTTTTATAAGCTTTTTTCGTCTTTTGCGCGAATGGATTCGATGCGTCGGGCGGTCGCGGCGCGCAGAGCGGTTTCCGCGTCTAATCCCTGCGCTTCGGCAAGCGCGCAAAGGCTTTCGAGCATATCGCCCAGCCGCTTTTCCTTCTCCGCCTTGTCTCCGTCTTTTTGCTGCGCGGCGGACGCAATATGGGAAAGGATCGCGCTCTCGTCCAGCTTCTTCCCCTCGGCGCCCGCTTCCCTGCGGACGACCTTCTGCGCACGCATCAGCCCCGGAAGCGCCGTCGATACATCCATCACGCGCTCCAGCGTCGTCTGCTCGCCGCGTTCCTTCTTCTTGGCGTTTTCCCATACGGAAACGACCGCCTGCGCGTCCTCTGCCTTGGCGCGCCCAAAGACATGCTCATGGCGGGAAATCATCTTGTGCGCCGCCATGCTGGTCACATCTCGATCCGTAAACGCGCGATGCTCCGCGCCGATACAGCTGTTGAGGACGACCTGAAGCAGCACGTCGCCCAGCTCGTCCGCCATCTTCATCGGATCGCCGCCGTCCATCGCTTCCGCCGCTTCGCAGGCTTCTTCGATCATATACTGCCGCAGGGTGTGATGCGTCTGCGCGCGGTCCCACGGGCATCCGCCGGGCGCGCGCAGTCTGGATACCACCTGTACAAAGTCCTCATACGACGCGCGGCTCCTGTCGAACACGCTGACCGCAGGCACAAGTACCGCGGTGCGGTGATCGTACTCTTCCTGCCTGTCCAGTTCGCAAAGCTCGATTGCCCGCGCCTTCGGGCAGAGCTCCGCCGCGTTCTCAAGGAAGTAAACCGTCGTTTCGTCGTCAAACAAATCGCCCAGCCAGAGCTTCACATCCGACGCCAGATAGCGGTTATCCAGCTCCGTGACGACCTGCGGGCAATCCGCCTGTACGCGCGTTTCCAGCGCGGAAAGCGCAGTCAGCGTCCGCAGGTTCTCGGTATTGACGCCAAAGGGCAGAACGGCGCAAGCCGCCGCATCCGCCAGCGTCATGCCCGACAGCACACGCAGCTCGATATCCTCCGGCAGTTTTTTCGCCAGCAGGCGCACCGTCGCGTCGTTCTGCGGTTCGCTGACGGCATAGCAGAGCGTTTCGCCCTGCCGCGCCAGCTCGATGATGCGCTTAACCGCAAGTTCGCACAGCTCGTCAAAGTCCTCCGTCTGTTCATACAGCGCGTCCAGTGTTTCAAAAGCAATGCCTTCGCTTTTGAGCCTGTCCGCCACGCCGTGTATCGCCGTGCGCAGAAGCAGGCGCGGCGCGCTCCTGAGCGCCTCATAGACGCCGCAGGCGAGCATATCCCCGCTGTCCGGCGCAAGCGCCGCCACGGTTATGATGTGCTTTTTCATTCTTCGCTATCCGCCTTGTTGAGTACGCTCTCGATGATGAAGCGCGGACGGCGCTTCGTTTCGTTATAGATCTTGCCGATGTATTCGCCGACGACGCCCAAACCCAGCAGCTGGATGCCGCCGATGAGCCAGATGGAACCCATCAGGCTCGTCCAGCCGACGGACGTGTGACCCGCGATCTTCGCGATGAGCGCGTAAATCAGCATCAGCAGGCTGACGATGAACACGACCACGCCCGTGGAGAACACCAGCCGGATCGGCTTGACCGAGAAGCTGGTGATGCCGTCTGCCGCAAAGGCGATCATCTTCTTGAGCGGATACTTGCTCTCGCCCGCAAAGCGCTCGGCACGCTCATAGGTGACGGTCGTCCACTTATAGCCGATCTGCGGGACGATGCCGCGCAGGAACAGGTTGACCTCCGTAAACTCCGCAAGCCCTTCGACGGCGCGGCGGCTCATCAGGCGGTAATCCGCGTGATTGAATACGATATCCACGCCCAGCGCTTTCATGACCTTGTAAAAGCCCTCGGCGGTAAAGCGCTTGAAGAACGTATCCGTATCGCGCTTGCTGCGCACGCCGTAAACGATATCATAACCCTTGTGATAGTCATCGACCATCTCATCCACCGCGTTGATGTCGTCCTGAAGGTCGGCGTCCATCGACACGATCATATCCGCGTAATTGACCGCAGTCAGCAGCCCCGCCAGCAGCGCGTTCTGATGCCCGCGGTTGCGGGAGAGGTTGACGCCGGAAAACGTCTCCGGCTCCTTCTCGTGAAGCTCGCTGATGATGGGCCATGTGTTGTCGCTGGAACCGTCGTTGACAAACATCACGCGGCTGTTGGCGCCGATCTTGCCCTCGCGCTTGAGCTGATTCATCTTCTCGCGCAGGCGCTTGCTCGTCTCCGGCAGAACCTCCTGCTCCTTGTAGCAGGGGACAACGATATAAAGCGTATTTTGCTGATTCATGGGTAACTCCTCTTTCTTATCTCTCCTGCGGATTTCCGCCCTGCGTCAGCAGGTTGTCGCGCAGCGCCGCCAGCTCGCTGGCGCTTCTGGAAAGCGCGGCAGCCGCGCCGCTGAGCATCTTATCCACCTGAACGCACGCCTGATTGTAAATGCTGTCCGCATCTTTTTCCGCGCGCTCGCGGGTCTCCACGGCATACGCCTGCGCGCGCCGCGTGATCTCGCTCTCGTCTACCATCTTCTGAGACTGCTGCTGCGCGCTGAAGATGATCTGTTCAGCGCGGGTGTTCGCGTCCTCGACGATGGCGGTCGCGTCCTCCTGCGCCTTCTGGCGGATCTGCCTGTCGTAAGCGTCCGCTTCGTCGTGAACTTCCTGCTTGAAGCGGTTCGCCTCGTCCATCGTGGTCTTATAGCTTTCGTCCGCCTTATCGGCGATTTTGTCGGCTTCCGCCTTGGCTTCGGAGAGTATGCGCTCCTGCTGGTCAAGGATCGCCTGCGCCTGCACGACGGTGTGCGGCAAAACGATGCGCAGCTGCCCGATCAGGTCGATGATCTCGCCCGTATCGACAATGCTCAGCGTCTTGGACATCGGAACGCGGTGCGAGTCGTTGATCCTGTTCTCGATCTGGTCGATGACCCGACGTGCCTGACCGATGCTGTCGCTGGTCGGCTGACCGTATTCCCGGCGGACAGTCCTGGTTTCCTGCTGCTCGTCCATCTGGTCTTCCTCCCTTACCTCCGGAATATTTCTGCGATATCTTCGTTTATTATCCATTTTACTCCATGTACCCTCATCTATATGATGGTCGGCGTTATCGTTTTGCCCGATCAAGCGCCGCAAGGATCTCCTGCGCGGTTCCTTCCGGTACCATCGGGGCAATATCCCCGCCGAACGCCGCGACCTGACGGACGATGCTCGAGGAAATGCTGGCGCAGTTGTCGCTGGTCGTCAAAAACAGCGTTTCGACCCCGCCGAGCTGACGGTTGACCTGCGCCATCTGATACTCAGATTCAAAATCGCCGATGGGGCGCAGCCCGCGGACGACCGCCTGCGCGCCGACCTCATGGGCGCAGGTGATGAGCAGCCCGCCATGCGCCATGATCCGGACATTGGGGATATCCCGGCAGGCAGTTTCCAGCAGCTTCACCCGAAGCGGCACGTCCAGAAAACCGTGCTTCTCCGGATTGTGCATCACCGCGACGACCAGCGTCGAGCAAAGCCCCGCCGCCCGGCGGATAACGTCCAGATGCCCGCGCGTCACGGGGTCAAAGCTTCCAGCATAGAGCAGCGTATCCATTCACGCGCCTCCTTCCGGTTCCTCGTTTTCCACAGCCTGCGCACGGCGGACGAACGTGATCTCCGTATCGCCGTAATGCCGCAGGTCGAACGCGTCAAAGCGCGCATCCAGCATCGGCGCATGCCCCTTCCTATGCTCGACGACGAGCAAGAAAGCGTCGCTCAGCAGCCCTTTTTCATAGAGTGCCGCGCACATTTCGCCGGTATTCTCCATTCTGTAAGGCGGGTCGATAAAGACCACGTCAAATGTTTTTTCCTCCGCGGCGAGCGCATCCATCGCCGCGTGGTAGTCGCGCGCAATGAGCCTGCATTTATCGCCAAGCCGCGTCGTTTCCATATTCTTGCGGATCGCCGCGCATGCCGCTCTGTCCATATCGACAAGCACGGCTTCCTTTGCGCCGCGGCTGAGCGCTTCCAGCGAGAGCGCGCCCGTTCCCGCGAACAGATCGAGGACGCGCGCATCCTCGACATCCCAGCGGATGATATTAAACAGCGATTCGCGCACATAGTCCTGCGTCGGACGCGTCTTTGCGCCAGCCGGAGCGACGATCGTCCGCCCGCGCGCGTCCCCACCGATGATTCTCATGTTACTCTCCTAAGGGTACGATGAGGAAGGGGACGATGGGGCGCTGCCCCATACCCCGCCAAGAACCTGAGGTTCTTGGATTTCCCACTCTTTCGTTTTATCGCAAAGCGATAAAACGATGAAAAACTTCTTTAAGCCGCCGCGAAGCGAAGAAGGGAGTCTGAGGGATACTATCCCTCAGGCAGGGTTTGGGGATTGGAGTCACGCGCCCGCTGTGCGGGATTCAGCGTGACGGAAATCGGAAATCGCAAGGAGCG
>CAKTXP010000096.1 GCA_934631055.1 uncultured Clostridia bacterium | reverse complement strand
TTCTTAGGAGGCGAACGCTCTATCCTACTGAGCTATGGATGCAAAGGACTTTTCACCCGGCGGATCTCCCATCGAGCAGACGTGATTATTATAGAGGAAACCGGGTGAAAAGTCAATTCATTTGAAGAAAATCAATCGCCGAGGGAAATGCCCATGCTTCTGGCGGCACGGACAGCCTGCGCGTCGGCGGGAACAAATTTGGTCTTGCCCGCCACGTCGGAAAGCGGATTGTGCGTAACCACATTGCCCGCCATGGCGACCGCCTGACCATAGTTCTCAGCCGCGATGAGCTGCGCGGCATGTACGCCAAAGACGGTAGAGAGCATGCGGTCGTATGCGCTGGGCGAGCCGCCGCGCTGCACATGACCCGGAACGACGGCGCGCGCTTCAACGCCGACCATCTCCTCCAGCTCTCTGGCGATGCGGTTGGCGATGCCGTTGAAGCCCGTTTCCTGGCGGAACGCGGCGCGCTCCTTCTTCTTCATCGCGGCTTCTTCTACGCTCATCGCGCCCTCCGCAACGGCGATGATGGAGAAATCCTTGCCGTTCTCAGCGCGGCGGCGCACAGCTTCCGCGACGATATTGATATCATACGGAATCTCCGGCAGGAGGATGATATCCGCGCCGCCGGCAATGCCGGAGTACAGCGTCAGCCAGCCCGCCTTATTGCCCATGATCTCAATGACCATGCAGCGTCCATGGCTCGCGGCAGTGGTATGGATGCGGTCGATGACCTCGGTCGCAATATCCACAGCGGTATGGAAGCCGAAGGTCACGTCCGTTCCCCAGATATCGTTGTCGATGGTCTTGGGCAGACCAATCACGTTCAGCCCCTCTTCTGCGAGCAGGTTCGCCGTCTTATGCGTGCCGTTGCCGCCGAGGGTCACCAAGCAGTCGAGCTTCATCTTTTTGTAGTTGCTCTTCATCGCCTTGACCTTGTCCACGTTGTCCTCGCCGATGACGCGCATGTTGCGGAACGGCGTTCGGCGCGTGCCGAGAATCGTACCGCCGAGGGTCAGGATGCCGGAAAAGTCCGACTGCTTCATTTCCTTATAGTCGCCGGAAATAAGCCCTGCGTAGCCGTCCTGAATGCCGACGATCTCCGTGTCAAACATGGAATAGCTCGCGCGCGCAACGCCGCGGATACAGGCGTTCAGACCGGGGCAGTCGCCGCCGCTGGTCAGGATACCGATTCGTTTTTTCATGGTCAATAACCTCCCGCTGAAAGATTCAAACCTTTTGTATGATTTATTTTACCACCGAATGAAAAGCTGTACAAGCATTCCTGTTATTTTCTGCGCTGACCCGCCGCTTTTACCGTGCTGACGACCTGCGTTCGGGAGAGCTTTTCGTAGAACAGCGGCTTGTGCATCGTCATCATCACGCTGGCAAACAGCGGATAGAAGATGCACAAGCCCGCGACGATGCCCGCCAGCACGATGACCGCAAATTCAGACAGCACGCCCTGTTCAGAAAGCATGTTCAGTCCATCGTTGATCCTTCCCGGCAGGAACTGCGTCTCCAGATACAGGCTGCCGCCGCGGACGATGTACTGAAACCAGCTCGCCTTTTTCCCCGAACGGTTCACAATGGACAGGCTGGTCATCTTCTTGCCCAGCGTGCGCCCGTTTGCAAAGATCGGGACGACGCAGAAATACGCCAGTGCTGTCGCTTCCAGCATTTCTATGGTATACTGCTCGTTTACAAACGCCGCGATAATGACGCCGGTCAATCCCAGCGCGCCGACGACCGCCATATCGATGACGAACGAAGTGAACCGTCTCGTAAAGGAGACCGATACGCCCCTGCGGTAGCTGAGCTTATCCAGCTCAGCGCGCGAGGGCAGAAGCTTCATAAGCGGTCCGACCAGCGCATAACCCGCCATGCCGCCCGCCGTATTGACGATGAGGTCATCCACATCAAACAGGCGGTATGCGCCCGGATAGATGAAATACAGCCCGGAAAGCTGAGTCAGCTCAAAGAACAGCGACAGGCAGAAGGACAGCACGAGCGTCTGTTTCCAGCTTTTCCGAAAATAATAACGCATATACATGCCAAAGGGCATCGTCATAAACAGGTTGAACAGGTTGGTCAGAAACGCATTACTATTGACCAGCGTCAGCCATGTTTTCGGCTGATTCAAAACGATATGCGTGTTCTTTGCAATATCGCGGACAAAGGAAAACGGGACGAGCTGCATCCTGTGGCTGCGCAGCGTCTCTGCGGCCTCCGCCGACGGAAGCGGCAGGATGACCAGGCAGTACACGCAGAGCATATACAGGACAAACGAATAGACGACAATAATCCGCAGGCTGAACACCGAGCCATATTTATGGTAGTTGAACAGCACATACGGAATCGTAAACAGCAGGACGATAATCGGATAGATGACCACTGCCTGCTGAATGGCAAGCATATAGGGGCTCATGCTTCTCCTCCTTACAGCGCGACCATCGTATAGGTTTCGCCGAGCGCGGGCAGGATGACCTCGATCAGGTCGCGGGTCGCAAAGCGCAGGCTGCTCGTATTGATGCACGGATGGCAGGCAAAGACCGGCTCTTTGAGTACGTCTTCGTCAATGAGCAGGCGCACGCGGTGGTCATGGTCGTTCATGAGTCCCAGCACGCTGACGCTTCCCGGTGTGATATCCAGAAACTCCAGCATATGCGCTTCATCCGCAAACGACAGCCGCGCGGAACCGATCTGCTTGCTGAGCGCCGCCGTCCTGAATTTCTTATCGCCCGGCATCAGGAGCAGATAGAACCGCGTCTTTTGCGCGTTGCACAGGAACAGATTTTTGCATATCCGCGTATCCAGCACCCGATCCACGCCCTCGCAGGCTTCCATCGTCATCAGCGCCGGATGATCTACGCGCTCATATGCCACGCCGAGCCGATCCAGCAAATCATAGACGCGCATCTCCTTATCGAGCCGCCCCGCCGCGCTCTGCGGACGGCCTTTTTCAAGCACATATTCGCTCATGTTCTTTCCCTTTCTTTGCCGTAAGGAGCGTTGGGGTCTTTGTCCCCAGACAAGGTTTGGGACGGCAATCCCAACGCATCTCCTTATGCAAATTTATTCCAAAAAACCTCCCCTTGTCAAGGGGAGGCGGGCCGCCCAAAGACGGCGGGGATTTCTTAGAACTCGGAAATAATTTCCGTCCAAACCTGGTCGTAGAGCTTCGTTTCATCGCCCAGATAGTGGAATACCTCACACTTATCCAGAACTTCCTGCGGCGGATTGTTGACCGGGGAAGCGTTGTACTCGTCCGCGCCGATGATGTCAATCGCGGCGGTATTCGGAATCGCATAGCCGACGTATTCATAGTTCATCGCGGCGATATCTCCGCGGCAGAGGAAGTCGATGAACTTCTCCGCGCCGGAAACATTGCGGGCATTCGCCGGAATGCAGATGGAGTCAAAGAAGATGTTGCTTCCCTCTTCCGGAATGACATAATCCAGCTCGTCGCTCTCGCTCATGCAGAACGTCGCGTCGCCGCTCCATACCAGCGCGACAGCCGCCTCGCCCGCGATCATCTTATCCTTCACTTCATCGACGACATACGCCAGCACCATCGGCTTCTGCTCGATGAGCAGGTTCTTCGCGTCCTCAAGGTCGGCAGGGTCGGTGGAGTTCAGGTCATGACCCGTCATCACCAGCGCAATCGCCAGCGTATCACGCGGGGAGTTGAGCATCAGCATATCCATCGTGTAGGTCGGATCCATCAGCGTTTCCCAGCTGGTCGGCGCTTCATCCACCATTTCGGTGTTATACAGAATGCCCATCGTGCCCCAGGTATACGGCACGGAATACTCGCTGTTCGGGTCGTAGCTTTCATTCATGAAGCGCGGGTCGATGTTGGCGACGTTGGGGATATTCTCCCAGTTGACCTTCTGGAGCAGATTCTCCTGAATCATGCGCTCGATCATGTAGTCGCTGGGGATGATGACGTCGTAGCTGGAGCCGCCCATGGCGATCTTGGCGTACATATCCTCGTTGGTTTCAAACGTTTCGTAGATGACCTTGATGCCGGTCTCCTGCTCAAAGAGCGTCAGCACTTCCGGCTCGATGTAGTCGCCCCAGTTATAGACGCTGATGGTCTCCTGTGCCAGCGCAAACAGCGGGCAGAGAACCAGCGCGAGGGACAGCAGCAGCATGGCGGTTTTCTTCATGGTCGTTTTCTCCTTTATGATTTTTTAATGGGTATGAATAACAAACGCGAAGCGGAGATGGGGTCTGAGGCAGTCGCCCCAAGCGCCCCTTAATACGGTATCTTCACCTCGTCGAGCTTCTTCTGGCTGCGTCCGTCTTTGCGGAAGTCGCGCAGATTCAAGCCGATCAGCAGCACAAACACACAGGCAAAGATAATGGTCGAAAGCGCGTTGATCTTCGGGGAGATGCCGCGCTTTGCCATCGTGTAAATCGTGATGGACAGGTTGCTGACGCCAGAACCGGTCGTAAAGAAGCTGACGACAAAGTCGTCGATCGACATGGTCAGCGCCATGATGAAGCCGGAAAAAACGCCCGGCATGATATCCGGCAGGATGACCTTGAAGAAGCCCTGCATCGGCGTCGCGCCTAGATCCTGCGCGGCTTCCGCCAGATTCGGGTCGAGCTGGCGCAGCTTCGGCATCACGCTCAGCACCACATACGGTACGCAGAACGCGACATGCGAAAGCAGCAGCGTCAGATAGCCAAGCTGGATGTTCGCCATCGCGTACAGCAGCATCAGCGAAACGCCTGTTACGACTTCGGAGTTAAGCATCGGCAGGTTGACGACGCTGAGCAGCACTTTGCGGGGACCGCGCTTCATCTGGTAGAGCGCAATCGCGCCGACCGTGCCCAATATCGTCGAAATCACAGCCGCAAGTACGCCGATGGAAAGCGTCGTTCCCAGCGCGGACATGATTGCCGCGTCGGAAAACAGCTCCTTATACCAGCGCAGGGTGAAACCGCCCCAGTTGGCGCGGGATTTGCTGTCGTTGAAGGAATATAAAATCAGCAGGATGATCGGCGCATAAAGGAACGCCATAATCAGCGCGATGTACGCTTTTCTGAGCTTTTTCATCAGAGGATGCGCACCTCCTTCTGCGGCTCTTCCTCTTTGTCAATGCGCTGGAGCGCACCCATAAAGGCAAGCACGACCACCATCACCAGCAGGGACAGCGTCGAGCCGAAATGCCAGTCGCTCGACTTGCCGAACTGATTCTGGATGATATCGCCGATGAGCGGAACTTTGCCGCCGCCCATGAGCTGGCTGATGACAAACGTCGTCACCGCCGGAACAAAGACCATCGTAATGCCTTCCAGCACGCCCGGCAGCGAATACGGCAGCGTCACGCGCAGGAAGCTCTGCACGGGGCTTGCGCCCAAGTCAGCCGCCGCATCCAGCAGGCTGTGATCGGTCTTTTCAATCACGGTGTAAATCGGCATAATCATGAAGGAAAGATAGTTGTATACCATGCCGAGGATGACCGCATTTTCGTTATACAGGAAGATAATCTTCTTGCCCACGCCCATGGAGGTCAGCCAGCTGTCAAACGCGGGAATCGCTTCGCGCAGGGAGGCAATCCAGCTGTTGAGGATGCCCGTGTTTTCCAGAATGGACATCCAGGAATACGTTCTGAGCAGGAAGTTCATCCACATCGGCAGGATAATGAGCATCAGCCAAAGCCCGGGGCGCTTAAAATCCCTGCCGCTGAGAATCAACGCAACCGGATAGCCCAGCAGCAGGCAGATCACCGTCGTGATTAGCGCAATCTTGAGCGAGCGAAGCAGCAGCTTCAAATAGGTCGGCTCAAGCATGCGTTTGAAGTTTTCCAGGGAAATGACCGTCGTCTTCTGCGGACGCTCCGGCGTAACGGTGCCATCCTCCAGCTGGAAGACGATCTGACCGTTGTCGTCCGCGATCTCGGTATACGCCGGGGTTTGCTCGACGGTAACGCCGTACCAGACGACCATCACCAGCGGCACGACGATGAACAGCACCGCCCACAGCACAAACGGCGCAACCAGCGCTTTATTCTTTTTCATGGCATCCACCTCATGCGCGTGCGGCATGCCGCTTGAGCACATCCGGCGAGAAATCGCTCTTGCGCATGACCTGAATATCCTCGGGCGCAACCGTCAGCTTGACCTGCGTGCCGACCGGGCGGGCATGCGTGGAATGGACGAGCAGCACACTTTCGCCCACGCGAACCTTCATCTCGTAATGCACGCCCTTGAACAGCAGGGATTCCACCACGCCCTGCGGCACACCGGAAATCGGATCGGTAATCGGCTTGAGCTTCACATCCTCCGGACGCAGGACGATATCGACCTCGGCATTTTCGCCAAAGCCCGTATCCACGCACGGGAAGTCGCATCCGAGGAAACGCACCAGCTTGTCGCGCACCATCGTGCCCGCCATGATATCGCTGTCGCCGATGAAATCCGCGACAAACGCGGACTGCGGCTCGTTGTAGATATCCTCCGGCGTACCCAGCTGCAAAATATGTCCGGCGCTCATCACGGCGACGCGGTCGCTCATGGTCAGCGCTTCTTCCTGATCGTGGGTCACGAAGATGAACGTGATGCCGCTCTCGCGCTGGATGCGCTTGAGTTCAAGCTGCATCTCGCGGCGAAGCTTCAGATCCAGCGCACCCAGCGGTTCATCCAGCAGCAGGACATCCGGCTTGTTGATGAGTGCGCGGGCGATGGCGACGCGCTGCTGCTGTCCGCCGGAAAGGCTGGAGATGCGGCGCTTTTCAAAGCCCGCCAGACCGACCAGCGCCAGCATGCGGCTGACTTCTTCTGCGGTCTTTTTCTTATCCTCCTTGCGCAGGTCGGGGCCGAAGGCAACGTTCTGCGCGACGTTCAGATGCGGGAAAAGCGCATAACGCTGAAAGACCGTGTTGATGGCACGCTTATACGGCGGCAGGGGGATGATGTTCTGCCCCTTATAGAGAATTTCGCCGCTGGTCGGCTTCTCAAAGCCGCCGATGCAGCGCAGAAGGGTCGTCTTGCCGCAGCCGGACGGCCCCAGCAGCGTCACAAACTCGTTTTCCCCGATATCAATGCTCACGCCGCCCAGCGCGGTGAAGCCATCCTCAAAGACCACGCGAAGATCCTTGATGGAAAGAATCGTGCGATTATCCATGAAATGTCCTCCTGATATGATTCCGTTTTTCCCTTCGGGAGAGGTGTCCCTTCGTGACGAAGAGGGTTAGAAATTCGGCGGGGTGCAGACCCAAAGCACCGTTGCCGGGGTCTTGCCCGTGTTTTCCAGATAGTGCTGCGACGACGGCTTAAAGGAAAAGCTGTCCCCCTTGCGGACGCGGTACGCCTTGCCGCCGAGCATCAGCGTGACCGCGCCGGCAAGCACATGACCGAATTCCTCGCCCATATGCGGCAGATCCGTCTCCGTCCGGCTTCCCGGCTGAAGGGTGACCATGATCGGCTCGATGTCCTTCTTCTGCGCGTTGGGAATGAGCCAATGGATCGTCACACCGTCGTTTTCCTTGATGAATACGTCTTCCTTGCGGCAGACGGGATTGTCGCTCTGCTCGTCGGAGAAGAATTCATGAAACGAGCTGCCCAGCGTCGTCAAAATATCCTCCAGCGTGGAAAGGGACGGCGACGTCTGGTTGCTTTCCAGCTGGGAGATAAATCCCTTGGAAAGCTCGCATCGATCCGCAAGCTCCTTCTGCGTCAGGTTGTTCTTCTGGCGGAGGCTTCTCAGCTTTCCGCCGATATTGATTTCCACAAAAACGCCCCCATGGTTTAGTAAAACAAAACTTTCGGGTTAATACTGCGTTGCAGATTAAACCATATTTCGCCCATCGTGTCAAGGCTTTTGAAAAAACTTTATCCGTCAATCTGCGTTTTGTTCGGTTTTTTCCTTCTCACGCTTTCGATTTTTCGAGATTTTTCAGTTATTTTCAGTTTTTTGTGTTCTTGTTAAGTGAACATGAAATCTTGCTTTTCCTAAACTTTACGTCCGCGTCAATCGTTTTTGCTCTTGACATGGACGCCTATTTTCTTTATCCTTATCTTAATTTCACTGAACCGCTTACCTCATTTTCACCAAGGAGGCTGCTGTATGCGTTCTCTTTCCATTCTTCTATGCGGCTACGGCTGGTTCGCCGGCATCCCCGAAGGGGAGACCAATAACGCCGAGCTGATTGCCCGTGCGCTGGACGGCGAAACCCTCATTCACAAGGATATCTGCGCCGAAATTCACGGCATGACCATGCCCGTTCTCTGGAACGGCGCTTTTGAACCCGTTCAAAAGGCGATCGACGAACTCCATCCGGATATCGTCCTTGCCCTCGGCACGGACGGACGCGCCAGCGCCATGCGTCCGGAACCGTTCGGCGTCAACTGGCGCAAGGGGCGCGACGCGGGCGACAATCCGGAAGCCAATTCCCCGATTCTTGAAGGCGATGAAATCTGGCTGCGCGGCACGCTTCCCTATGACGCGATGACCCGCGCCATGCTCGCCGCCGGCATTCCCGCGCAGACGGGCGCGCTGACGCCCGCCGATACGGACGCTCCCCTGCCCTTCAAAAGCACGACCGGCATGTATCTCTGTAACTATATGACCTACCGTCTCGCCCAGCTCAGCCGCGAGACCGGCTTGCGCGCAGGCTTCATGCACGTTCCGACTCAGCCGGAATACGCCTGCCGCCATCGCGAACGCGCGCTTGCCGCCGCGCAGACCGAGGAAGAGCGCACTAAGCTGCTCGCCGCGCCCATTGCCGCCATGCCGCTTGAAATGATGGTCAAAGGCGCAAGAGCCGCGCTGGAAGC
>CAKTXP010000095.1 GCA_934631055.1 uncultured Clostridia bacterium | reverse complement strand
GCGCGGTCGAACAGGATCCGGCTCCGGACGTTGCCGAGTATGTGCTGTTTGACGTCATGACCGAAGCCGGCAAGTAAGCCCTAAAATCGAAAAGCCCTTGGCATTGGGTCGCCCTTGCGCGGGGCGGCTCAATGCCTTTCCTGCAAAAGAGGGATTTTGACCGCGAAAGCGAATTTATGGAAAAGGGGAACGTGTGGGGCTTTGATCCGGGAAACTCGCATAGGGGCGCTGTCCTCTGCCTGCGGCAGACGCGCCCGTTTCACGAACGCCTTCGGCTCCTTGCGATTTCCGATTTCCGCCACGCTGAATCCCGCACAGCGGGCGCGTGGCTTCAATCCCCACGCCCCAGCAGGGAACCTTATTCCCTGCACCCTTTCTTCGCTTCGCGCAGTTTTAATAGACTTATCATCCATTTATCGCAAAGCGATAAATGCAAGTGGGAAATCCAAGAACCTCAGGTTCTTGGCGGGGTTTGGGGCAGAGCCCCAAGCAGGTTTGGGCGGCAGCCCAACGTAAAGGATGGAATTATGCTGTTTCTGCTCATCGGGCTCCTGCTCGTCGCCGCGGGCTTTACGATGCTGACCAAACGAAACCGCGAATCGCTGTACCTGCTGGGCATGTGTTGCAGCCTGATGGTGCAGTTCACGGGAATACTCATCTTTATCGCTAAAAAGGGCGGCTATTCCAAGAACATCATCAGCTTCCTCTTTTTCTCGCAGGCGCTCAGGAATAAGCTGCAATACCTGTTTATTACGCTCGATACGCTCGGCTATATCATCGCCATCGGGCGCTATCTCTTCCCGCTGTTCCTGCTGGAGAGCGCCCTGCAATACTCCATGATCGGCTGGCTCAGGCGGCATCCCGATGTGCAGAAATGGATCTGCCTTCTGCCTGCCGTGACGCTGGCGGTGTATTTCCCGCCCGTGTTCCGGTTTATCGTGGGGCAGTCGCCCATCATGCACAAGGTGCTGGTGGAGGCATCGTATTGGTGGATCATAGCCTATGTGGCAATCGCGATATTCCTGCTCGTTCAGGAACTCTTCGCCATCACCATGCGCTTTTGCCGTCAGCAGTTCATCGGCATTGTCGTCTGCCATGTTGCGCTCAGCGGGCTTTACCTGCTCTACTGCGGGCAGGATCCGGCGCAGGTCTATCAGTTTTACAGCTATGACTACATCTGGAACAAGGGCATCGGCTATCTGCAATATGCGCCGACCATGGCGGGCTATGTGACGATCGTCGTCGTCAATATCATCTGCGGCGCGCTCGGCACGTTCAGCCTGATGCACTATACGCAGGATTCGCTCATCAGCGATCAGGAAGAGATGGCGCTGGAACGCAAGTTCGATATCGCTCGAACGGGCGCGTCCGTATTCGTCCATTCCATCAAGAATCAGCTGCTGGCAAACCGCGTTCTGGAAAAGCGCATCTATCAGGAACTGGATAAGCCGCAGCCCGACCTCGCCCGCGTCCGTGCCTGCGTCGATCAGCTCCACGAAAGCAACGAGATGCTCATCTCGCGCAGCGAGGAGCTGTATCGCACGGTCAAGAACAAGTCGATGACGCTTGTGCCGACGACGCTCGGGCAGATCAAGGAAACGACACTGGAACGCTTTTACCGCAAGTACCCCGACGCGCGGCTGGAGTCGGATGTGGACGAAAGCGTGACCGTGCTGGCGGACTGCAACTACCTGAGCGAGGCGCTGTATAACCTGCTGACCAATGCGTGGGAAGCGAATGTGGCTGCCGGGCATGACGACCGAGCCATCGAGCTGCTGAGCCACAAGGAGCGGCTGTATACCGTGCTGGAGGTTCGCGACGAAGGCTGCGGCATGACCAAAGCCGAACAGAAAAAGATATTTGAACCGTTTTATTCTTCCAAAAACAGCAATACGAGCTGGGGCATGGGGCTTTATCATGTGCGCACCATCATCAGGGCGCACGTCGGAAGCCTTCGGGTAGAGAGCAAGCCGGGGAAGGGGACGTCCTTCTTCGTGCTGCTGCCCAAATATGTGCAGGGCAGGTGATTGAATGATTAAAATACTGATCGCGGATGATTTCGCGCTGCTTCGGGAGGATCTCTGCGATACCCTGAACGCGCAGGAGGACATGCAGGTCGTCGGCGCGGCGGAAAGCGGCGCGCAGGCGGAAAAGCTTGCCGCCGAAACGGAGTACGACGTCATCCTGATGGATATCGAGATGGAGACGACGACGGCGGGCATCCACGCGGCGGAGAATATCCTCGCCGAAAATCCGGATGCCATCGTCATCTTCCTGACGGCGCACGAGACGGAGAATATGATCCTCATGTCGATGGGCGCGGGCGCGGTGGATTACGTCGTCAAGGGCTGCCCGGAGGACGAGCTGCTGCTGCATATCCGCAAAGCGTACGACGGCGAACCGCTCCTCGGCGCGCGCGTTCAGCATACGGTGCTGAAGGAGTATTCTCGCCTGCGCCGCTCGGAAAAGAGCCTGCTGTTTTTTATCAATAACGTGTCCCAGCTGACTCCGGCGGAGAGGAGCCTTGTGCGCTACCTGCTCGACGGGATGAAGGTCAAGGATATCGCCAACGCCCGCTGTGTCGAGGTCGTGACGGTCAAGACGCAGATTAAGGGGCTGCTTCGCAAATTCGGCTGTACGCGGACGAAAGAAATCGTTGAGATGATCCGCGAACTGAACGTGGAGCATTTGTTTTAAATCTTTTGAAACAGACTGCAAGGTTATGAATTCCGCCCTTTATCGCGCAGCGATAAAGAAGCGGGAGGTGCAGGAACCTCAGGTTCCTGTCGGGGGTTTGGGGGCAGCGCCCCCAAGGAAAGGACAAAACCCATGGATATGAGCTATTATCAGATCTCCGCCGAGGAACTCGGCAAGAATTCCAAAGTGCCGCTGCTCAAGCTGGGCGATTCCGGCGAGGTGTTTTATGAGCTGGCGCTGGAAATGGTCGGTGAGATCGAGAAGAACAACGCCGTCGGACGCCGCACGGTGTTCATCTGCCCGGTCGGACCGGTGGGGCAGTATCCCATCTTTGTCCGGCTGGTCAACGAGCGCAGGCTGAGCCTGAAGAACTGCTGGTTCATCAATATGGACGAGTATCTGACCGACGACGAGGAATGGATCGACGAGCGCAGCCCGCTGTCCTTCCATGGCTTCATGAACCGCACGGTATACAGCCAGATCGATCCGGAGCTGGTCATGCCGGAGGAGCAGCGCATCTTCCCCGACCCGCATGATCCGGATCACATCGCGAAGGTCATTGACGACCTGGGCGGCGTAGACATTGCGTTCGGCGGCATCGGCATCAACGGACACCTGGCGTTCAACGAAGCGCAGGACGAGCTGACCGCCGACGAGTTTGCTGCGCTGCACACGCGCGTGCTGACCATCAGCCGCGAGACGCGCACCTCCAACGCCATCGGCGACCTGAACGGCGCAATTGACGCGATGCCGAAGAAGGCGGTGACTATCGGCATGGCGGAGATTCTGGGCGCGAAGAAGATCCGCTTAGGCGTTTTCCGCGACTGGCATCGTTCGGTCGTGCGGCAGGCGGCATACGGCGAGGTCAGCGCGCATTTTCCGGCGACTTTGATTCAGCGGCATCCGGACGCGATGATTATCGTGAACGCGAACGCGGCGAAGCAGCCGTTCTAAGAGGGGGTGAGGGGAACGTTTGGGGCGCTGCCCCAAACCCCGCAAGGGAACTGAGTTCCCTTGACCTTCCACATCGCTTCGCGGCATACCGCGAAGCAGCAGAAAGCAGAGGCTCTTGCGGTTTTCATCAGCTATCGCGCAGCGATAGCGTAGTGAAGGGTGCAGGGAACTCAGTTCCCTGCCGGGAGTTTGAGGGCAGAGCCCTCAACGTTGCCCCCAGCCCCGAAAGGAGTTCTTATGGATAAGCTCTTGATTCAAAATGCGCGCGTGTATCGGGATGGAAAGTTTACCCGCGCCGATGTGCTTTGCGAGGATGCACTTATCGCAAAGATTGGCGAGAACCTGACCGATGACGACGCGCAGATCATCGACGCGGGCGGCATGCGCCTTGCCCCCGGATTCATCGACGTCCATACCCATGGCGCGGCAGGCGTCGATGTCAACGCCGCGGATGAAGCGGGTCTGCGTCAGATTGCCGCGTTCTTTGCGACGCAGGGCGTGACCGCGTTCCACGCCAGCGTGCTGACCGATACGCCCGAAACGACCGAAAAGTGTCTCGGCGCGATAGAGAACGTCATGCGCGACCGTGGAAAGGGCGCTCAGCTTTTGGGCGCACATCTGGAAGGACCGTTCCTCGCGAAGGAATATAAGGGCGCAATGCCCGAATACCTGCTCCGCGAAGGCGACGAAAACCTCCTGCGCGATTATCAGAACAAGTTCCCGGGTGTGATTCGCTACATCACCGTATCGCCTGAGGTGCCCGGCGTCGTTGACATGATTGGAAAAATCAGTCAGGACGTCGTCGTCGCCATCGGGCATTCCGGCGCGGATTATGAGACGAGCATGGAAGCGATTCAGCGCGGCGCGCGCTGCGTCACGCACACATTCAACGCGATGCGCCTGTTCCATCAGCATCAGCCCGCTATCATGGGCGCGGCGCTGGAGAGCGACTGCTGGTGCGAAGCGATATGCGACGGACGCCATCTGCATCCGGGCTCGGTGCGCATGCTGCTCAAGTGCAAGGGCTGGGATCGCGTCATCGCCATTACGGACAGCATCATGGCGGCAGGTCTGCCAGACGGCAAATATAAGCTCGGCGTCAACGACGTGGTCGTCGAGGACGGCGACGCGAAGCTGGCGACGACGGGCGTCCGCGCGGGCAGCACGCTGACCCTTGCGCAGGCGCTGAAAAACATTGTGAAATTCACGGATCATCCCGTGGAGGACGTCATTCCGCTGATGACGGTCAATCCCGCCCGCGCGATGCGGATGGACGACCGCAAGGGCAGCATCGAGGTCGGCAGGGATGCGGACATGGTGCTGCTGGATGACGAGCTGAACGTTGCGGCGACGATTGGTCTGGGGCGGCTCATTTACCAGGCAGAGTAAAAAGGGATGGCGCAATTTCATACTCGCGCGCTTTGGGCGGGTTTGCTATAATTTAATTACAATAATGGGGGTTTACGCTGGGCTGCCGCTCAGACTCCCTTCTCCGCTTCGCGCCGGTTTTAATTGTCTTGGGCATACGACGCGCATGCGCGTCGTTCAGTAAAGATGATTTAAGCCGCCGCGAAGCGTAGAAAGGGTGCAGGGAACAATGTTCCCTGCCGGGGGTTGGGGCAGCGCCCCAATCGTTCCCTTTTGAAGAAATAATGAGGTGACAGTATGCTTGTACCGATGAGAGCGATTTTGGAAGCGGCGGATCAGTACCGCTATGGTCAGGGCGCGTTCAATATGAACAGCGTCGCGCAGATCGAGGCGGCTGTCCGCATTCATGAACTGCTGCATTCCGGCGCTGTTTTGCAGGGCGCGGAAGCATCCAACGCCTTTATGGGCGGCGAACTCGACTTTATGCACGGCACGATTGAAGCCAAGCGCGTCGGCGCAAAGCGTATCGGCGACGCCGTGCGCAAATACGGCGCGGACAGCCCCGTGCCGATCGCGCTCCATCTTGACCATGGCAAGAGCATCGAGAGCGTCAAGGCGTGCATCGACGGCGGCTATACCTCCGTCATGATCGACGGAAGCAGCCTGCCCTATGAGCAGAACGTCGAGCTGACCCGCGAGGTCGTCAAGCTCGCCCATCCCTACGGCATCACCGTCGAGGGCGAACTGGGCGTGCTGGCAGGCGTGGAAGATCACGTTTTCTCCGCGACCAGCACCTATACCAACCCGATGCAGGCAATCGACTTCTTCAAAAAGACCGGCTGTGACGCGCTTGCCATCAGCTACGGCACCTGCCACGGCGCGAACAAGGGCAAGGACACGAAGATTCGCCGCGAGATCGCCATTGCGACCAAGGAGTGCATGATGCACGAGGGCATTCACGGCTTCCTCGTCAGCCACGGCTCTTCCACCGTTCCGCAGGAGTATGTACAGGATATCAACGCGCTCGGCGGTCAACTGGAAAATGCGTTCGGCATCGACGTCGCTCAGCTGGTGGACGTCGCCCACTGCGGCATCAATAAGATCAACGTCGATACGGATATCCGTCTGGCATGTACGCGCAACCTGCTCGTGATGTTTGAAGAGCATCCGGAACTGCGCGAGAGCGCGTCCATCGGTCAGCTCTACAAGGATCTGAAGAAGAATCCGAAGAACTTCGACCCGCGCAACTATGTCGCCTCCATCATGGATACCATCACGCTCGGAACCATTCCGGATGCGGACGTGGCGAAGGTCGTCGATTGCATGAAGGACGGCGTCATCGAGTCCATTGCGCCTCTGCTGGTGCAGTTCGGCAGCTGCCGCAAGAGCCACCTCATCGAGGTCGTGACCTGCGAGCAGATGGCGGAGCGTTATAAAAAGGCGGGCATCTGATATGAAGCATATTTTTCTGAATCTCAAGCGGTTTGACATCAGTCCGGAGAAGGGCGGCGTCAACCGGCTCGCGCCGATGAAGGACTGGGGCGCGGCGATCGTTTCCGGCACGCAGGACGCGCTGGCGGCGTATGATCCCGCCGAGGTCGAATTCGTCATGTACATGCCGGAAGCGCACCTTCTGAGCGCCGCCGCGGCGAAGAAGCCGGGCAGTTCGGTGCAGCTGGGCAGTCAGGGCGTCTATCGCGCGGATACCGCGGTCGGCGGCAATTTCGGCGCGTTCACGACGAACCGTCCGGCGAACGCCGTGGCGCAGATGGGCTGTCAGGGGACGCTCATCGGGCATTGCGAAGAGCGGAACGACAAGATGGGCATCCTCGCGGAAGCGGGCGTGACCGGCAGAGCGGCAGCGGAAGCCGTGAACCGCATCCTCAATCAGGAAATCAAGTGTGCGCAGGCGGCGGGGCTTTCCGTGCTGTACTGCATCGGCGAAAAGAGCGAGGAGCAGGCGGACTGGGAGAACGTTCTCGGCGCGCAGCTGGATATCGGGCTTGACGGCGTGGACAAGAGCCGCGTGGTCATCGCTTACGAGCCGATCTGGTCCATCGGACCGGGCAAGACGCCGGCGGACAAGCCGTATATCACGAAGATTGCGCGTTTTGTGAAGGAGCGCACGGGCGGGCTGGACGTCGTTTACGGCGGCGGCTTAAAGCAGGACAACGCAGCAATGCTGGCGTCGATTCCTGAAATCGACGGCGGTTTGATCGCGCTGACGCGTTTTTCCGGCGAGATCGGTTTCTACCCCGCCGAGTACCTCGACATCATCCGCCGGTATCTGGGCAAGTAAGGGGTTACGCTGGGCTGCCGCCCAGACCCGCCTGAGGGACTTTGTCCCTCAGACTCCCATCTTCGCTTCGCGGCATACCGCGAAGCGGCAGAAAAGAGAGGCTTTTGAGGTTATCATCAGCTATCGCGTAGCGATAGCGTAGTGGAGGGTGCAGGGAACTCAGTTCCCTGCCGGGGTTTGGGGCAGAGCCCCAAAAAACGTCCCCTCCCCCGCGTAAAGGAGAAGAAAGATGAAACTGGATTTTGAATATGGGCAGGGGCTCATGAGCGCAAACCTGCCGGAGAATACCGATATCTTTGTGCCGGGCGAGACCGTGCCGGACCCCGAATGCCTGCCGCAGGACTGGGATACGCTCTACGCAGAAACGCTCAAGAGCATCCGTAACCCCATCGGCATGCAGCCGCTTTCCGAACTCGCGCATAAGGGAAGCACCGTCGTTATCGTCATTCCGGATATTGTCAAGGGCGGCAACCAGCCGACCAGCCATCGTAAGGTATCCATCCGCGCATGCGTCAATGAACTGTACGCCGCGGGCGTGGAAAAGAAGGATATCCTGCTGCTGTTCTCCAACGGTCTGCATCCGCGTACCAGCGTGCCGGAGATGAAGACCATCCTCGGCGACGAGCTGTTCAATGAGTTCTATTATTCCGGTCAGATTACGAGCCACGACAGCGAGGATTACGACCACCTTGTCGATTTGGGCTATACCGACCATGGCGACCACGTTATCATGAATAAGTATGTCTATGACGCCGACGTCGCCATCCTCATCGGTCATACGCAGGGCAACCCCTACGGCGGTTATTCCGGCGGCTATAAGCATTGCGCAACCGGCATCTCCCATTGGCGCTCCATCGCCGCGCACCATGTGCCGCAGGTCATGCACCGTCAGGACTTCGTGCCGGTCTCTACCCATAGCGAGATGCGCAATAAGTTTGACCAGCAGGGCATGTTCATGGAAGAGAAGATGGGCAAGAAGTTCTTCTGCTGCGACGCCGTGCTGGACAGCAAGAGCCGCCAGATCGCCATCTTCTCCGGCTATGCCAAGGAAATGCAGCCGATCTCCTGGGAAGTCGCCGATAAGCGCACCTACGTCCATTGGGCGGAGAAGAAGTACGACGTCGTCGTCTTCGGCATGCCGACCAATTTCCATTACGGCAACGGCATGGGCACCAACCCGATTCAGATGATGCAGGCGCTCTCCGCGCAGGTCATCCGCCATAAGCGCGTGCTTTCCGACCACTGCGTGTTCATCGTCTCCAGCATCTGCGACGGCTACTTCCACGACGAGCGCTGGCCCTACCTGCGCGAGCTGTACGAGATGTTCCAGCATGACTACATGCAGACCCTGCCGGATATGAACCGTTACGGCGAGTATTTCGCGACCAACGAGGAATACATCCGCAAGTATCGCTTTGCTAACGCGTTCCATCCGTTCCACGGCTTCTCTATGATGAGCTGCGGACACATCGCGGAGATGAATACCAGCGCCATCTATATCGTCGGCGCGCGCGAGCCGGGCATCGCCCGCGGCATGGGACTGAAGACCCGCGCGACGTTCGAGGAAGCGCTGGAGGACGCGAAGAAGAAGATCGTCGGCGATAACCCGAATATCCTCGCCCTTCCGCGCGCGTTCACCACGACGGCTGTCCATCTGTGCATGAAGGACCCGAGCCAGAACAGCCATTCCCGCGACGGCATCATCCATCCTTGCGGGGGATGCTGAGAATT
>CAKTXP010000094.1 GCA_934631055.1 uncultured Clostridia bacterium | reverse complement strand
ACGGCGAGATAACACTTGTGCGCCATCTCATCAAGCTGCGCCTGCGTCGGATGAATGCCCAGCTCGCTGAAGCAGGTCGGCATATGAATCGAGCGGAAGAAATCTTCCATCAGCTCGATGCCGCGCAGCGCGGTATCCTCGTCCGAAAGCCCCGTCTCAACGCCCATGACGTTACGGGCAAAGCGGACGAAACGCGGCAGGCAGCTTTGATAGACATAGCGCGCCCAGCTTCCCCAGATTGCCGCCAGACCCGCGCCGTGCGCAACGTCGAACATGCCGCCCATCTCATGCTCAAGACGGTGGGAAGCAAAGTCGCTCTCCGAGTGACCGCACCCGGTCAAGCCGTTGTGGGAGAGACTGCCCGCCCACATGACCTCGGCGCGCGCGTCGTAGTTCTGCGGGTCGTCGCGCAGGATCTTCGCCTGCGCCATCACCGTGCGCAGAAGCCCCTCGGCGATGCTGTCCGTGATCTCCATCGCGTCGCCCTGAACGAAGTAGCGCTCCATCGTGTGCATCAGAATATCCGTGCAGCCGCATGCCGTCTGGTAATCCGGCAGGGTCATGGTCAGCTCCGGATTCATGATGGCGAACTTCGGACGGCAGATATCGTCGTTGTAGCCGCGCTTGATGCCGCCCTCTTCCTTGGTGATGACGGAAGAGTCGCTCATCTCGCTGCCGGAAGCGGCGATGGTCAGGATGACGCCGAGCGGCAGGCAGCCGGTGGCGCGGCGCTTATGGTCATACAGCTCCCAAACGTCGCCGTCCATGCACATGCCGTAACCAATCGCCTTTGCCGAGTCGATGACGCTTCCGCCGCCGACGGCGAGGATGAAATCGACGCCCTCTCTGCGGCAAAGAGCGATGCCCTCATAGACGAGCGACAGGTGCGGATTCGGCACGACGCCGCCGAGCTGAACATGCGCAACGCCTGCCGCATCCAGCGACGCCTCAACCTGATCGAGCAGACCGCTGCGGCGTGCGCTCTGTCCTCCGTAATGAATCAAGACCTTCTTACAGCCCTGAGCGCGGACGAGTTCGCCGACCCGGTTCTGCGACCCACGGCCAAAATAGACGTGGGTCGGCGTATAGTAGCTGAAGTTGCTCATATCTGGAATTCTCCTCTCGAAAATGATGTGTAATCATTCAGTTTTTTAACTCGGACAAAGAAAAGACCATCGGTCGGAAAAGCGGAATGCGGCTTTGGCGCACCGTGATCTTTTCGCCGGAGACTGTGACGGCGAGCTGAACGGGCTTACCGCTGGTCTGGCTGACGAACAGGGACGTCGAACCATCCTTGGGCAGATGTCCGCTTTTTTCAGCGCGGGTCAGCAGGTCAAGCACCTGTTGGCGAGTGAGTTTCATACAAACCTCCCTTACGGGCTTTTCGTGCGGGGAACACAACAAACATTGTTTTCGATTTTCATGTGCTTTTTCCTGCCTGCCGGGATTGAAATTTTGCGGCATTTCAAGTATGATGGACGGGAATGGGGGAAGGGAAACGTTGGGGCTCCGCCCCAAACCCCGGCAGGGAACTGAGTTCCCTGCACCTTCCACTACGCTATCGCTGCGCGATAGCTGAGAGTTAAAACTATGATTGAGCAGAAAATAAATTCTGCATAAAACCCGGACACACACTACGCACCTCTATAATCTGCCGTATCGCTATCGCGCAGCGATAGCGTAGGATAAGCACATTTTAACCGCCGCGAAGCGAAGATGGGGTTTGGGGACAAGGTCCCCAAGCGGGGATTGGGGCGGCAGCCCCAACGTCTCCCGCCCCAGGAAAAGGAGATTAGCATGGATATCAAACAGGAAGCGCTCAAAAAGCACTATGAATGGCAGGGTAAGCTTGAAATCGCCCCGCGTGTTCATGTCACCAATAGTGAAGAACTGTCCCTCGCGTATACGCCGGGCGTTGCCGAGCCGTGTCTGGCGATCCGCGATGATTACGATAAGAGCTTTTTACTGACCCGCCGCGCCAACATGGTCGCCGTCATCACCGACGGCTCTGCCATCCTCGGTCTGGGCGATATCGGTCCGGAAGCCGGCATGCCCGTCATGGAGGGCAAGTGCGTCCTGTTTAAGGAATTCGCGGGCGTCGATGCGTTCCCGTTGTGCGTGCGCACGAAGGACGTCGATGAGCTGGTGCGCACCATCTATCTCATCTCCGGCAGCTTTGGCGGCATCAATTTGGAAGATATTGCCGCGCCGCGCTGCTTCGAGGTCGAGCACAAGCTGAAGGAACTGTGCGATATCCCGGTCTTTCATGACGACCAGCACGGAACCGCCGTCGTTGTCGCGGCGGCGCTGCTCAATGCGCTGAAGGTCGTCGGCAAGACGATGCAGACCGCGCGCGTGGTCATCAATGGCGCGGGCAGCGCGGGCGTCGCCATCGGCAAGCACCTGATGAACCTCGGCGTGAAGGATCTGGTCATGGTTGACCGCTTCGGCATCATCTGCGAGGGCATGGAGGGGCTGAACCCGGCACACGAAGAGATGAGCCATATCACCAACCCGCGCCATATCACCGGCACGCTGGCGGACGCCATGCGCGGTGCGGACGTGTTCATCGGTGTGAGCGCTCCGGGCGTCGTTTCCAAAGAAATGGTGGCGAGCATGAATCCGGGCGCGTGCGTGTTCCCGATGGCGAATCCCGTTCCGGAAATCCACCCGGATGAAGCGCTGGCGGCGGGCGCGGTTGTCGTGGGCAGCGGACGCAGCGACTACAAGAATCAGATCAACAATGTGCTGGCGTTCCCGGGCATTTTCCGCGGTGCGCTCGACTGCCGCGCCAAGGATATCAACGAGGCGATGAAGGTCGCGGCGAGCTATGCCATCGCGAACCTCGTTTCCGACGAGGAGCTGAGCGCGGATTATATCATCCCGAAGGCGTTTGACAAGCGCGTCGGTTCGGCAGTCGCGGCGGCTGTCGCGAAGGCGGCGAAGGAGACTGGCGTCGCCAGAATTTGACCTACTTTGTTTTTTCTTCCGAAATCCTTGTTTTTTCCCGAAAAACGGTGTACAATATGCGCTTGGAATCGGGCGGCGGCGCGAAAGTGGTCTGCCGCGCGATGCCACAACATCACGTTACCCAATCGTAACCCCATAAGGAGATGCTTCTAACATGACGAAAATTGATATTTTTTCCGGTTTCCTTGGCGCTGGCAAGACCACGCTCATCAAGAAACTGCTTAAAGAGGCGCTTTCCGGCGAGAAGGTCGTCCTGATCGAGAATGAATTCGGCGAGATCGGCATCGACGGCGGCTTCATGAAGGAAGCCGGTATTCAGGTGACCGAGATGAACTCCGGCTGCATCTGCTGTTCGCTGGTCGGCGATTTCGGCAAGGCGCTCCGTCAGGTCATCGACCAGTATCATCCGGATCGCATCCTCATCGAGCCGAGCGGAGTCGGCAAGCTTTCCGACGTCATCCGTGCGGTCGAGGGCGTGGAGAAGGATATTCCGGAAGCCTGCATGGGCAGCTTTGTAACCGTCGCGGACGCGGGCAAGTGCCGCATGTACGTCAAGAACTTCGGCGAGTTCTTCCTCAACCAGATTGAATATGCCGGCACGATCCTGCTCTCCCGCACGCAGGGCATGAGCCAGGAGAAGCTGGAGGCGGTCGTCGCGCTCCTGCGTGAGCATAACGCGAAGGCGCGTATCATCACCACCCCGTGGGATGACATCAGCGGCGAGACCATCCTCTCCGCGATGCAGGATGACCACGATCTTGCGCAGGACATGCTTGCGACGGTCATGGCTGAGCATGGCAACGACGATGACGACGACGAGTGCTGCCACCATCATCATCACCACCATGACCACGATGATGACGATGACCATGACGAGCATGAGCATCATCACCATCATGATGATGACGACGATGATGATGACCATGACGAGCATGAGCATCACCACCATCATGATGATGATGACGACGATGACGACGACCATGACGAGCATGAGCATCATCATCACTACGATGAGAACGGCGTTTGCAGCTGTGGTCATCATCACCACCACCATCATGGACACGATGCCGACGAGGTGTTCACGTCCTGGGGCGTTGAAACGGTTCGCACGTTCGGCGAGGACGAACTGTCCGTCATGCTGGCGAAGCTGGACGACGGCGAATACGGCATGGTTCTGCGCGCGAAGGGTATCGTTCCCTGCACGGATGGCGGCTGGATCCATTTCGATTACACGCCGGGCGAGCAGAACATCCGCAAGGGCCCGGCAGACTACACCGGCCGCCTGTGCGTGATCGGCAGCAAGCTGGCGGACGAGAAGCTGGCGCAGCTGTTCGGCGTCGCCTGATCGGAGGAACAAGATGGCAATTCCGGTTTACATGTTTGCCGGTTTCCTTGAAAGCGGCAAGACTTCCTTTATCGCCAGCGTATTGCAGGATCCCGGCTTCACCCGCGACGAGAACACGCTTATCGTCCAGTGTGAAGAGGGCGAGACGGAATACGAGCCCGATATGCTCAAAAAGACGCACAGCGTTGTCGAGTGCATCGAGGACGAAGAGGAATACAACGAGGAGACCCTGCGCGCGTTCGTGCGCAAGCATCACCCCGACCGCGTCATCGTCGAGATGAACGGCATGTGGGATCTCGACGCGGCGATCGGACGCACGCCCAAGGTGCTGGAGATTTACCAGATCATCACGACGGTGAACGCGCAGACGTTTGACCTCTATGCCAAGAACATGGGTCAGCGCATGCTTCAGCATATCACCGACGCGGACATGGTCGTCTTTAACCGCGCGACGGAAGAGACGCGCCAGCTCATCCGCGACCGCAATGTCCGCAGCATGAATCCGCAGGCGTCCCTCTACTTTGAGAATGAGGACGGCACCAGCGAGGATTACGGCGCGGGCATGCCGCCGCCCTACGATATGGATGCTCCGATCATCGAAATCGAGGATCGCCATTTCGGCATCTTCTACCTCGACGCGTCCGAGAATCCGGAGGACTACGACGGAAAGACGGTTCGCTTCAAAGGCTATATCTACCGCGGACGCAACATCGGCAAGGACGAGTATGTGCCGGGTCGTATGGGCATGGTCTGCTGCGCGGAGGATGTGCGCTTCGTCGGCTTTATCGCCAAGGCGAATGGTCTGCCCATCCCGCAGCCCAAGACGTGGCAGATGATTACCGCCGAGGTTCGCGCGGAGAATCGCCCGCAGTATAAAGGCGTCGGCCCTGTGCTGTATGTGACCAAGGTCGAACCGGCTCAGCCGCCGGAAGAGGAAGTTGTCACGTTCAACCAGTGAAAATTCGCTCTTTCCTTTTGCGCATGTTTATGCTATAATCAAAAAGTCTTCAGGGCGGGGTGAGATTCCCGACCGGCGGTATAGTCCGCGACGGGTCAAGTGACCCTCGATTCGGCGAAATTCCGAAACCGACAGTACAGTCTGGATGGAAGAGGACGGCATCTATTTGCTATGCTTTTGCAGCGCCCAAAGACGGAAGTTTTTGGGCGCTGTTTTTATGCGACGGGGACGGGTACGCTGGGCTGCCGCCCAGACCCGCTTGGGGACATTGTCCCCAAACCCCATCTTCGTTTCGCGGTGGTTTAAAATTAGACGTAAGCATACGATGCGCATGCGCATCGTTCGATAAAGCTGATTTAAACTGGCGCGAAGCGAACCGGGAAATCCAAGAACCTCAGGTTCTTGGTGGGGTTCGGGGCAAAGCCCCGAGCGTCCATCGCACTTTCCAAGTCGTACTTACGGAGGAATGTCAGTGTCAAATCTGAAAGATAACCGCATCATCACCAGCGAGCTTTGCTATGCCTACCCGGAAGCGGAGAAAAACGCGGTGGATCATGTGAACATGCGCGTCAAGAAGGGCGAGTTCCTCGCGATACTCGGTCATAACGGAAGCGGCAAATCGACGCTCGCCAAGCTCTTCAACGCGCTGTATGTCCCCTCGGAGGGAACGGTCTGGGTCGTCGGCATGGATACGCGCGACGACGACCTTGTTTTCGATATCCGTCAGCATGCCGGCATGGTTTTCCAGAATCCGGATAACCAGATTGTCGCGACGGTCGTCGAAGAGGATGTCGCGTTCGGGCTGGAGAACAACGGCGTGCCGCCTCAGGAAATCCGCGTGCGCATCGACGAAGCGCTTGCCGCAGTCAACATGACCCCGTTCGCCAAGAAAGCGCCGCACATGCTCTCCGGCGGACAGAAGCAGCGCGTCGCTATCGCGGGCGTTCTGGCGATGAAGCCGGATGTCATCATTCTGGATGAATCGACCGCCATGCTCGATCCGAGCGGGCGGCGCGAGGTGATGAATACTGTCCACCGGCTCAACCGCGAAGAAGGCATCAGCGTGGTCATCATCACCCATTACATGAGCGAAGCCGCGACTGCCGATTACATGATCGTCATGGACGACGGAAAGATCGCCATGAGCGGAACACCGCGCGATGTGTTCACGCAGGTGGACAAGGTGCGCGCGCTGGGGCTTGACGTGCCGCCGATGACGGACTTGGCGCACATGCTGCGCGCGGACGGCGTGGACGTGCGCGCGGATATCCTGACTGTGGACGAGATGGTGGAGGAAGTATGTCGATTGTCATCGAACATTTAAACTATGTATATATGCAGGGCGGGCCGTATGAGACGAAGGCGCTCAACGACGTCTCCCTGACCATCAACGACGGCGAGTTCATTGGCTTAATCGGTCATACCGGCAGCGGCAAATCCACTCTCGTGCAGCATCTGAACGGGCTCATCATGCCTTCGAGCGGGCGCGTGCTGGTCGATGGGCTGGATCTGGCGGATAAGAATACAGACAGGCGCGCCATCCGCCGCCGCGTCGGGCTGGTCTTTCAGTATCCGGAGAACCAGCTGTTTGAGGAGACGGTCGCGAAGGATATCGCGTTCGGCCCGAAGAATCTGGGTCTGGACGACGCGGAGATTGACCGCCGCGTGCGCACGGCGATGCGCCGCGTCGCGCTGGATTACGATAAGCTTGCCGAGCGTTCGGTGTTCGAGCTTTCCGGCGGACAGATGCGCCGCGTCGCTATTGCCGGCGTGCTGGCGATGGAACCGCAGACGCTCGTGCTGGACGAGCCGTGCGCGGGACTTGATCCGCGCGGCAGGGAAGAGATATTGGGGCTCATCAGCGACCTGCACCGCGAATCCGGCGCGACCATCGTGATGGTCAGTCACTCGATGGACGATGTGGCGGCGCTGGCTGAGCGCGTCATCGTCATGAATCACGGCTGTGTCGCCATGGACGGAACGCCGCGCGAAGTCTTTTCCAAGGGCGAGGAACTGCGCGCTATCGGTCTGGACGTGCCGCAGGCGGTCGAGCTGGCGCAGAAGCTCCGCGAAAAGGGATTCGATATCCCGGAAGGGATCTATCAGATGGATGAAGTCCGAGCGGCGGTCGAAGCCGCTATCGGAAAGGGAGGGCGCCATGCTTAACGATATCACGCTGGGTCAGTATTTCCCCGGAGACTCCGCCATTCATCGCATGGATCCGCGCATGAAGCTCATCCTGACGATTTTATATATCGTCGGCGTATTCTGCGTGGGCAATCTGCCGGGCTATGCCATCGCGCTGCTGTTTTTGTACATCGTGGTGCGCATTTCGGGCATCAAGTTCTCCTATCTGGTCAAGGGCATCAAGCCCCTTCGGTTCATCATCATCTTTACGTTCATTTTGAACCTGTTCTTCGTGCAGGGCGAGACGCCGCTGTTCACGCTCGGCTTTTTCACCCTGACGCAGGAAGCGCTGCATAACGCTATTTATTTTGCGCTCAGGCTGGTGTTCCTGGTCATGGGTACGTCCGTGCTGACGCTGACGACCAGTCCGGTTCAGCTGACCGACGGCTTGGAGCGCATCATGCATCCGCTGGAAAAGGTGCATTTTCCGGCGCATGAGCTGGCGATGATGATGACCATCGCTCTGCGCTTCATCCCGACGCTGCTGGAAGAGACCGATAAGATTCAGAAGGCGCAGATGGCACGCGGTGCGGATTTTGAGAGCGGCAACCTTATTGCCCGCGCCAAGGCGATGATTCCGCTGCTTGTGCCGCTGTTTGTCAGCTCCTTCCGCCGCGCCAATGAGCTGGCGATGGCGATGGAAGCCCGCTGCTACCACGGCGGCGACCACCGCACGCGCCTGCGGGAGCTGAAGTATACGAAGCTGGATCTGTTCGGCGCGCTGGCGATGGCGGCGTTCCTTGCTGTTATCTTTGCGGAGGGCAGGCTCCTTGGCTGAGTTTAAGCTGCAAAGCCATCACATCCCCAGTCCGGCGGATCATCCCCCGGAGGGACAACGGCGCTTCAAGCTCATTGTCGAATACGATGGTACGGCATACAGCGGCTGGCAGCGGCAGATCAACGGGCCGAGCGTCCAGCAGATGCTGGAGGAAGCGCTTTCCCGCCTGACGGGGGAGAAAACCGCCGTCACGGGCTCAAGCCGGACGGATGCGGGTGTCCATGCTTTCGGGCTTTGTGCGCATTTTGACAGCGCGAACCGCATTCCGCCGGACAAAGTGAGCTTTGCGCTCAACACCATGCTCCCGCCCGATATCCGCATCCGAGAGAGCGCGGCGGCACCGGAAGGGTTTCACGCGCGCTATTCCGCCTGCGGAAAAGTCTATCGTTATACGTTCTACAATGCGCGGCAGATGTGCGCCATCGGCAGACAGTACAAAGCGCATGTGCCTGTCCGCATGGACGCCGAAAGGATGAACGCGGAAGCGCAGAACCTTTGCGGAAAGCATGATTTTGCGGCGTTTGCCGCCAGCGGAAGCGCTGCCAAAAGCACGGTGCGCACGATTTACCGCGCGCAGGTGAAGCGGTGCGGCGACGATGTGGCGCTGACCGTGCTGGGCGATGGGTTCCTCTATAATATGGTTCGCATCATTGCCGGCACGCTGATGGAAGTCGGCACGGGTAAGCGCGATACCGGCTGTATCGCAAGAGCTATCGAGACGGGCGACCGCTTGGCGCTCGGACAGACCGCTCCCGCCTGCGGGCTGGCGCTGATGCGCGTGCTTTACGACGGGGACGAAGAAAAAGCGATGGG
>CAKTXP010000093.1 GCA_934631055.1 uncultured Clostridia bacterium | reverse complement strand
GAGGACGTGTTCGACGTGGAAGAAGAAACCGTCGAGGAGAACGAAGAGGTCTGGGAAGCCATTGACGACGTGCTGAGTGAAGACGACGGCGAGCAGGAATAAGTAATCGGATTTCAGACAAAGCTGTGTGGGTATACCGCACGGCTTTTTTTGTTGGGCGCTGGGGAACGTTGAGGGCTCTGCCCTCAAACTCCCGCAAGGGAACTGAGTTCCCTTGACCTTCCTCTTCGCTTCGCGCCGGTTTTAATAAGTGTGAGCATACGACGCGCATGCGCATCGTTCGATAAAGCATATTTAAACCGCCGCGAAGCGAAGAAGGGAGTCTGAGGGGATTGGAATCACGCGCCCGCTGTGCGGGGTTCAGCGTGATGGAAATCGGAAATCGTAAGAAACGCTTGCGTTTCTATACGAGTTTCCCGGACTGAAATCCCTCAGCGGGGTGTGGGGCAAAGCCTCGCTCGTAACCCCCGCCTTTTTTGTTATCCGTAGTATAGCGGAAGGAAAATTTGGTCAAAGTAAATCGCGCAAGGAGGTTGATCCAGTGAAAAAGATTTGCTTGATTGTCCTGGCTGCGGTTTGCCTGCTTCTGCCTGCGGCGGGCATGGCGCAGGGGCTGCCGGATTTCTTTCAGGCTGTGCAGACAGGGCTGAGCGAGGGGTTGTCCGTCGGCGCGGCGCAGACAGCGGCGGCGATGGATAAGGATCTGACGCTCGAACTGAGCGCACAGGAGGATCGCGTGGTAGAGGGCAGAACCGTTGTCGTGACCATCACGGCGCAGAATCCGCGGCCAGTGGAGACCAACGTTTCCCTGACGCTGGCGACGCCGGAAAGGCTCACGCTGGACGCGGGGCAGCAGAACGCATGGGAAGCGACGCTTCCTGCCGCGCAGATGGATGAAACGGGAACGCTCCAGCCTTCCGTGACAACGTTTACGCGTGATTTGACGCTGATGCCGGGCGGAAAGAGCGAACAGGCGAATATCTCGGTGGAGATGAATGTCGGTACGCGCTTCTATCGCGCGTCGATGCCGATGCAGATGTGTGTGGCGGATATTTCGGCGATCTCCGCCGTTCAGGGCGATAAGGCGGGCAGAGCGAATATCGGCGACACGCTGGTATACGCCGTAGAGGTCAGAAACGCGGGTACAGCGGATAAAAATGTGCCGGTGGATCTCGTCCTTCCGCTGGGCGTCGAGCTGGTCAGCGAGCTTCCAGAAGGTTTTACGCAGGCGGAACGACGGGTAGCGGGCGAGGTATGCGCACCGGCTGCCGAAAACGGCGAGCCGTCCAGCACGGCGCTCACATGGACGGTCAGAGTTGCGGATAACGCGCTGGATGGCGACGAAGACGCCATGCGCTTGCTGACCGGTACGCTCCGCGTGGACGGCAAGCGGGTTGCCCTGCCGCGCGTTCAGCTGTGCGGCGCGAAGATCAGCGCGCGCCTTCTGCCGCAGGCGGACAGCCTGAAAGCGGGGGAAGAGATGGCGCTGAACGTGGTCGTCGTCAACGCGGGGCTGGCGGCGGCGGATGTACGCGTTTCCTGCGTGCTTCCGGAGGGCATTTCGCTGGTCACAGAGGAGAAGAAGGAGAGCGCAGTAAAGAAGGACGAAGCGGACAGGGATGAGCAGGATGGAAAGACCGCCGCGCCGGTGACAACGGACGACGGCGCAAAGCCGCAGGCGGAAGCTGTCATGGCGGAGGATGTGCAGGATGAGCCGGAGATTCAAAAGGTGAACGACGCCATCGTCTTTGACCTGCACATGGATGCGGCGGACGAGCAGGCGGGCGCGGTTGAAGCGAATACGCGCGTCATCCGTCTGCATGTCCGTGCGGACGAGCCGCAGGAGAACATCAACGAGAAGCTGCTCGGCGCGACGTTGGCGTGGCAGGCAAACGACGGAGACACGCAGCTCGGCGAAGCGGTTGCCGTGCGCGTCTATCGCCCGATGGTGCTTGGCTTGACGAAAGAGCAATGGACGGGCATCCTTTGGGCAGGGCTGCTGCTGGTCGTGACGGTGAGCTGTCTATTTGTGGCGTTCAATTCCGACACGCGCAGGGAAGAGCGGAATTACGACTGAGGGGAGAGCGATTGAGGGACGATTGAGGGACGATTGAGGGCTCTGCCCTCAAACTCCCGGCAGGGAACCTTGTTCCCTGCACCCTTTCTACGCTTCGCGCCGGTTTTAATTATCTTAATCATACGCCGCGCATGCGCGTCGTTCAGTAAAGCTGATTTAAGCCGATGCGAAGCGAAGAAGGGGTTTGGGGACGATGTCCCCAAGCAGGTTCGGACGGCAGTCCGACGTTTCCCCAAGTAAATACAAAAACGGGCATCCCCTTTGCAGGAGATGCCCGTTTGATTTGGCTTGATTACTCAGCGCGCTCGAAGATGTAAGCGAAGCAGACGTCGCCGTCCTTCTTGGCAACGTTGTCATCAGCGTAGCACAGGATGATCTGACCATCCTTGTTCATGCCGATGTACTTCATCTCGTCCATATCCTCGACTTCGACGCCGGTGATGGCAGCCCAGTAGAGGGTGTCTTCTTCGCCCTTGACGTGGGTCTTGGACGGGCCGTAGTTGAAGTCGCCGTCGTTCTCGCCGCGGATGACGTTGTTCGGCCACTCGTCCCAAGCGCTCTTCACGGTGTAGGGCTCGTCGTCCGGCGCAATCTCTTCGGAGAAGGTCAGGGTGCCGGTCAGGTCATACACATGCGCGTGGATGTAGGAAGCAACGTCAACCATGGTGCCGAGTTCCTTGTCGTTCGCGCTGCCGTCCAGAACGGTGGACAGCTCGAGGGTAGCAGCATTTTCGGGAACCGCAATCAGACCGGTGGTCGTGAGGTCGTTTTCCTCAGCGTAATCTTCGCCGATGTAAGCGGCGGAGAGAACCCAGCTGCCTTCCCAGGCGGTGACCTGGGACTCGCGGTCGAAGGTCATGACCTCTTCCGGATCGGAAGCCAGGATAGCGGCGGAATCAGCCAGCGCGATGCACGGAAGCATCATAGCAGCAGCAAGCAGAGCGATAAACTTTTTCATGTCGATAGCACTCCTTTTCTCATTGAGCGGCCGGTGTTTTCGATGCCGAACCGCTTGTTATCGTTTCCTATTATACCATATTTTTTCTCGTACGGAAAGCGTTATTTAACAGATTCCGAAATATGGCAGAAATGTGAAAACGGTCGCTTTTGTCGACAGTTCGCGTGCGCTTATCGGCAAAATTCATTCAATTAGACGCCGGAGTAAGCAGCGAAGCCGCAGTCGATCGGCAGAACGACGCCGGTGATCGCGGAAGCAGCCGCGTCATCCGTCAGGAAGAACACGCCGCCGAGCAGCTCCTTGGAATCCACGAAACGACCCATCGGGGTGCCGGCGAGGATCTTCGCGCTGCGCGCGGTCGGGGTGCCGTCCGCGTTGAAGAGCAGAGCGCGGTTCTGGTTGGAAACCAGGAAGCCCGGAGCAATCGCGTTGCAGCGGATGCCCGTGCCCGCGAAGTGGGTCGCCAGCCACTGGGTGAAGTTGCTGATGGCGGCCTTCGCGCCGGAGTACGCCGGGATCTTGGTCAGCGGGATGTAAGCGTTCATGGAGGAGATGTTCAGGATGTTGCCGCTCTTGCGGGCGACCATGTCCTTGGCGAACGCCTGAGTCGGCAGCAGCGTGCCCTGGAAGTTGAGCTTGAAGACGAAGTCAACGCCGCTCTGATCCAGATCGAAGAAGGTCTTCTGACCTTCCTTGGCTTCGTGCTGATACTCGTTGTCGGTGGTCGCACGCGGGTTGTTTCCGCCGGCGCCGTTGACCAGAATATCGCAGGGGCCGAGGTCGGCGAGAACCTGCTGATGGACGGCTTCAAGAGCCTCCGGATCAAGGACGTTCGCCTTGTAGCCCTTGCAGATATAGCCCGCGGCGGTCAGCTCGTCGGCGAGCTTCTGGACGGCTTCTTCGTTCAGGTCGAGCGCGGCGACCTTGGCGCCAGCCTGCGCGTAAGCGCGAGCCATCTCGCCGCAGAGCACGCCGCCCGCACCAGTGACAACGACGACTTTACCGGAAAAATCAACATTCAAAGGCAGATTCATAGTTCTTCTACATCCTTTCAATCGGTTGTGTTTAAAGAAATATATCGCTCAAACGGGGCGGGGCGGATCACTCGATGGTGCCGCCGTTCGCCTCGATCAGGCCGTTGAGATAGGCAGAGCCGAGCGCACGGTCATACAGACCATAGCCGGGCTTCGCGTTGGAGCCGACCTCGCTCCAGATCATGCGTCCGTGATCCGGGCGGAAATAGCCGGTGAAGCCGGTTTCAACCAGCGCCTTGACGATGGCGTTCATATCCAGGCTGCCGTCCTTGGTCAGATGACCGGACTCTTCAAAGGAGGTATCCGGCAGGATGCGGACGTTGCGCAGGTGCATGAAGCCGATGCGGTTCATCGCGGAATACTTGCGAACCAGCTTGGGAATATCGTTCTTCGGGGAGCAGCCCAGAGAACCGGTGCAAAGGCACATGGTGTTGGAGGGGCTGTCCACGATGGCGAGATAGCGGTCGATGTTCTCCTCGCAGGTGATGACGCGCGGCAGACCGAAGATCGGGTAGGGCGGATCATCCGGATGGAGAGCCATCACGACGCCGCATTCCTCGGCAACCGGAATGACGCGCTTGAGGAAATACTCGATGTTCGCCCACAGACCTTCTTCGCCCAGCTTGGCATAAGCGCGGATCAGGTCGCGGACTTCGTCCTGCGTGTAGCTGGAATCCCAGCCCGGCAGATGGATATCGTCCTTGAGCGGGTCGAGGTTCTTCATCTGATCCCAGTACATGACCAGGCTGGTGGAGCCGTCCGGCGCCATCTTGTCCAGCTGCGTGCGCGTCCAGTCAAAGACGGGCATGAAGTTGTAGGTCACGCACTTGATGCCGTACTTGGCGCAGCGGCGGATGGACTCGCAGTAGTTTTCGATGTGGCGGTCGCGCTCCGGCAAACCGAGCTTGATTTCCTCGGTTACGGGGATGGACTCGACGACGTCGAAGACCAGACCCTTTTCGGCGCACTCGTCAACGAGGTGCTTGATGGATTCCTCCGGCCAGACCTCGCCCGGCTTGACGTCATACACGGCGGAAACGATGGAGCGCATGCCCGGAATCTGACGGATCATATCCAGCGTGACCGGATCGCTGTCGCCATACCAACGGAAAGAACTCTTCATAGGTAAGTATACTCCTTTTTATGATACCCGCCCGCCGCGCCTGCAAGAGGAACGGCGGGAAGGCGGTTGGTGAGATGATGGGAAAATGCCCGGACGCGCAATGCGCGCCCCTGCAAAGGGGAAGCGTGTTATCCGTTCTTTTTCTGAACGTCCTCGATGGTCTTGTAGGTTTCCATGGACTGCTCGAGGGTCATGCCGGAGGCGATCGCCTTCTTGCGCGCGCCGTTGACCGCCTGGATCTCCTTCATCTTTTCGCCGGTCAGGCTGTAACCCTTCATGGCGACGAGCGTCGCGACCCACGCGAGCATCGGGATGACGCAGAACATGATGATGACGGCGACCTTGATGCCGGCGGAATACGGGGTGCTGTCGGTCGGCAGTTCGCTCATGCCGGCGCAGAGCAGGAAGATGAACGCGACCAGCGTCTGAGCCAGGGAGGAAACGAGCTTATCGACCAGCGAGAACATGGTGCCCATGATGCCCGGGATATACTTGCCGGAACGATAGGTTTCGTAGTCCGAGCAGTCCGCGACCATCGGGATCGGCATGTCAGCCGTGGCATAATACGCGCCGTAGCCGATGCCGAAGCAGAGGATGAACAGGATAGTATACAGGTTGATGCCGCTGCCGCCCTCAAACGGGAAGGACAGCATGCGCGCCGGCTCGCCATACTGGCTCATGCACAGCAGGATGAGAACGCCGACATAGCAGATGAGCGCGATGGAGACGTAGCGGGTGAGGGAAGCCTTCTGCCCCTTCTTCTGGGACGTGCGGACAGAAAGCAGGAAGAACGGGACGGCGAATACATAGCCCAGAACCATCATCGGCAGGTACAGGGAGTTGTAGTTGCCCATCACGATGCCGTAGAGCGCAAGCAGAACGGTGGTGTTCGTCGCAATCGCCAGAGCGAGCTTGCAGCCCGCGCCGGCAACCATCAGGCGCTGCATCGGCTTGTTTTCCTTGAGGATCTGCGCATATTCGGAGAACTTGACCTTCTTCTGATCCTTGCCGCCGATGCCGTAGTATTCCGGACGATCCTTCTCCGCGATGCCGATGATCGCCAGCGCGGTCAGCAGGACGGAGATAGCGATGCCGATCGGGGTGATGATGCGGTAAAGCTCGGGGTTGGCGTAGCCGGAGGAGATGAGGACGCCCGCCTCATCCTTGACGTCGAAGCCAGCCTTGACCAGCGGGATCATGAACTGCATGACGCCCATGCCCAGCAGGGAGCCGATGGTGTTGAAGATGGTGAACAGCGGACGCTGGCTCGGGTCGTTGGTCAGAACGGTCTGACCGGCGCGGGTGCAGCTCGTCTGGAACGTGTAGCCAAGCACCCAGATGAAGTAGACCAGCGTGAAGCTGATATAGCGCAGAGCCATCATCGACTCGGGAATCAGCGGGAGCAGGCAGTAGAGGATGATGACGCTGATTGCCATGACCGCGCTGCCCAGAATCATGAACGGGCGGAATTTACCGATCCTGGTGCTGGTGCGATCCATCAGCGCGCCGATGATCGGGTCGGTCACGGCGTCGGCGATACGCATGACGGTGACCATGATGGAGGCGAACATGCCCAGCTTCAGGATGCTCGAACCGAACTGAGCGACATAGGAGAGGATGAGGACGAAGTAGACGTTGGTTGCGCCGTTGTTGAGCGGGAACAGCATGAGCTGATACGGCTTTGCGCGATTCACGCCGTCATGGCTCGCCGCGGCTGCGGGTTTAGACATGGATGAGGACTCCCTTCTGTGTGTTTCTTTCGATCTATCGTGCTGCCTTCTCAGGCATCGACCCAATTGGATTTCTGGCGGTTCTTGACCTTCTTGAGAACGTAATCCGGATTCGGCTTATCGACCTTGCGGAAGGTCGCGCTGTCCGTGTATTTGCCGGAAATGGCTTCTACGCGGATGTCGCCGGTCAGCGGAACGCGGAAGGTAAAGACGTGGTCGTCACGCGTCTGCTCGGCGAAGGGCTTGCCGTTGACCAGCAGCTTGATCTTCTTCTCTGTGGAATAGACCTTGACAGTGGTCGTCTTTTCGCAGCGCTCAACGTAGCGCTTGGAGCAGATGTGAACGAAAGGATCCTTGCTCCAATTTGCCTTATAGATATAGAAGCTGTCCTTCTTAATCTTGCGGTCGAAGGTCATCAGACCCTTGTGGTTCATGCCCGGCTCGCCGCCCTGGTCGCGCGCGTCCGCCGCGAAATCGAACATGTTCCAGACGTGCGTCGCCCACATGTACGGATGGCGCTTGAAGCACTTGATCATGAATTCATGGTACTTCGCCTGATATTCTTCGGTGTGGTCGTTGCGGCGGGGATGAGAGCTGTGCAGATTCGGCATGCCCTCCGCGCCGTATTCGCTGTATCCGAGGCAGCGCTTCGGGAAGCAGAGATGGAAGAAGCCGATCCACAGGTCGTTCAGGAACAGACCCGGGACATACCAGCCCAGATAGAGGTTCCAGCTGACGACATCGGTGATATGTGCGCTCTTGTTGAACGGGCCGCACATCGCGTAGCATGCCAGCGTCGTGAAGCGGCTTGGATCCGTTTCGTGGACGAGGTCGTTGAGGACATGGTGATTGTCGAGCATGTCCTTCTTGTCCTTGGTGGAGATGGTGATTTCGTTGGAAACGCCCCAGCAGACGATGCTCGCGTGGTTGTAGTTCTGCTCAATCAGCTCTTTCATCTGGCTGATGGTGTTCTCGCGGCCGTTGGGCATATGCTCGCTGATGTACGGAATCTCCGCCCAGACGACCATGCCGTATTTATCGCACAGGTCGTAGAAGTACTGGTCGTGCTGATAATGCGCCAGACGAACGGTGTTGCAGCCCAGCTCACGGATGAGCGCCATGTCCTCGTCGTGCATCTTGCGGGTGATGGCGTTGCCGACGCCCTTGCGATCCTGATGGCGGGATACGCCGTGCAGGGGATAGGGCTTGTCGTTGAGGAAGAAGCCCTTCTTCGGGTCGGCGCGGAAGGAGCGGACGCCGAACGGAATCTCCAATTTATCGGTCGTGACGCCGTTATCCTTCAGCTCGACGCGGCAGGTGTAGAGGTATGGATCCTCCACGCCGTGCCAGCGGTGCGCCTTCTCAATGCGGATGACCGTATCCAGACCCGCGCCCGTGCCGACGGTCTTGCCCTTGGCATTGACGAGCGTGATGCTGACCTCGCCGCCGGTGACGCGGCTCTGCACGCGGACGTTCGCGGAATCGCCGTCCGGCGTGGGCGTCACGCGGACGCCGCAGGAACCGAGATAGTCCAGCGCGAAATGGACTTTGTTCACGATGACCAGCCGAACCGCACGATAAATGCCGCCGTAGAAGGTGAAATCCGCCTTCTGGGGATAGACGCGGTCGTTTTTGCTGTTGTCGGCGACGACGACGAGGTCATTTGTTTCGGCAAGCAGCGGCGTGACGTTTGCGCGGAACGTAGAATAGCCGCCGTCGTGGACGCAGACTTCCCTGCCGTTTACCGTGACCGCCGCGGAAGCGTTGACGCCGTCAAATTCGAGCCAGACCTCTTCGCTGTCCCTGTCAAACGCAGGACAGGCAAAGGAACGCTCGTATCGGCAGCTTCCGCGCTTGTAATCGTTTCCGCCATCCTGACCGTCGATGTTGTTCCAGGTATGGGGAACGTTGACCTCGATGGTCTTTCCGTCAAGACCGGTGAACTGCCAGCCTTGGCACAGATCGATCGTTTGGCGCATGATGCTCCTCCTCATTTGCTTTGAAAATAACGCTATATCTCTCTTCATGAAAATATGGAAAGCGTACAATCTCCTATACTGTAATTTATCATATTGTTCAGAAGAATAAAAGGGAGTTGTCTTGAATATCCAAAGGGTGGGCGCTAAATGCGGTATATGTTCATACACGACAAAAACGCGTCGTGAACGAAAAACGCCCCATAACAATAGAAGCTATTCTTCCTTTTTG
>CAKTXP010000092.1 GCA_934631055.1 uncultured Clostridia bacterium | reverse complement strand
TCGTCCGGCTGCTCAAGCAGAGCGACTTCTTCTTCCGTCAGCTCGCGCCACTCGCCCGGCTTTAAAGCGCCGTCAAGCATCAGCCGCCCGATTGCCATGCGCTTGAGATAGACGACCTGCTTTCCCCGTGCGGCAAACATGCGCTTGACCTGATGATACTTTCCCTCCGTCACGCGGATGAACGCCGCATTCCCTTCTTCGGTTTTCCATAGCTTCGCCGGCCGCGCGTCAAACTCGCCGTCCGCATCGCTGATGTGAATGCCCGCTTCAATCGCCTGAACATCCTCATCCGTCAATCTGCCGTCGAGATGGGCGTAGTAGACCTTGCCAACCTCATGCTTGGGCGAAATGATGCGGTGGGCAAGCTGTCCGTCCGATGTGATGACGAGCAGCCCCTCGGTATCCTTATCCAGCCGCCCTGCGGGCATCGCGCCCATCGCGGCATACATCGGCGGGAGCAGATCCATGACGGTCTTTTGCTTTTTATCCCGCGCGGCGGTCAGCACGCCAGCCGGTTTGTTCAGCATCACATGCCGGACTGGCTTATAGAAGAGCCGCCGCCCATCCAGCCGGATGTCACTGCTTTCCCCATCGACCTGCATGCCCGCATCCCTGACCGGTGCGCCGTCCACCGTCACACGTCCCACGCGCACAGCCGTCTTGATCTCGCTGCGCGTACCCTCGCCGAGCAGCGCCAGCAGCTTATCCAGCCGCATTTTGTTACTCAAATCTCTTTTCCTTCATTTCTTTATCATCTTGTCGATATAAGCCGTTTTAATCGAATGGCAAAAATCAGGAATTCAACCATTCTCTCATTCATTGTCGGAAAGGGCTGTTCTCCCCTTCCGGGGAAGAACAGCTAGCTTTTTGCCAGCATCTGATTTCTGTTGATTTGTCTTTCATTATACAGCACGGCGCGGTCTTTTGCAATTGTAAGCTCCGGCAAACCGTTTTTTATCGGAATTGCCTGTTTTTTATCAACCCATGCCGCTCTGTACGCCTAATTTCCGTCGTTTTTTTCGCAGGTCTATGTGGGACATAAATCGCCCGCTAGGACGGTTTGTGTTCAAAAACTCGCCCGTTTCCGGTTCATATCAATCAAACATCACATGAATTCGCTTTCCCTTTTGCATAGATTATGGTATAATGACCTCAAGTGGACAGGCGGGTGCGAAGGCGCTCTTTCCCCCGCTTTTCCGATGTTCCGATCAACCCAATATCACAGGAGTGTGTTTACGATGAGGAAGAAGCAATGCGTTGCCATGCTGCTTGCTGGCGGACAGGGCAGCCGTCTGGGCATCCTGACCAAGGATGTCGCCAAGCCGGCAGTTCCCTACGGCGGAAAATATCGCATCATTGATTTTCCGCTTTCCAACTGCACCAATTCGGGCATCGACGTCGTCGGCGTGCTGACGCAGTACCGCCCGCTGGAACTGAACGCCTATATCGGTTCCGGTTCTCCGTGGGATCTTGACCTGTCCAACGGCGGCGTTTACGTTCTGCCGCCGTATCAGACCGGCAAGACCGGCGAATGGTACAAGGGTACGGCAAACGCCATCTATCAGAATATCCCGTTCATCGCCCAGTGGGATCCGGAATACGTTCTCGTGCTTTCCGGCGACCATATCTATAAGATGGACTACAATGCCATGCTCCGCGAGCATATCGCCAAGGGCGCGGATCTGACCATCGCCGTGCGCGAGGTTCCGTGGGAGGAAGCGCCGCGCTTCGGCATTCTCAACACGGACGAGGACAACCGCATCACCGAGTTCGAAGAAAAGCCGGCTCATCCGAAGAGCAACAAAGCTTCCATGGGCGTATACATCTTCTCCTGGAGCAAGATGCGCAAGTATCTGGAGCTGGACGAGGCGAACCCGAACAGCGACAACGACTTCGGCAAGAACATCATTCCCGCGATGCTGAGCGCCGGCGAGAAGCTCTATACCTATACCTTTGACGGCTACTGGAAGGACGTCGGAACCATCGAGTCCCTCTGGGAAGCGAACATGGATCTGCTCGAAATGCCGATGCCGATCGACCTGTACGACAAGCGCTGGCGCATCTTCGCCCGTAATCCGGGCATGCCGCCGCACTATATCGCCGACGGCGCGAAGGTTGTCAACAGCCTGATCACCGAGGGCTGCGAGGTCAAGGGCGTCATCAACCACTCCGTCCTCTTTGCGGGCGTCACGGTCGAGACCGGCGCGGAGATTACCGACGCGGTCATCATGCCGGGCGCGGTCATCGAGCGCGGCGCGGTCGTCCGTCGGGCGATCGTCGCGGAGAACGCGCATATCTGCGCGGGCGCCGTGGTCGGCGAAGAGACCGGCAAGATTGCCGTCGTCGGGCATAACGCCGTCATCCCCGCAGGGGAAAAAGTTGCCGCCGGCGCGCAGATCGATGCCGACGCGCAGCAGTAAGGAGGGGCACACACATGAAAGACGTCATGGGTCTGATTTTCACAGGCGAAAACGATATCCATCTGGGTGAGCTGACCAGCCTGCGCGCAGTCGCGGCGCTGCCGATCGCGGGCCGTTACCGCGTTATCGACTTCCAGCTCTCCTCGATGGTTCACAGCGGCATCAAGAATGTCGGCGTCATCACGCAGAAAAACTACTCCTCTCTGATGGACCACATCGGTTCCGGCCGCGAGTGGGATCTGCACGGCAAGCAGGGTCTGGTCATGCTCCCGCCGTTCCTGACGCGCGAGAACATGGGCGTGTACTCCGGTCTGCTGGACGCGCTCAAATCCAACAGCACGTTCCTGCGCCTGTCCCGTCAGGAGTATATCGTGCTGACTAACAGCCACACCATCTACAACATGGATTACACCGACGCGCTCAAGTACCATGTGGAAAAGGGCGCGGACGTGACCGTCCTGTATGCGCACGGCACGAAGGCCGTCGGCACCGAGGGCGAAAACGATACCTTCCTCTCCGTCGATGAAGAGGGCAAGGTCACGGGCATGGAGATCGGTTCCTCCGTTCCGACCCGCGACTGCGCTTCCCTGAAGATCTACATCACCAAGCGCGAGCTGCTCCGTCAGCTGGTCGAGCAGGCTGCCGCCAACGGCATGCACGATTTCGACCGCGACATCCTCCAGCGCAACATCAACGACGGCAACCTCAAGGTCTACGGCTATGAATATAAGGGACTGGCATGCCAGATCGACTCCATCCAGTCTTACTTCAACTTCAACATGTCGCTGCTGAACAGCGATGTGCGCCGCCAGCTCTTCCCGGCTGACCGCCCTGTGTATACGAAGGTTCGCGACGACCTGCCGACCCGCTATGTAGACGAGTGCGAATGCTCCAATTCGCTTATCGCCAACGGCTGCATCATCGAAGGCACGGTCATCAACTCCGTCCTCTTCCGCGGCGTCAAGGTCGCCAAGGGCGCAGTCATCAAGAATTCCATCGTCATGCAGGACGCGCAGATTCAGGAAGGCGCGGAGATCGACCACTGCATCCTGGATAAGCAGAGCGTCATCCGCCGCAACGGCCGCCTGATCGCGCCCGCCGCCTATCCGATCGTCATCGCCAAGAACGTTGTTATCTGATTTTTCAAGCGGGGGTCGTGCGGAAAAAGGCGGCTCCCGCCTTTATTAACCCAAACACTCATTCAAAGGAGGACACATCGCTCATGAAGATCCTTTTTGCAGCTTCCGAGTGCGTACCTTTTATTAAGACCGGCGGTCTTGCCGACGTCGTCGGCGCGCTTTCCCCCGTTCTGAAGGCGCAGGGCGCGGACGTCCGCGTCATCCTGCCGCTGTACGCCGCCATTCCGGAGGAATACGTCAGCAAGATGAAGCTCGAATGCGAATTCGAGGTCGAGCTGTGCTGGCGCCGTCAGTATTGCGGCGTCAAGAGCCTTGAGTATCAGGGCGTGACCTTCTACTTCATCGACAACCAGTATTACTTCGGCCGCTCCTATATCTACGGTCTGGGCGGCGACGAATACGAGCGCTTCGGCTTCTTCGACCGCGCGGTCATCGACGCGCTCGTGCATCTTGATTTCAAGCCCGACGTCATCCACTGCCACGACTGGCAGACCGGCATGATCCCGGCGCTGCTCAAGATCCAGTATGCGCAGTATCCGTTCTATCAGGATATGAAGACCGTTTACACCATTCACAATCTCCAGTATCAGGGCGTGTTCCCGATCAAGGCGGTTCAGGATACCCTCGGTCTGGGCGACAGCCTGTTCACCTCCGACAAGCTGGAGTGCTACGGCTGCGCGAACTACATGAAGGCCGGTCTGGTCTATGCGGACGAATTGACGACCGTTTCTCCGAGCTATGCGGACGAGATTCAGACCGCGTTCTACGGCGAGCGTCTGGACGGACTTCTCCGCTCGCGCAAGGATCAGCTCGTCGGCATCCTCAACGGCATCGACGTCAGCGACTACGATCCGGCGAAGGATCCGCAGATCTACGCCAACTACGACCCGTATCATCTGGGCGGCAAGGAGATCTGTAAGCAGGAATTGCAGAAGGAACTCGGTCTTGAAGTGGATCCGACCGTTCCGCTGGTGGGCATCATCTCCCGCCTGTCCAATCAGAAGGGCTTTGACCTCATCGAGTGCGTCATCCGCGAACTGATGGCGACCGGCATCCAGCTCGTCGTGCTGGGCATGGGCGAGGCGAAGTACACCAATCTGTTCTCTTGGGCGGAGAGCGAATATCCGGGTCGTCTGGCGACGCGCTTTGCGATGAACCATCAGCTCGCGCACCGCATCTACGCCGGCAGCGACATGTTCCTCATGCCCAGCCAGTTCGAGCCGTGCGGTCTGTCCCAGATGATCGCCATGCGCTATGGTTCCGTGCCGATCGCGCGCGAGACCGGCGGTCTGCGCGACACCGTGCTTTCCTACAACAAGTTCACCGACGAGGGCAACGGCTTCACGTTCTTCAACTACAATGCGCATGATATGCTGCATACCGTCCGCCGCGCCGTGCATTACTACAACAATAACCGTGACGTCTGGTATCGCCTGATCGTCCGCGGCATGACCGGCGATTACAGCTGGTATTCCTCCGCCGGCAAGTACATGGCGCTTTACGAAGAAGTGACCAAGCCCGCAACGGACTTCACGCTCGTCCAGCCTGCGGAAAACGAAAACCCTAAGGAAGCCCCGACTCAGAGCGCCCCGCGCGCAGAATCTGAAGCCAGCGCGGAAGTCGGGGAAACGCCCAAGAAGGCGCCCGCAAAGCGCGCCCCGCGCAAAAAGGCTGAGGTAAAGGAAGAAGCCACGGCTGAGGAAGCGCCCGCAAAACCCAAGCGCGCTCCCCGCAAAAAGGCTGAGCCGAAGGCCGAAGTAAAGGAAGAAGCCACGGCTGAAGAAGCGCCCGCAAAACCCAAGCGCGCCCCCCGCAAAAAGGCTGAGCCGAAAGCCGAAGTAAAGGAAGAAGCCACGGCTGAGGATGCGCCTGCCAAGCCCAAGCGCGCTCCCCGCAAGAAAGCCGCTCCGAAAGCCGAAGTGACCGAAGAAGTCAAGGCTGAAGAGAAGCCCGCCGAGTAATCCTCTATCCCCGCCGTTGACGGCGGGGATTTTTTTATTGACCTTCAAGGCGCATTCCGTTACAATAAAGAGATGATCGGGGAACGATTGGGGCTTTGCCCCAAACCCCACAAGGGAACTGAGTTCCCTTGACCTTCCACTACGCTGTCGCTTTGCGACAGCTGAGGATACGTTTATTTAAACCGCCGCGAAGCGAAGAAGGGAGTCTGAGGGATGAAATCCCTCAGACAGGGTTTGGGGCAGCCGCCCCAACGTCCTCCCTTATCACACTAAAGGAGCTTCTTCTATGCCTTTCGTTCGTAAACATGCCGCGCTGTGGGCGCTGCTGTCCTGCCTGGCGCTCGCCGTCGCTGCGCCGTATCTCATCCCCGCCGATCCGGATAGCGCCGTCTTTCGTTCCGGTACGCTGGGGCTCATCCTCGAAATCGCCTGCTTTTATCCCGTCTATCAGGCGGCTTCTCAGTCCTCCCGCCGCCGGTTTGTCAGCGGATTGTTCTTTGGCTTCCTGTTCGCCGCCGCGCTGAGCATCGGATCGGAGCTGTTCGTCTATAACGGACTGCTTCGCGGCATGGGCAGCCTTGTCCGCCGCCTTGCCGTGCCTGTGCTTGCCACGCCCGCGCTCGGCTCTCTCGCCGCAAGGATGCTTGCCGTCCGCAAGCCGCTGGAAAACAGGAAGTCCCTGCGCCTGCCCGTCTGGGGCTACGCGCTCTTTTTCCTGCTCTGCTGGCTGCCCGTGCTGCTGGCGTTCTTCCCCGGCGCGCTGAACTACGATTTTCCCGGTCAGTATAATCAGCATCTGGAACATTTCTATTCCAACGCCCATCCCCTGCTGCACAGCGCGCTCAGCAACGGTTTGATGGTTCTGGGCGAAGCGCTGGGCGATCCGACGCTCGGCGTGCTGTTCAACACGGTCTTGCAGATGGTCGTCTTTGCCTTCGCGCTGGCGTATAGCTGCGCTTTCGTTCAGCGCCGCGGCGCGCCCGTATGGGTCAGCCTGCTGATGGCGGCGGCTTACGGATTCATGCCGATCTTCTCCGTCATGGCGATCTCCACCTGCAAGGATACGCTGTTCTCCGCCTGCCTGCTGGTGATGCTGCTCAAGACGTGGGAGCTGATCGAATCTCCGGAGAAGTTCTTTTCCAATCGAAAGGATCTGGCGCTCTACGTCGTCTGCGGCGTTGGAAGCGCGCTGCTGCGCAATAACGGTCTGTTTGCCTATGCGCTGCTGCTTCCGTCGCTGATGGTCGTTCTGCGCGGTCATCGCAGACAGGCGGCGCTGCTTCTGGCGGTATGTCTGGGCGCAAGCGGCATCGTGACCGGCATACTGACCGCCGCGCTTTCGCCGGAAGCTTCCCCTTCCTTCCAGCTGTACAGCATTCCCGCGCAGCAGCTCGTCCGCGCTTACAACAGCGGCAGGATGAGCGACGAAGAAAAAGTGGAGATCGAAGAATGGTATACCTCTCCGGAGGGCTATTACACTGTCCGCCCGCATTTGGGCGACGCCGCCAAGGGCTATCTGGACCGAGCGCGCATCCAGACGGACGGAAGCGGTTTCATGAAGCTCTGGTCGAAAGACGCCAAAGAATATGCGCACGAATACATCGAAGCGTTCCTGATGCTCAACGTCGGCTCCTGGTATCCCGACGACCTGAGCCACTCGACCATCTACCCCGATGCTTCCTATAACGACAAAGGCTATTTGCAGCTGGAGGAATACGACATGACCAACGTCGGCATCCGGACGAGCTGCTTCCTGCCCGCCGTGCGCAACCTGTTTGAGCGTATCTGCCGCCGCAACTACTACCAGAAATATCCCATCATCGCCATCCTCTTCTCGACCGCGACGCCGTTCTGGCTCATCGTATTTGCCTGCGCGAAACTGGTCTGTGAAAAACGCGGGCGATTCCTGCCCGCCGCGCTGGGCATTCTGGGCATCTGGCTGGGCTATCTGTTCGGTCCCTGCACCCTGCCGCGGTATATCCTGCCGCTGTACTGCATCGCGCCCGCGCTGCTGTTCGCTTCCTTTTTGAAGCCGGGAGAAACGCATCATGAAAACGCTTGATTCCCTGCGCCGCCGCTTTGCCGTGCCGCTCGCGCTGCTGTCTGCGCTGCTGCTCGCCGCCGCCGCGCCGTATCTGATTCCCGAAAATCCGGACAGCGCCGTCTTTCGTTCCGGTATGCTGGGGCTGCTCCTGATTGCGGCAGGTTTCTTTCCCGCGCGCCGCGCGCTGGAATGCCATAAATCGCGCGACATCCTGTTCGGCATGGGCTTCGCGCTGGTATTTGCGCTGTGTCTTGGGCTGGGCAGCGAGCTGACCGCCTATGACGGGCTGCTCGCCGGAAAGGGCGCGCTTCTGCGCCGTCTGGCTGTTCCGGTCATGGCGACGCCGACGCTGGGGCTGCTGGCTTCCTATCTGTTCGCCTTTGCTTCGCGCGGACAGGCAAAAAAACTGTCTCTCCCCTTCTGGGTCTATTTCGCCGGACTGACCGTCTGCTATGTGCTGGTGCTGCTGGCGCTCTTTCCGGGCGTCATCTCCTATGATTTCGAGCATGAGATCCGGCAGTTCACCTCCGGCGTCTATGAAGCGGCGCATCCCGTCTTTCATACGCTGCTGCTCGGTTCGCTCTACGCGCTGGGCGAAACGCTCTTCGGCTCGATGACGGCGGGCGCGGCGCTGTACAGCGTCTTTCAGCTGCTCGTCATGGCGGCGCTGTACGCGTGGGCATGCACGTTTATGCAGCGCCGTGTGCCGCGCGGCGTGGCGCTCGTCCTCTGGGCGCTGTTCGCGCTCTTTCCGCTGCATGGCGTACTCGCCGTCTCGACCGCAAAAGACCCGCTCTTCGGCTGTCTGTGCGTCGTATTCTGCCTGACGCTCTGGGAGATGGCGGAAGAGCCCGCCGCAGCGCTGCATAACCGACGGTTCATCGCCCGCTTCGCGCTCACCGGCGTATTCATGTGCCTGCTCCGCCATAACGCCATCGCCGCCGTCGCGATGGGCTGTCTTGCCGCGCTGCTGATGAGCAGGGGGCTGCGCAGGCGCACGGCGCTGCTCTGCGCGCTGACGCTGATTCCCTCGCTGCTGATGCCTAAAATCTTTGAGACAGCCGTCGGCGCGAAAAAAACGCCCAGCAGCGAGTTGATGAGCGTTCCCTGCCAGCAGCTGATGCGCACGGCGGAATACGCGGGCGTGACGGCAGAAGAGCATGACGAGCTGGAAAGCTGGTTCTCTGACCAGACCTATCGCTACCGCGCGCACTGCGCCGATCCGGCAAAGGGCGGTAACTTCGCCTTTGACCGCTATCAACAGGATCCGAGCGCTTTCTGGGCGATGTACGCGCGCTATGCCGCAAAGTACCCACGCACCTATCTGGAAGCGTTTCTGGAAAACTGCGCCGGCATCTGGAATCCGGATGACCGCAGCCATGCGCACAGCCTGAGTACCGAGGAGACCGTCTATATCTACCTGAATACCACCTACCCGTTTGACAGCGAACGCTATCCGATTCAGGCAAAGAACCTGCTTGAACCGCTACATAAGCTCATCTATGCGTTCACGCACCATGTCCGACAGGAAAACTATCCCCTGCTCGCGCAGCTCTTCTGCCCTGCGACCTATACGTTCCTGCTGCTGCTGACCGTCCTGCGCCTGCGCAGGGATA
>CAKTXP010000091.1 GCA_934631055.1 uncultured Clostridia bacterium | reverse complement strand
AAGAAACGGAGGAAGGCGGAGATGCACGAGCCCCCAAAACGCAGGGGAAGACCTGCCTTTTTCCGACGGAAAAGAAAAAAACAAAAGGATATCGGCGGTTTTTCCCGAAACGTTAGACCGACGGGAAAAAAGAGATGTTTTCCGCCGAAGAAGGTGCTGGCGGCGGCGCTTGTGTGCGTCGCGTTAGGGTGCGCCGTGCGGCTGGGCATGTTTGCGTTCCGCTGGCTCAGGACAAGCCAGACGGAAAGGGAGCTTTCCGCGCTGCATGCGCAGACCGTTGCGGCTTATACGGAAGCATCGACGGATGCTGCCGTTCCGACGCCCGAATGGCGGCAGACCGAAACGCCGCTCCATGTGCAGACGGCGCTTCCCACGCCGACGCCGGATATCGTCCGCTCGACGCGGTATCAAAGGCTGGGCGGCGAACCGCTTGAGCAGATGGAAAAACTGCATGAACAGAATCATGACCTCGTTGCGTGGGTGACGATAGACGGCGTGCTGGATGAGCCGGTCGTCTACCGCGACAACCGGTATTACCTGACGCATGACTTTTATCAGAATGCCTCGTCCGCCGGAACGATCTTTCTGGATGAAGATCATCCGATGGGCGAACGGACGCAGAACCTGCTGCTCCACGGGCATAACATGAGGGACGGAACAAAGTTCGGGCGGCTCACGCAGTACGAAAAGAGCGTCGAGTATTTGAAAGAGCATCCGTTTATCGAGTTCAGCAGCCTTTGGCATCAGGAAAACTATGTCATCTTTTCGGTGATGGTCGTTTCGCTGGATACGCAGAGCGGGCGCTTTATCGAGTATTTTGCGCATCCGACCTTTGCGAACGACCGGGAGTTTGAGGAGTATATCAGGAGGACACAGCTCAATTCGCTGTATGCGGTGGCGCTGGATATCCAGCCGTCGGACGCGCTGCTGACGCTGTCCACCTGCATGGAAGAGGAACGGCTGGTCATCCTCGCCCGCAGGCAGAGAGAGGACGAAAGCCGGAGCGAACTGCGCCGGATCATACAGATGGCAGTCAGAAACTAACGACAGGCTAAAAAGAGAGGAAGTACACGATGCAGGACGGAATCCGCTTTGATCAGGAATACGAAACGATGCCGTGGCACCGCGTGGACACGGTGGTATTTGATATCGGCAACATCCTGATCCGCTATGCGCCGACAGATTTTCTGGAGCAGCTCTTCCCGAACGACGCGCAGATGCAGCAGGACATGATGGCGCGCGTCTACAAGGGCAAATACTGGGAGAATTTTGACCGCGGCACGATGGAATACGAGGACGCGGCAGCGCGGCTCGCCGAGGAATACGGCGGACGGTATGAGGATTACATGCGCGCGCTGACCGGATGGATCGAGCTGAAAACGCCGATTGAAGAGGGATGGCGCGCAGCCCAGCGCTGCCGCCGCGCGGGAAAGCGGCTGTATCTGCTGAGCAACTATCCCAGACGGGGCTACCTGCGCATGCGGGAGAAATTCGGCGACCGGTTTGAGATCTTCGACGGCGGGGTCATCTCCTGGCAATGCCACCTGGTCAAGCCGGAGAAGGAAATCTATCAGAAGCTTATTGCGGACTGTGATCTGACGCCGGAGACGACGCTCTTTATCGACGACACGCTGGGCAACGTCGAAGCGGCGCAAAAAGCGGGGATTCACGGCTTCCACATGCATGAAAAAGGCATGATGGATCGTTTCTTTCTGTGAGGGAAACGAAAGGGAACGATTGGGGCTCCGATCCGGGAAATTCGTATAGAAACGCAAGTGTTTCTTACGATTTCCGTCATGCTGAATCCCGCACAGCGGGCGCGTGACTTCAATCCCCAAATCCCGCCAAGAACCTGAGGTTCTTGGATTTCCCGGCTTATTTATCGCTTCGCGATAAAGGAGGAGAAATCGTGAGAATGAACCGAATTGCGGCGGCTGCTTTGACGGGCGCTGTGTTAGCTGTACCTGTTTTGGCGGAGGACGCCGCATGGACGCCGCCGACGGTCACCCAGGAGGAGATGGACGCCGTTCAGCTCGGCGAGCGCATCCTGATGCGCGGTACGGAGGGCGAGGACGTCAGGCTCGTACAGCAGAGGCTCTGTGATTTAGGGTATCTGACCGGCGACGTGGACGGCAAGTTCGGCTTACAGACCCAGAAGGCTGTCCGCGCGTTCCAGCGTGCGCACAAGCTGGAAAAGGTGGACGGCAAAGTCGGACCGCAGACCCTCGCCGTGCTTTTTGGCGGCGACGTAATTGCCTTGCCGACGCCCACGCCCAGCCCAACGCCTTCGCCGACCCCGACACCTGTTCCGACGCCTACGCCTGTGCCTACGCCCTCGCCGACTGCCACGCCGGATATGGCGAACGCGCCGTTTGCGATGCGCGAAGCCAACGTCAGCGTGGACGGAAAGAGTGTCGATCTCGTGCTTGGGCAGAGCGAACAGGGGGAAACGCTCTATCCGCTCTGCGGCGTGATGGAACGGCTTGGATATGACTGCACAGGAGACGAAAACGGCGGTTGGCAGCTTGTTGAAAAGGAGACCGGCGCGCAGATCGCGGTGATGACCGATGGCACGCAGGGGCTTTGCAAGGACGCGATGGCGCTGGTGGACGGCGTGATCCTGCTGGCGGACGACACGCATGTCGTCTATGCCTACGGGGGCGAAGCGTATCTGAACGCCGGCATGATGGACAAGCTGGGCGTTGAGGTCTCGGAGGTCGGCAAACTGATTATTTTGGAGAAGAAGTAAACGGTTGAGCTGTTGTTTTGTGTGCTTGAGTGATTCTTCAGCTATCACGAAGCGATAGCGCAGTAAGGGTGCGGGGAACAACGTTCCCTGCCGGAAGTTTGAGGGGGAACCCTCAAGCGTATTCCCGTTTCTTTTTCGTTAAGATTCTCGTATGAACTTAATATAATGAATCGAGCCGCTTTTTCCGCACGGGGAAGAGCGGCTTTTGTAATTCGTTCGGAAAAAACACGAGAAGCATGTTGACAAAATGTTGAATTCCATGATACACTTGTACCCGTATTAGACGCGGTCAGTGGACGCCTCTTTCCCCTGCGCAGGGAAAGGGGAAGAACCGCTGCTTTCCGCTCACTCGGAGGAGAATATGCAAGAACCCGAAAAGATGACTTCGCAGGCTGAGCTTGACAGTAAAGCGCAGAAGCTTGTGGAAGAAAAAGACGCTGACAGCCGTCTGCGCGTGTATGTCGGTCCGATGGAGAAGGTGCTGGTCGGCGTGCTGCTCGTCTGGGCTGTGTTCCAGGTTTGGGCAAACATGTTCGGCACGCTCGGCGCGGTCAAGCTCCGCACGGCGCACATCATGTTCCTGCTGCCGCTGGCGTTTACCCTGTATCCGACGTTCAAAAAGGAACGCCGCCGCCGCAAGATCATGCCGGTCTGGGATATCGCGCTCATTGCCGCGGCGATACTCAGCTACGGTTATCTGTTTATGCGCTATGACGCCATCGCTAAGACCGGACGCCTGAATCCGACGGACGTATGGGTCGGCGTGGTCTGCCTGATCGTCGCCTTTGAAGCGGCACGCCGGGCGAGCGGAAACCTTGCGATCATCGCGCTCATCTTCTTGTCCTACTTCGCGGTCTGGGGCAGATATATCCCCGGTACGTTTGGAACGAGCGCCTTTACGCTCAAGCGCGTGATCAAAGCCCTTGTCTGGGATACCAACGGCATCCTCGGAACGGGCGCGGGCGTTTCGGCGACGTATATCTTCGTGTTCGTGCTTTTCGGCGCATTCCTCAAGTACAGCGGTTTTTCGCAGTTCATCAACGATATCGCGCTGACGCTGGTCGGGCAGACGCCCGGCGGCCCTGCCAAGGTCGCGGTCATCGCGTCCGCACTGATGGGCATGATCAACGGATCGGCAATCGCCAACGTGGCGACGACCGGAACCATCACCATCCCGCTGATGAAAAAAACGGGTTATAAAAAGGATTTTGCCGCGGCGGTTGAAGCGGTTGCTTCGACGGGCGGTCAGTTTACCCCGCCAATCATGGGCGCGGTCGGCTTCGTTATGGCGGAATTCATGTGCGTCAGCTACACGAAGGTCATGCTGGCGGCGGCGATTCCCGCGTTCCTGTATTATCTGTCCCTGCTGTATTCCGTGCATCTGGAAGCGAAGCGGCTGGGGCTTTCGGGTCTGTCCAAAGAGAACATCCCCAATGCGGGCAAGGTGTTCAGGGAGCGCGGTCATCTGCTCATCCCGCTGGTCGTGCTGCTGGGGCTGATGTTTACGGGCTATACGCCGCTGTTCGCCGCGATTGTCGCCATTTTCGTGACCATTCCGGTGTCGTGGATTCGCAAGGATACCCGCATGGATCTCAAAACCATCATTCAGGCGACGGTCGAGGGAAGCCGCAGCGCCATCGGCGTGGGCATCAGCTGCATCATCATCGGCGTAATCATCGGCTCGGTCAACATGACCAGCCTGGGTCTGAACTTCGGCAACCTCATCCTGCGCGTCGTCGGCGACGGGCATCTGTTCCTCGGCGGACTGATGGTCATGATCATGTCCATCATCCTCGGCATGGGCGTTCCGGGCGTTGCGGCATACGTTATCGTCTATGTCGTCGCGGTGCCGGTGCTTCGCGGCGTCGGCGCGACGGAGATGGCGGCGAACATGTTCTGCCTGATCTATGCCTGCCTGTCCAACATCACCCCGCCGGTCGCGATGAGCAGCTATGTCGCCGCGGGCATCGCGGACAGCAACATGACCAAGACGTCGCTCATTGCGATGAAGCTGGGCATTGCGGGCTTTATCCTGCCGTTCTTCTTCCTGAATAATCCGGTGCTGCTCTACGGAAGCACGGAGGGCGTCGCGCTGAGCGAGACGCTGCGCACGTTTGCGACGGCGACCCTTGGCGTTCTGGCGATCGCGGAAGGTCTTTCCGGTTTCCCGATGCAGAAATACAGCGCGCAGGCGACGGCGCTGCGCGTGGTGACGCGTGCGATGCTTATCGTCGGCGGTTTGCTGTTTGTCAATCCGACGTTTATGACGGACGTCATCGCGCTGGTGCTTATCGCGGCGGAGGTCGCGCTCGACCGCGGCGTGCTGGCGAAAATGAAACCCCTTACAGTTTGATTCCCATGCTGAACAGGAGAAATCAGCATCACGAATAGAGAAAAAGAATGAAGGAGAATCGCATCATGAAAAAGGTTCTTGCAGCCGCCCTTTGCGCGGCAACCGTGATGGGTGCGTCCAGCGCGCTCGCCGCCGACATCAACTTCGTCACCGCGGGTACGTCTTCCACGTTCTACCCGATCAGCGCGACCATCTGCCAGCTTTGGAACGACAACATTGACGGCATGCGCGCGACGGCGACGCCCTCCGGCGGCGGAATCGACAACCTGAATCAGGCGTATGACGGCGAAGCGCAGATCGGCATCGCCAACGCGAACCTCGTCTATCAGGCGCAGCAGGGCATTGACAGCTTTGAAGGCTACGCCAACGACAACCTGCGCATCTTTGCGGGTCTTTACTACAACCCGAATCAGGTCGTCGTCACCAAAGAGAGCGGCATCAACTCTCTGGAAGAGCTGATCGGTAAGCACATCTCCGTCGGCGCCGCCGGCTCGACGACCGTCGATGAAGCCAGCGTGCATCTTTCCCTGATGGGCAAGACGCTCGACGACCTCAAGGCGGAATACATGGGTACGAGCGAATCCGCCGACGCGATGAGCAACAAGCAGCTCGACGGCGTGTGGGTCATGGCGGGTACGCCGAACGCCGCCGTCACCCAGATCATGACGACCACCGACGCGAAGATTCTGCCGATTCCGGCGGAAACCGTTGAAGCGCTGAAGGTCAACTATCCGTGGTACGCGAGCTACACCATTCCGGCGGGAACCTACGCCGGTCAGGATGAGGATGTGCCGACCTCTGCCGTGAAGCTGACCCTGTTCATCACCGCCGACGTCGATGAGGAGACCGTCTACCAGATGACCAAGACCTTCTGGGAGAACTGGGACATGCTGACCGATACCCACGCGGCGCTCAAGAAGGCGAGCCTTGAATCTGCCTGCACCGACCTTGCGGGTGTGCCGATCCATGAAGGCGCGGCGCGCTACTATCGCGAAGTCGGCGTGCTGGAATAATGCGCTGAGCCTAAGCGCCCATCTGTTGCGGATGGGACAGCGGACTTTTCAATTCTGCCTCTCCTTGAAACAGGAGGGGCTTTATCATGAAAGAGGAGAAAGAAAACCATGGCAAAGAAAATCGGTTTGGTCGGCATTTATTTTCCGGGCGCATACGACACGCTCCACGAAAATGTTCCGGAGGGCTTTGAGCTGGTCGATGCGCTGTCTCCGGAGGCTTACGGGAATCTGGCAGACTGCGAATACCTGATCTCCCGGCTGGATATCGATCCGGATATCATCAACCATACCCCGAACGTCAAATTCTGGCAGAGATGGGGCGCGGGCTTTGACCATGTGGATTTGAAGGCGTGGGGCGAGCGCGGTATCCCGATTGCGACCTGCCCGGGCGTCAATTCCGGCATTGTCGCTGAGCTTGCCATCATGCTGATGCTGGCGGGTTATCGCAACCTGCTGCAAATCAATCGACAGCTCCGGGAAGGACATTTCCCGCGCACGGAGTATTTCGGGCGCTCGTTCATGATTAAGGGAAAGACCGTCGGCGTGCTGGGTTTGGGACATATCGGCAAGAAGGTTGCGGCGCTGGTGTCGGCGTTCGGCGCGAACGTCATCTATTACGACATCCTGCGCCAGCCGGAACAGGAAGAGCAGTTCGGCTACCGCTTTGTCGATTTTGATACGCTGCTTGAGCAGAGCGATATCTTCACCATTCACTGTCCGCTCAACGAGGAGACCCGCGGCATGATCGGCTGTGAAGAGTTTAAGAAGATGAAGCCGAGCGCGATGCTCATCAATACCGCGCGCGGCCCGATCGTCGATGAAGCGGCGCTTATCGACGCGCTGACCACCGGTAAAATCGCGACGGCGGGTCTGGATACCTATGAGCATGAGCCGCTTCCGAAGGATCATCCGCTGCTGAAGCTGGATAACGTTGTCGCAAGCGCTCATGCAGGCGGCAATACGAAGGATAACGATATCAATATGGTCAACTATGTGTACCATAATATCGTCGCCTTTGACCGCGGCGAACCGCTGAATACCCCCGGCGATATCGTCAACGGGGAATATCTGAAGAAGTAATCCAAAGCTCTTTAAGCCGCCGCGAAGCGGAGAAAGGGTGCAGGGAACGAAGTTTTGAGGCAAAGCTACAATCGTTCCCGCAAAAATAAGGTTGCAAAAACCCGCTCTTTGGGCTATAATATCCGCATACATCGGCGCGCTTTCGAGCGCAGGAAGAGAATAAGCCGGTTCGCCCGGAAAAGAGAGCCGTCGGTCGGTGCAAGACGGTGCGGGCGGCGGCGGATCCGCTCTTTCCCATGCTGCGGGTGACGAGCCTGCGGGGTGACGTCCCTTATCCGTCAAGAGAGGTCGCGGAGACGCGGCAATTTGGGTGGCAACGCGGAGTTCTTCGTCCCATGAGGAAGAAGGACTCCTTTTATTTTGGCGTGCAAATTTTCGGGGTGTTCCCCGTAGAGAAGAAAGGAAGAAACGTCGTGATCGACATCAATCTGATCCGCAAGACGCCTGACGTCGTGCGCGAGAACATCAAGAAGAAGTTTCAGGACAGCAAGCTTCCGCTCGTAGACGAAGTCATCGAGCTGGACCGAAAGAACCGCGAAGCCATGCAGCAGGCGGACAGCCTGCGCAATCAGCGCAAGGTGCTTTCTAAAGAAATCGGCGGGCTGATGAAGCAGGGCAAGAAGGAAGAAGCCGAGGCGACCAAGGCGAAGGTCAACGAGATGGCGGACGAGCTGGCGCATCTTGAACAGATGGAGGAGGAATACGCCGCCGAGATCAAGAAGCGCATGCAGGTCATCCCGCAGATCATCGATCCGAGCGTGCCGATCGGCAAGGACGACAGCGAGAACGTCGAAATCGAGCGTTTCGGCGAGCCGTTCGTTCCGGAATTCGAGGTTCCGTATCATGTGGATATCATGGAGAAGCTGAACGGCATCGACATTGATTCCGCCCGCCGCACCTCCGGCAACGGCTTCTATTACCTCAAGGGCGATATCGCGCGCCTGCACAGCGCGTGCCTGTCCTACGCGCGCGATTTTATGATCGACCGCGGCTTTACCTACTATATCCCGCCGTACATGATCCGCGGCGGCGTCGTGACCGGCGTCATGAGCTTCGCGGAGATGGAGAACATGATGTACAAGATCGAGGGCGAGGATCTGTACCTCATCGGTACGTCCGAACACTCCATGATCGGCAAGTTCATCGATACCATCCTCACCGAGGACGAACTGCCGCAGACGCTGACCAGCTATTCCCCGTGCTTCCGCAAGGAAGTCGGCGCGCACGGCATCGAGGAGCGCGGCGTTTACCGCATCCATCAGTTCGAGAAGCAGGAGATGATCGTCGTCTGCAAGCCGGAGGATTCCATGATGTGGTATAACCGCCTGTGGCAGAACACGGTCGATTACTTCCGCTCGCTGGATATTCCGGTCCGCACGCTGGAGTGCTGCTCCGGCGACCTGGCAGACCTGAAGGTCAAGAGCTGCGACGTTGAGGCTTGGAGCCCGCGCCAGAAGAAGTATTTCGAGGTCGGCAGCTGCTCCACGCTGGGCGACGCGCAGGCGCGCCGTCTGGGCATCCGCGTCAAGGGCAAGGACGGCAGCAAGTATTTTGCCCATACGCTCAACAACACCTGCGTGGCGCCGCCCCGCATGCTGATCGCGTTCCTGGAGAACAACCTCAACGAGGATGGCTCCGTGCGCATTCCGGCTCCCCTGCGTCCGTACATGGGCGGCAAGGAAGTCATCACCCCGGCGAAGTAAAAAGGGCATAGAGAAAGCGGAGACTGGTCGAAAGGTCTCCGCTTTTTTGCGTGATTCGTTGGGGGGAACGTTGGGCTGCCGCCCAAACCCGCCTGAGGGACGAGGTCCCTCAGACTCCCTTCTTCGCTTCGCGCAGGTTTAAATAAACATAAGCATACGACGCGCATGCGCGTCGTTCGTTAAAAACGATTTAAGCCGCCGCGAAGCGAACCGGGAAGTCCAGGAACCTCAGGTTCCTGGTGGGGCTTGGGGATTGGAGCCACGCGCCCGCTGTGCGGGATTCAGCGTGGCGGAAATCGGAAATCGTAAGAAACGCTTGCGTTTCTATACGAGTTTCCCGGATCA
>CAKTXP010000090.1 GCA_934631055.1 uncultured Clostridia bacterium | reverse complement strand
CATGATAGCGAAAACAGACCCCAAGCGAAGCGGGAGATATTTAAGCTTAGCCGACCATTTGGAGGATACGGCTGCCGTTGCCGATTACCTGGTCAGAACGTGGGTGTCGGAGAGCATCTATCAGTCGGTGGGCTTTGAAAAGGAAGAGTTTCGGCGGATCATCGTATTTTTAGCGTCGGTTCACGATGCTGGAAAAGCCTCGAGTTCGTTTTTGAGCAGAATCTCAGAAACCTTTCCGGAAGTTAAGGAATGGCTCGCTCCGTTGACACTCGTGCGCCCTGTTTCAGCGGAAACGAAATATGCGTGGCATCCGCATATCGGCGCGGCGATACTCTGCGAGTATGGCGCGCCGGATTGGGCGGTTTCTGTCGTCGGCGCGCATCACGGGAAAACGATGGATATCTCCACGGACGAGGTGATGGACGAGTGTCGGAAGAAGTATCTGTATGGAAGAACTGAGGACGCAGAAATATGGCGGTGCGTTTGGAAAGAGATCATTCAGAAAGGGCTTGAACGTGCCGGATATGCGTCGATGGACGAGCTGCCGCGCGATGTGACTCAGCCGGCACAGATGCTTTTGACCGGATTGCTCATCGTTGCGGACTGGCTTGCGAGCAACAGCACATTCTTCCCGCTGATGGATGTTGAAAGCGCATGCGGCGGCGAGCGGGATCCGGCGAGGAGCGAGCGCGCCATTCAAAAGATCAACCTGCCGCGGAAATGGGAACCGAGTGATGAATGGGCATACGGGGAACTCTGCTGCTCTCGCTTTGAAAAGATTGCGGAAGCAAACGCAGTCCAAAAGGCGATTCAGAAGGCGGCGGGTGAAGCGGAGAAACCGGGGCTGTTTATTCTGGAAGCACCGATGGGCATGGGCAAGACCGAAGCGGCGCTTGCCGCGGGAGAGATTCTGGCGAACCGGATAGGAGAAGGCGGGCTGGCGTTTTTCCTGCCCTCGCAGGCGACTGCGAACGCGATGTATGACCGCGTTGTCGAATGGATCAAGAACTTTACCCAGCAGGGCGATTTATGGGATGACTTTTTGGAGGACGACCTGCCGCCGGAAAGCCTTTCCATTGAGCTGGCGCACGGAAAGGCGACGCTCAACGAGCGTTTTGCTGAGCTTTCCGAACAGGTCGGCTCGGTCAACGTGGACGAAACGGCGTTTTCCGATGAGGGAAAAAAGAAAGTTTCCAAGGAGGAAGAAAAGAAATCAGCTAAAGCCGATGCAGACGCGGGCATTTCGACGCACGCCTTCTTTATGGGCAGAAAAACACAGCTGCTTGCGGATTTTGTGGTCGGCACGGTGGATCAATTGCTGCTCGGCGCGCTCAAGCAGAAGCATATCATGCTGAAACATCTCGGTCTGGCGGGAAAGGTCGTCGTCGTGGATGAAGTCCATGCCTATGATACCTATATGTCCAGATTCATGGACGCGATGCTTAACTGGCTTGGTGCATATCATACGCCGGTCATCCTCCTGTCGGCGACCCTGCCGGGCAGGCGGCGCGCGGAGATGGTGAGCGCCTATCTGGGCAAAGCGGATTTTGAACGGCGTGAAGGATTGGAAACCGAACGGACATATCCGCTGCTGACATGGACGGACGGCGAACAGGTATGGACGCAGACGGTAGAGAGCGACGCGCCCCGAACAGATGTCGATATCCTTCGCGGCGAGGATGAAGACGTGACGTCGTTTTTGAGGGACAGGTTGAAAGACGGCGGCTGTGCGGGCGTCATCGTCAATACGGTGAAACGGGCGCAGGCGTTTGCGGAGCGGTTAAAAACAGTGTTTCCGGAAAAACAAATTCTGCTTGACCATGCGCAGTTCGTCATGCCGGACAGGATGAGTCGGGAAAAAGAGCTGATGAAGCGACTGGGCAGGGATTCGACGCCCGAACAGCGCGACGGGCTGATCGTCGTTGGAACGCAGGTCTTGGAGCAGTCGCTTGATATTGACTTCGATATCATGATAACGGATCTCTGCCCGATGGATTTATTGCTGCAAAGGCTTGGCAGGCTGCACCGTAAGGCGGGGCGTATTCGTCCGCGTTCCGTGCAGCAGGCGGCGTGCATGGTGCTTGGCACGGACAACGACCGGCTTGAGGACGGCGCGAAAGCGATATACGGCGACTATCTGCTGATGAAAACGTCCTGCCTGCTCAAAGAGAAGATTCGTCTGCCGGAGGATATTCCGCAATTGGTTCAGGATACATATAACCAAAATGTAGATGATAGTTTGTCGAATGGTACAGGAATTGAGAAGAAATGGGAAGAATATAACGAGGAAACAGCACGCAGACAGAGTAAAGCAAACGCAATCTGTATTCCGAATGCGCCGAAGAAGCTGGGCAGACGTCGTTCGACGCGCGTCATCGACTCGCTGTTTTACGAGGAAAGCGGCATGGGCGAGCTGCAGGCGGAAGCGACGGTCCGCGACGGCGTACAGTCCATCGAGGTTTTGGTGCTGAAATATGGAAAAGAGGGGCTGCTGCATACGGTGATGGATGGCGAAACGCTTGCTTTTGCGCCAAATGCGTTGCCATCCAAAGAAGAAGCGCAGATTATCGCAAAGCAGTCGCTCAGACTGCCGCATGTTTTCAGTCAGACGTGGATGATGAAAAAAACGATTGAAGAACTGGAACGTATTCGCCAAACGAAGCTGGAAGAATGGTGTTCTTCGCCGCGCGTGGGAAGAGAGCTGTTCCTGCTGCTGGATGAAAACGGCAGAGCGACGCTTGCGGGCATGAAGCTCGTCTATGACGGCGAAATGGGTTTGCGATACGAAAAGGAGGAAGAAGATGGAGGAAAAAGCGTTTAACCTGCTGGATGAAAGATGGATACGCGTGATGACGCCGGATTGCGCCGTTCGAGAGGTCTCGCTGAAAGAAGCGCTGACGCAGGCGCACACATTCAGCGCGCTTGCGGGCGAATTGCCTACGCAGGATATGGCGATTCTTCGCATCCTGCTGGCGGTGCTGCATGCGGTCTTTTATCGGGTGGATGAAACGGGACAGCCGCGGGTGCTGGAGGATATCGACGACGCGCTGGACAGGTGGGACGCCCTGTGGAACCTTGGGTATTTTCCGGAAAAAGCTATTTGCGATTATCTGGAAAAATATCGCGAGCGCTTTTATCTCTTCCATCCGGAAAGACCGTTTTGGCAGGTAAAAGAAGCGGATATCGGAACGGAGTTTACGGCGGCGAAACTGAACGGTGCGATATCTGAAAGCAGCAATAAAGTGCGGCTGTTTTCCACGCGCGCGGGAAAGCCCAAAGAGGTCTTGACTTATCCGGAAGCGGCGCGCTGGCTGATCTATCTGAATGGATATGACGATACGTCGGCGAAGCCCAAACAGAAGGGACTTCCGTCCCCCGGCGCTGGCTGGCTGGGCAAGCTGGGCTTGATTGCTGCGAAAGGGCAGAACCTGTTTGAAACGCTGATGCTGAATTTTGTGATGGTCGATCAGAAGCAGGAGCGGCTCTGGAAAAGCTGCAAGCCTGTCTGGGAATTAGACGAACCGAGAACGAAGGAGCGGTGCGAGATCCCCATACCGGAAGACCAGGCGCAGCTGCTGACGCTGCAATCCAGACGGCTGCTGCTCATCCGCGACCAGCGCGGCGTGACGGGCTATAAACTGCTGGGCGGCGATTTCTTTACCAAGGTGAACGCCTTTGCGGAACAGATGACGCTCTGGACGCATGTGGAAGGAAAGGGCGGTCAGCCGCCCTTTGACCAGCCCAGACGGCATGACCCCAGCAGGCAGATCTGGCGGGAGTTTTCGTCCATCGCCGCGTTGGACAGCGACGCGCCCAAAGCGGGCGTCGTCAGATGGCTGGCACGGTTGGCAAGCGACAAAATACTGCCGCCGGATACCCTTGCGCGGTTTAGCTTTGCGGCGGCTCAGTATGGCGACAAGGATTTTTTCGTGGCGGATGTATTCAGCGATGCGCTCAGCTTCCATGTGGAGCTGCTGTCGGAAGCGGGAAAATCATGGAATCAGGTGATACAGGACGAGATTAAGTTGACAGCGGCTGTTGCAAACAAGCTCGGAGAACTGGGCATGAATCTGGAAAAAGCGGCGGGCGGAAGCGGCGAAAAGCTCTCCGCATGGATAAAGACGCAGTTCTACTATCGAATCGACGTGCCATTCAGGGCATTTCTGGAAGAGATCGATCCGGAGGATGACGGCGAAAAGATGGATGAGCGGCGAAAGCGATGGAGCAGGGAGGAAAAGCACATCGTACGGATACTCAGTGATGAAGTAGTATCGCAGACAGATCAGACGGCTTTTGTCGGCAGGACGATAAAAGAAAAGTGGAAGAACAAAGACGAGGGAGAAGAAGAGAATCATTATTACAACGTGCCGGAGGCGTGCAATTGGTTTGAAGGCAGTATTCAGAAGTTATTGGGGAAACTGAAAGAAGAAGGGATTATGGAGATGACAGATGAGTGTCGGGCGGTTGGCAATTATGTCGAGAGCAAGTTGAACGAGTACAGCAGGAATGCAAATGAAGGCTATGTCCGTGCGCATCTGGCGCAGCTGCGGCGCGGGATCGGTAGGATACCGGGCGATGCGCCGGAGATATGGGGCATCCTGTTTGCGGATATGCCGGAAGAGATGATGAGCCGGAACGACAAGCCTACGAAGGAAGAATGGGCGGTCTATACCGCGCTGACCCTTTACGCGCTGCATCAACAGGGCAACGATATCCAAAAAGAAAATATGTATAGGCAGAATTTCCGACTGGGATTGTCGGTAGCGATGCTGGTTAAAGATGAAGAAAAGGATAGGGATCGAATTGCACGGCGATTCAATGCCTTTGCGACGGCGAGCGATATGCAGGAAGCGGCGTATCATCTGCGCGGATTGATTCAGCTTTTGCGCGCGGCGAATATCCCGCTGGATTATGTGCGCTTGGCGCAGGAACTCTATCGATTCCAAGATCCCGATGAAGCGCCAAAAGTGCGGCTTGCATGGGGACAGGATTTCTATCGAATGAAGAAGAGCGAAACCAAGGAGGAAAAAGAAAATGCGTAACGTCATCTATGCCGATATTCATGTTTTGGAGACCGTGCCGCCCAGCTGCATCAACCGCGACGATACGGGAAGCCCAAAGACCGCCGTTTACGGCGGAACGACCCGCGCGCGCGTTTCCTCCCAGTGCTGGAAAAAAGCGATGCGCGGCATGTTTGGCGACCTTCTTCCGCAGGATGAAGTCGGTAGGCGGACGAAGATGCTGCACGATTTGCTGACCGAAGCCATCCGGCAGCGCGACCCGTCGCTGAAAGCCGAAAAGCTGGCGGAGGACGCGCTTAAGACGGCGGGCATATCGTTGAAAGAGGATAAGGAAAAGCTCAAGACCGGCGCGCTGTTCTTCATCAGTCCGAGTCAGATCGACGCGCTTGCCGATTTGGCTGTGCAGAACGGCGGCGCAAAGATGGACAAGAAAGCGTGTCAGGCGGCGCTCAAGGCGACGCCGGCGGTCGATGTCGCGCTTTTCGGACGCATGGTCGCGGATGACCCGTCCCTCAATTTCGATGCGGCGGCGCAGGTCGCTCACGCCATTTCAACTCATACCGTGCATAACGAATACGATTATTTTACGGCGGTCGACGACTGTGCGCCGGAGGATAATGCGGGCGCGGGGCATCTGGGCACGGTGGAATACAACTCTTCGACACTGTACCGCTATGCGACGATCAACGTGACGGAGCTTCAAAAGTACTTGGGAGAGAAAACGCCGGAAGCCGTCCGCGCGTTTATGGAAGCGTTTATTCGCAGCATGCCGACGGGCAAGAAGAATACGTTTGCGAACAGCGTGCTGCCCAACGCCGTCTATGTGACCTTCCGCCGCGATCAGCCGATCAACCTCGTCGGCGCGTTTGAAAAGCCTGTGTGCGCAGGAGAAGAAGGCAAAGATGGTTATGTACAGCCGTCCATCGAGGCGTTTATCGACCACGCGAAAAAGGTCTATCGCGATTATCTCGGCGAGCCGGAACGTGCGTTTGCCATCGGCGCGGGCATGGATAAGCTGGTTGATAAGGTCATGATACTGCGCGAACTGCTGGATGCGGTGGAGGACAGCGTGAAGGAGATGCAGGCATGAGTACATTGCTTCTGCGCTTTGCTGGACCGATGCAGGCGTGGGGCGCGGATTCGCGGTTCGATATCCGAAAGACCAACCGCGAGCCGACCAAGAGCGGCGTCGTGGGGCTGCTGGCGGCGGCGCTGGGCATGCGGCGGGACGAACCGCTGGATGAGCTGGCGGCGCTCCGGTTCGGCGTGCGCGTGGACAGGGAAGGCGTACTGCTTCGGGATTTCCATATGGTGAAGGGCGAAAAGTCGTCGTATGTGACGACGCGCTATTATCTCTGCGACGCGGCGTTCCTCGTGGGGCTTTACAGCCAAGATGAAGCGCTGATGGAGCGGCTGGAGGATGCCGTGCGCCATCCGGCGTATCCACTGTTTCTGGGGCGGCGCTCCTGCCCGCCGGAAGGGCGGCTCTGTCTGGGTCTGCGGGATATGGAGCTGGAGGAAGCGCTCAGGGCAGAACCCCTGCTCGTAGAGCGGAAAGAGAGCGAGCCTGAGCGCATGCGGTTCGTTCTGGATGATCCGACCGGCGGAGGATGCGCGCACGACGTGCCTGTATCGTACAGCCCGTTCGACAGGCAGTATGCCTATCGGGCTGTGCGGGAGAGCTGGCAGGCGGCGGGCGGCTCGGAACACGACCCCATGCAGGAATTGAGGTGAGCGGATGGTCTTGTCAAGAGTTGCGCTGGACAGCGCGAAACGAAGCACCATGATCGCCCTGCAAAACCCCGCCCTGTTCCATGGAGCGGTGGAACGGGCGTTTGAGCCGCGGACAAAGCGCGCGCTCTGGCGCGTGGATATGCTGTATGGGCAGCGTTATCTGCTGCTGCTCAGCGAAGAGACCCCGAATTTAAGCGGTATCGTCGAGCAGTTTGGAACAGGCGAAGCGCCGGAAACGCGTGATTATGCGCCGCTGCTGGAGCGGATCCAGCAGGGAAGTTCATGGAAATTCCGCCTGCACGCGAATCCGACGTTCAGCAGCATAAATGCCAAAGGCAGCCGGGGCAGGGTACATGCCTGCACGCTGGTCGGCATGCCCAAAGCGGAAGAGGAAAAACCGGGACGCAAAACCCAGTATGGCTGGATCAGGAGTCAGGCGGAAAAACACGGTTTTGCGGTCGATGAAAACGATTTGAATATCGCGCGGATCCAGTGGTACGCGTTCAGCAAACCGACGGGCGAAAGAGTCAGGCTGCTGGGCGTTACCTATGAGGGGACGCTGACTATCACAGACGCGCAGGCGTTTTGCAATGCGCTGACCGGCGGCATTGGGCGCGGAAAGCCCTATGGCATGGGGCTTTTGACTGTGACGCGGCGATAAGGAGGGGCGATATGGCGGATATGCCCGGAATGGTGCGCCCCGATCTTCAGGCGCTTCCGCAGATACGGGATCGCATGACGTTCCTTTATCTGGAAAAATGCACCATCGGCAGGCAGGACGGCGCGATCACCGTTACGGATGAACGGGGGAGCGTCCATGTACCGGCGGCATCCATCAGCGTCCTGCTTCTGGGACCGGGGACGCGCATCACGCACCGCGGCATGGAGCTGATCGGCGACAGCGGTGTGACGACGATCTGGGTCGGCGAAAATGGCGTGCGCTACTATGCCAGCGGCAGACCGCTGACTCATCGCGCGGGGCTGCTGATGAAGCAGGCAGCGCTGGTCAGCAATATGCGCAGCCATTTGAACGTCGCGAAACAGATGTATCAGATGCGATTTCCGGATGAGGATGTTTCCGGTCTGACGATGCAGCAGCTCCGCGGCAGGGAAGGCGCACGCGTGCGCGGCATTTATCGGCAGGAGTCGCAGAAATGGAACGTGCCGTGGAACGGCAGACAGTATGATCCCGATGATTTTTCTTCCGGCGACGCAGTCAATCAGGCGCTTTCCGCGGGGCATGCCTGTCTGTATGGGCTGGCGCATGCGGTGATTGCCGCGCTGGGCTGCTCGCCCGGACTGGGCTTTGTGCATGTAGGACACGATTGTTCCTTTGTATACGACATTGCGGATCTGTATAAGGCGGAGACCACGATACCCGTCGCCTTTGAGATCGCGTCTGAACAGCCGGAGGACATCGGCGCGGCGGTCAGGCGTCGCATGCGCGACGAGATGATGAAAGCACACATTTTGGAGCGTATGACGAAAGATATTCAGCTTCTGCTTAGTGGGAGCGATGATGCGGCGCCGATAGAAGCGAATGTCGTCAGGCTGTGGGACGACGACGGCGGCACAGTGCGGAATGCGACATCCTACGGCAAGGAGGATGAGGAATGATCGTCGTATCGCTGACCAACTGCCCGCCGAAACTGCGCGGCGATCTGACCAAGTGGCTCATCGAGATCAACGCAGGCGTCTATGTCGGGCGCGTCAGCGCGAGGGTGAGGGATGAGCTTTGGCAGAGGATATGCGAGAATGTCCGCGACGGGCGGGCGACGATGGTATTCAGCGCCAACAACGAGCAGGGGATGGACTTCCGCGTGCATAACACAACGTGGATTCCGAAGGATTTTGACGGGATTCAGTTGATGCTCAGACCTTCGGAAGCTGCCGCGCAGGAGGATGTGCCTGCCCCGCTGAGCCGTGCCGCACAGATGCAGAAAGTCCGCAACATTCGTGCGGCCATGCAGAAAAAAGCACAGCAGGAAGGTTATGTTGTGGTCGATGTCGAAACAACGGGATTGCGGGCGGATGAGAACGAGATCATTGAGATTGCCGCGCTGCATGTCGTCGATCATCAGGTGGCGGATACCTTTGAAACACTGGTCGTTCCGCAGAGGGATATCCCCGACACAATTGTTCAGATGACAGGTATCAGCAATGATATGGTGCGCCAAAGCGGAAAGAAGTTGGAGGAAGCCATGCGAGAGTTTCTTGCGTTTGTAGATAAAAGGCGCGTCCTTTGCCATAACGCGGGCTTTGACTACGCCTTTCTGAAAGCGGCGTGCCGCAAATGCCGTCTGCCGGAATTTAAGAATCCATACGCAGATACGTTGCAGCTTGCCAAACGCAAGATGGAGGGAGTGCCGGATTATAAACTTACAACGCTTGCCGCTTATTTTGGCTTGGATGTGACCGACGCGCATCGTGCGCTCAGGGATTGCTATCTGACTTTCGGCGTGTTCGAGAAATTAAATGAATTGCGCTGATTCGGTGGATGAAATTTGAGCTATTGTTGGGATCTTTTAGTCTTTTCCCCGCATG
>CAKTXP010000089.1 GCA_934631055.1 uncultured Clostridia bacterium | reverse complement strand
ACTGGTTTTGCTGCTGCTCATATTCTCCGGCATCGTGTTGATTTTGCAGAATATCGGATAAATCATCCTTTCACGCAAGCGGTTTTACGCCATTTTCCATGGATCAAAAAAAGCGGGTCAGCCCCGCTTTTTTTAATTCAGCGCGTCATCCTCCACGCGATAGCCTTCGCCGTCCACGGTCAGGGTCAGAGCGGCTTCGCCGAGCGATTCCTGTCCGTTGGTTACGGTGATAGTGATTATAGGGTTTTTCGCGTTCTCCGCGGGCGTCTGATCGCTCCAGACGACAGTCTCGCCGTCGCTCTCCGCCGTCGCGCCGACGCTGACATATGCGCCCAGCAGCGCATCCCATTTCATAAAGACGCCGCTCGTCGAACCGAACGAATAATGCGCGTCCAGCGGCATACCGGAATCGTCAGCCATCGACGGGGTCAGCATCAAACCCGAAAGCGTGCTGTCCCTTGGCGTATAGCGGCGCATGGTCATCAGTTCCAGCGCGCCGCCGTCCAATCCGGCATGCAGCGTAAGCAGCGTATCTTCCTCGCGGGTATAGCCCAATGCGCCCGGCATATAGTTGACAAGAATCGAACCATAGCCGCCATTTTGGAAGAAATCGCCCATCTGGGCATCATGCCACGCGGCGCGCTCATCGTCGGAAAGCAGACCGCGTTCAACCGCCAAATCTCCAAGCTGTTCCAGAAACGTTTCGTAGCTTTCCTCCAGCGAAAGCAGGTCATCGACGCTCAGCAGCGGGCTTCCCTCTTCCGCATAGGCGGGCAGGGCAGACAGCGCCAGAAGAAGCAGAAGAACGCAGACGCGTGATTTCATAGATGCGCCCCTTTCGGAAAAAACGCTTGATGCTTACGGAAACCTGTTCGTCAGCAGGAGCGCGCCGTGCGCGTCCGCTTTCCGGACGAGATCCAACACAGACCCTTCGTTCGTTGAAAAACTCACTTTGTGAAATAAACGATGTCGCTGACGTTGCGCTCGCGGGAACCGCTCGTCTTATTGACGCGCTCAGCGCCCATGACCATCGTTGCGCTTCCGCCGCCATCCAGATTGTAGGCGACCTTGCAGCCCTGCTCGACAAAAACCTGCTGAAGCTCCTGCAAGGTCATGCCCTTATCGCTCCATCCGTCGCGGCGTCCGTCGGCGACGATGACGACATAGTGATTCGCATCGACTTGACCGATGGCGGTGCGCGGCTCGCGGATGGTATCTTTTGTCGAAATGATGTACTTGCTGGGCAGCTCGACCGCCTGACCGTCGTTCACGAGCAGCGGGCCGAACGAAAAGCTCTGCACAACGCCCTCGTCGATGTACTTCTGTCCCTCGCCAACCGTATAAGTCCCGCTGGGCAGAGCGACAAACGTGCCGTCGCTCATGACGAGCAGCTGGTCGCGGGTAGAAGCCGCATCGCGGTAAAGCACGCCGTTGCGGATAATCAGTCCGTTCTTATCTTTGTAGTTATAATAGTCGCCGTTGACTGCCAGCACAGCGTCATGCCGTTCGGCGATCACGCTGGTTGCCTCCGCGTTATCCTTGGAATACTGCTCGCCGGCAAACGCGGTCTGGAGCTGCGCCGGATCATTCACATAGATATTGGCGACGAAGAATCGCAGGCTCGTGCGGTTAAAAGCGTAACACCAGCGGTCGATGGTAATCCGGATGGTATCGCTTTCGTAGGAGGTGGTCTCCTCGATGGTCTTGGTATTCGGTTCAGTCGCCGCCATTGCGCAGGTCGGAACACAGAGCGCCGCAACGAGCGCAACGAGATAAAACAATTTTTTCATAATAACCTCTACAATTGAGTACGGAAGGGAACGATTGGGGCTGTCGCCCCAAACCCTGCCTGAGGGATATTATCCCTCAGACTTCCTTCTACGCTTCGCGGCGGTTTTAATCAACTTTATCGAACGATGCGCATGCGCATCGTATGCTTATATAGATTAAAACCTGCGCAAAGCGAAGTGCAGGGTGCAGGGGGATCATCCCCCTGCCGGGGTTTGGGGCAGCGCCCCAACCGTCCCCATCATTTCGCGGTAAACATGATGATGTCGCTCACAGAACGCTCTTTGCCGCCGGACGGCATGTTGATGACCTCGCCGCGGAAGTAGAGCGTTGTCGAGCCGCCGCCGTCCAGGTTGAAGGCAAATTCCGCACCTTCGTCTAGAAATAGCTGTTGAAGCTGTGGGATGCTCGCGCCGGTGGAATAGCCGTCTCGGCGGCCGTCTACAACGATGACGATGTAATGCAGCGGCCCAAGCTGTCCGATCGCCGTGCGCGGCTCGTAATAGCCGTCGTGACAATTGACATAGAAGCTGTTCGGCAGCGTCGCCGCCTCGCCGTTCTGCACCAGAACGGGGCCGAATTCAAACGTCTGCCAGGTGTTCGCCTGCTCAAGCTTGTTGGCGACAAGTCCCTGCTTGCCCGTTCTGTCCGTCTGGGCGGAAAGGCTGCCGTTTTCATCGACGATGAGCAGATGGTGCTTGGTGATGTTCTGACGGCGCAGCACCTCGCCGTTGCGGATGATGACGCCGTTTCGATGATAGCGGCAGAAGTCCGCGTTAATTGCCAGAACGGGATTGTAGCGGCTGGCAATATCGCTGACCGCTTCATAGATGCCGCTCTTGAAATCGTCGCCCGCAAACGCCGTTCGGAACTGATCGACGCTGGTCAGCTGAATATCGCAGACGAAATAGGTCATGCCGTCCTTCTGCTTCTGCTCGATGGAAACAGTCATGCTGTCGTCTTCGTAGTGGAGCTGACCCGATTCGTAATGTTTGAAACCGGTCGATGTATCTGCCTGAGCGACGTTCTGCGTAACATCTGCTTTCGTCTCAGTCTGCGCGATGACGGTTTCCTCTTTGGCTTCCTGCTTGACCGCCTGCTTTTCCGCTTCGGGGTCAAAGCTCGCGGCGGCAGCTAACGTGCTGTCCGGTTCGGGCGTCGAGCCGGGCAGGCTCTGCACCGTTTTTTCGTTCTGAACAGCCGCCCATTGCGTGAAGCGTTCCTGTACGCTGGGAACATCGCTCATCGGCGCACTGGCGTTGCAGAGCGTCAGCAGCATGACGGCGCATAGCGCGCCGCCGAGCAGCCTGTCGATGCGCCCATGCTGAAACGCAGGCACATCGAAATAGCGCTTTCGGATAGCGGGCTCAAGCGTGCGCTTTTCCTCCGGCGGGGGCGGCGGCGCCTGATCGTAGCGTCGGAGCGGGGTTCGCCTGAATTGATCGAGCGGCTTCATGAACGGCGGAATCTCCTCTATCAAGAAAAAATGGGTGTTTATCATTATACGGCGATTAAGGTTTCCTGTCAAACGGGAGGACGGAGAGAACGATTGGGGCTTTGCCCCAAACCCCAGCAGGGAACGTCGTTCCCTGCACCCTTTCTCCGCTTCGCGGCGGCTTTAATCTATATGAGCATACGATGCGCATGCGCATCGTTCGATAAAGATGATTAAAACCGCCGCGAAGCGGAGAAGGGAGTCTGAGGGATGAAATCCCTCAGGCGGGTCTGGGCGGCAGCCCAGCGTAACCCTCCTAACAAAAAACCTCCCCTTTTCAGGGGAGGCGGATGGCGCTTACTCGCCTGCGACGCTCAGACTCTTGACCAGAACGGCGGGGGAGCCGATCGGCGACGCTTCAAAATACAGGTTGCTGCCAACACCGGTGATGTCCTTGAGCAGCTGGTAGAAATTGCCGGCGACGGTGAATTCCTCGACCGCGCGGACGAGCTTTCCACCCTTGACCTCAAAGCCGCGGGAGAGCAGAGAGAAGTCGCCGCTGATGGGGTTCGCGCCCGCATGCAGACCGGAGACCTCGGTCAGATACAGACCGTCGCCCAGATTGCTCAGCAGCTCGTCCAGCGAAAGCTCGCCCGGCTTGATGAACAGGTTGCTCGGCGCGACCTGTCCCGCGCCGGCGGCGTTGCCGGTCGTCTTGCAGCCCGCTTTTTTCGCGGTCTTGCGATTGTGCAGCAGCGTTTTCAGCACGCCGCCGTCAATGACGTTCTTGGTATAGGCCGCCGCGCCCTCGCGGTCGAACGGACAGCTCGCCATACCCCACGGCATCAGCGGGTCGTCCGTCAGCGTAACGGATGCGCTGGCGATAGTCTCGCCCTCGCGTCCCGCGAGCAGGGACAGCCCCTTCTGCGCGTTGTCGGCGGAGAAAATGCCGCAGAACGTCGTCAGCAGATCCGCCATCGCCGTATTCTTGATGACGACGGGATAAACGCCACTCTTCATGCGTCCGGCTTCCAGCTTTTGAAGCGCATCCTTGTTGCATTCCGCCGCGATTTCATCCGCTTTCAGCGCATCCAGACCATAGCCCCAGCGCAGCCCGCTGCCGACCGACGCATGTTCTCCGTCGCGGGCGATGGAACTCGCCATCGCGTAAATCATGTTGCTGCTGTGCTCAAGGTCAAGCCCCAGCGTATTCTTCAGGGTGAACGTTTCCTCGCCGGAGGCAACGGCACAGACGTCCGGCGTGAGCCTCACGTCGTCGGATTTCAGATTTTCATCAATCTCTCGCGCCAAAGCGATCTTCTGCTCGGCGGTGACGCTGCTGACCGCATCGGAATAATTGCAGACCTGAGCATACTGCTCGTCCGGCGGCAGGATGGCGTCCTGCTCGTCCGTTTCAATCAGCGCGGCGCTGTCCAGAACGCCCTGAACGAGCATCGGGATGCTCTCCTCGGTGAGCGCCTGCGTGCTGGCGGTGCCGATGCGCCCGCCGACCTGACCGCGGAGGGTCAGGCTGACGCGCTCGCTGACCTGATAGGCTTCCAGCTCGCCGCGGCGGACGCGGGTGTTAAAGGAATCGCTCTGCGAGCAGGCGGCTTCCGCGGGGGCAATGCCCGCCGCCTGTGCCGCCGCGAACAGGCGGGTGATGAATTGAGAAAGATTCAGTTCCATGCTGTCCTCACTTTCCGCCGACTGTCAGGCTGCTTACGCGGATGGTCGGCTGACCGACGTTGGTCGGCACGCTGCCGCTCAGCGAGCCGCACATGCCCTGACCCATGGTCATATGTTTGCCAACGCGGTCGATCCGCATGAGGATCTGATTGCCTTTTCCGATGAGCGACGCGCCGCGCACGGGGGAGACGATCTTACCATCGCGGACAAGGTAGCCCTCCTGTACGGCGAAATTGAATTCGCCCGTCGCCGGGTTGACGCTGCCGCCGCCCATCTGCGCGGCATACAGTCCGTCGCCCATGGTGCGGATCATCTCATCGTCGTCGTCCTTGCCGGGCGCGATGAACGTATTGCGCATGCGGCTGGTCGGCGCGAAGGCATAGCTCTCGCGGCGCGCGCTGCCGGTGGGCGCCATGCCCATCTTGCGCCCGTTGAGCCGGTCGATCATATAGTTGCGCAGGATGCCGTTTTCAATCAGAACCAGGCGTGTGGTCGGCGTGCCTTCGTCGTCGATATTCTCGCTGCCCCATTCGTTGGGCATGGTGCCGTCGTCGATGGCGGTGACGCACGGCGCGGCGATCTGCTGACCAAGCTTGCCCGCGAAAACGGACGTACCCGGCGCGACGCTCGTCGCCTCCAGCGCATGGCCGCAGGCTTCATGGAAGATAACGCCGCCGAATCCGCCCGCGATGACGACCGGCATCTCGCCCGCCGCGCAGTACGGCGCGGTCAGCATCGTCAGCGCGGACTTTGCCGCGTCATGACCCGTCTTTTCCGGATCTACGCGGGTATCGAACAGCTCAAAGCCCATCAGCGCGCCGGGGTTGCGCGTGCCGGTCTGGTTCTCCCTGCCGTCGCTGGCGACAGCGGAGCAGAGCAGGCGGGTATAAACGCGGGTATCGCCGGTATACAGCCCTTCGCTGTTGGCAATCAGCACATGCTGTTCGCGGGAGAGCAGCCCCGCGGAAACCTGCACGATGTTCGCAGACACGGCGCGGGCAGCCCTGTCCGCGCTGCGCAGAACGTCGGCGCGCTTCTGCGCGTCCACGGTCAAAAACGGCGTTCTGACCGGATGGATATTCCCGTTCGCGCGCTCGGCAAGCTTGATATCGCCGACGGAGACCGGCGTATCGGCCACAGCCGCGGCGGCGCGGTCGGCAGCGCGCAGGAGACCGTTCTCGCTGACGTCGCTGGTATAAACATAAATGGAGCGCAGTCCGTCATAGACGCGCACGCCCGCGCCGTAGGGACGGGAAAGCGCGGCATTTTCAATGTGTCCATCGCGCAGAGACATGGCAAAGTTGCGCGAATCCTCGATAAAGATCTCGGCGAACGTGCCGCCGCGCGACAGGGCGCGGGCGATAACGCGCTCGCAAACAGCAGATGATACCATCGGAAACCTCCTCCGGACATAAATATTGGATTTGGTATCAGTATACGCCATCGGACTGAAATTGTAAACCGACCAACGCGCTTTGCGACATTTTCGTGCTTTTTTGAAAAACCCTTGCGGGAGTTTCGCTTTGCGTGTAGAATAGTATACAGGATATGATGGAATGGGTATGCAAATGACGCTGTTGCGGGGGAGGGGTATGCGTATGCCCGGCAGGCTTGAACAGGTCGAACACATGCTGTGCGCTGCCTTTGGCGGCAGGATGCTTGAGGCGTGTCCCGAACTGGCTTATACGGTCAATGAGCTTCTCTTCCGATTTATGCGCACGAGCGACAGTCTGGCGCTGCTCTGGCGGAAGCTGGACTCCACACTGTTCAACAGTGTCTATCAGGCAACCGGCGGAAAGATGCGCGTGACGCTGGATAACGGACAGAAGATGCTCGTGACGAGCGAGATGCTGCGCGACCTGTCCGACAGGCTCCTCGCGCTCTCCTATGCACGCATGGACGTCAGCCCGACGCTGACGGACGCGCTGTTCGACCTTTCCCGCGAAGGGTCGTTCGCCGCCATGCGCGAATTGGTCAGGCGCTTTCCTTTGGACGACATCGACCGAAAGTGGCTTCTTCAGGTACTTGAAGAAAACGGTCAGGCGCAGTAATATCCGTTCTGCCGCTTTCATTCGTTTACGGGCTGCATATAACCGGGCTTTATGCGATTTTTTATTTTTAACGGATACGCCTGAATACGGCAGGCGTCGGGGGATATCATGGCTAAAATCATTGCAATCACCAATCAGAAAGGCGGCGTCGGCAAGACGACCACCAGCGTCAACCTCTCCGCCTGCGTGGCGGCGCAGGGAAAGCGCGTGCTGGTCGTGGACGCGGATCCGCAGGGCAATACATCCAGCGGTCTGGGCGTCCGCGTCAAGGAAAAGACGCCAACCGTCTACGAAGTGATGGCGGGCGAAACGCCGCTGAAGGATGCGCTCGCCAAAACGGCGGTCGAAGGACTGATGGTCCTCCCCGCGGATATCCGGCTGGCGGGCGCGGAGATCGAGCTGGCGGGCATGGAACATCGCGAGCGCATCATGACGCAGATGCTGGAAGGCGCAAAAGACGACTTTGATTATATCTTTATCGACTGCCCGCCGTCGCTGGGCTTGATTACGCTCAACGCGCTCTGCGCGGCGGACGGCGTGCTGATTCCGATTCAGTGCGAATACTATGCGCTGGAAGGCGTCAGCGCGCTGATGGGAACGATTCAGAAGGTTCAGAAGATGAATCGCCATCTCGCCATCGAGGGCGTTGTGCTGACGATGCTCGACGCGCGCACCAATCTGGGCGTACAGGTCGCGCAGGAAGTCCGTAAGGTCTTTAAGAACAAGGTGTATAAGACCGTCATTCCGCGCAACGTGCGTCTGGGCGAAGCGCCCAGCCACGGGCTGCCGATCCATCTGTACGACCCGCGTTCGCTGGGCGCACAGAGCTATCAGCAGCTGGCAAAGGAGTTTTTAGAGAGAGAATAAGGGGAACGTTTGGAGCTCTGTTCCAAACCCTGCCAAGAACCTGAGGTTCTTGGATTTCTCACTACGCTATCGCGAAGCGATAGCTGAAAGAAAGCATATTCAAGCCGCCGCGAAGCGAAGAAGGGAGCCTGAGGGATTATTGTCCCTCAGCGGGGATTGGGGCAAAGCCCCAATCGTTCCCCCTTAAACCGAAAGAAAGGCATGAACCGTCATGGCGAAGAAAATGGGATTGGGCAGGGGTCTGAGCGCTATCCTGCCGGATGTGGAAGAAGTGGTGGAATCCGTCGATCAGGTCAGCGAAAGCCCTGCGCCCGTGCCTGCCGACGCCGTGGTGGAGCTTTCCGTCGGGGACATCGACCCGAATCGGAACCAGCCGCGCAAAAAGTTTGACGACGACGCGCTGCTGGCGCTGGCGGACTCCATCCGCCACAACGGCGTCCTCTCGCCGATCCTCGTCGCCCGCGACGGCGGACGCTATACCATCATCGCAGGCGAGCGCCGCTGGCGCGCGGCAAGGCTGGCAAACCTTTCGACCATTCCGGCAATCGTCCGCGATTGGGACGATGTGCGCCGTCAGGAAGCGGCGCTGGTCGAGAACATCCAGCGCGAAGACCTCAACGCCATCGAAGAAGCGCGCGGCATCCGCCGCCTGATGGAGGAATGCGCGCTGACGCAGGAGGTCGTCGCCGAGCGCATCGGTCGCAGCCGCAGCGCCGTTGCCAACATTCTGCGCCTGCTGAACCTGCCGGAGCGCATCCAGAACGCGGTCATCGACGGCTCGCTTTCCGCGGGTCACGCGCGCGTACTGGCGGGCATCGACAACGCGGAATTGCAGGCAGGGTTATTTGCCAAAACGATGCAGTTCGGCTGGTCTGTACGCCAGCTTGAAGCCGCCGCCAAGAACGCGCAGACCGTGAAGAAGGAAAAGCCGGAACCCGCCGCCCTGCCGATTGAATACGAAGAGCTGACCGAGCGCCTGCGCCATGCGACGGGGCTGAAAGTCAAGCTGGAAGGCACGCAGGAGAAGGGCAAGATCGTTCTGCAATACACCAGCGAGGAAGAGCTGCAAAGGCTCTGGGAATGGATGGAAAAGTAAAGGGATGCGTGTCCCAAACTCCGGCAGGGAATCTTGTTCCCTGCACCCTTTCTTTCGCTTCGCGACGGCTTAAATCGTTTGCACAAGGTGATGCAAAAAGGACTTTTGCTTTCTGCACAAGCAGAAAACGAAAGTCCTTTTTAGCTTACGTTGTCAATCAGCAAAGCCGCATTACATAAAGTATCTCTTATACGTTTCGTAATAAATCTCCAGCCGCTTCTTTCCCGCAATGACGCGCAGCGTTTCCTGAAGCTCTGCATTTTCGCTGAGGAACTGAACCAGATCGGGGTTATAACGCGTGCCGCTATCCCTGCGAAACTCTTCCAAAACCTGATCGACCGTTTTCGCCATATGATAATTTCGCCCATAGCAATCCGTCGCCGCATCCATGCA